>NZ_CP012559.1:310060-620121 GCF_000831645.3 Companilactobacillus heilongjiangensis
GTTAACATTGAAAAAGCTGGTCCACGTTTAGCCTTGAAGATGATGAAAGATACTGAAGTTTCAACTGCTTATGTTGTTGATGGCCGTCGTAATCTAGTCGGAATCGTTGATGCTAATGATGTTATCAAGCTTGTTCGAGAAAAGAATGGCGATTTAACATCGATCGTTCAAACTAAAGTTCCAACGACTACAGAAGATACACCTATCTCTGACTTGATGGATGATATTTCACAAACAGGGATTCCATTTGCTGTTATCAATGATAAGAAGCAATTATTGGGAATTATCGTGCGTGGTGCCGTACTTGGCGCTTTAGCCGGAAATGAGGTGAGCGATTTTGAATAGTTTAATTTTAGAAAGTATTCCACAACTTCCATTAGCTCACTGGATCGACGGTTTTGTCGACTGGTTAGTTCAATTTACAGGATTTTTCAACGCTATAACTAATTTTATTGGTTCAATCAACAATGCCTTTCAATGGGTATTCGACTTGATTCCAATCTGGTTATTTATCATTTTAGTTTTAGCTCTAACATATTATGTTAATCGTGATAAACAAAACTGGGGCTTGCTGATATTTGAATTCCTAGGTCTATTGATGATTTGGAACTTAGATTTCTGGCGTGATATGACCCAAACATTAACGTTAGTTTTAACAGCTAGTTTGATTGCTTTAGTAATCGGGATTCCATTGGGTATCTTGATGGCTAAGAGTCACACAGCTGAAGTTATTTTGAAACCAATCCTTGATTTCATGCAGACAATGCCAGCTTTTGTTTACTTGATTCCAGCTGTAGCATTGTTTGGTATCGGAATGGTGCCAGGTATCGTCGCATCAGTTATTTTCGCCATGCCTCCAACAGTTAGAATGACTAACATGGGTATTCGTGAAGTGCCTGATGAATTGATTGAAGCTGCTGATTCATTTGGTTCAACTGAATGGCAAAAGTTATTCAAGGTTGAACTTCCAATTGCTAAAACAAGTTTGATGGCCGGTGTCAACCAAAGCATGATGCTTTCATTATCAATGGTTGTTATCGCCTCAATGATTGGTGCCATGGGCTTGGGAACAAAAGTTTACTTTGCCGTTGGTAGAAATGATGCTGGTAATGGATTTGCCGCTGGTTTGGCTATCGTTATCTTAGCTATCATTTTGGACCGTTTAACACAATCATTAACGAGATCACACAGAAAATAATAGGAGGGATTATTTGAAGAAACAAAAGTTTATTAAACTTTTCTTACTAGCTTTATTGATTATCCCAATTATTTCCGCCTGCAGTTCTCAGACTGCTCCATTCAACAGCAAAGAAAAATTGGGTTCACAGGTCAACTATACAATCACTGGTATCGATGCCGGTGCTGGTATTATGTCATCAACTCAAACTGCTTTGAAGTCATATGGTTTGGAAAAGAACAATTGGCAGCTACAGACAAGTTCAACCGCTGCGATGACTAGTACTTTGGACAAAGCTATTCAAGACAAGCGTCCAATCGTCGTAACAGGTTGGCAACCGCACTGGATGTTTACTAAATATCCAATCAAATTCTTGAAAGATCCAAAGAACGTCTATGGTAAAGCTGAACATATCAATACCGTTGTTCGTAAAGGTTTGAAGACTGATAAGCCGGAAGCCTACACAATTTTGGACCGTTTCCACTGGAATCCTACTCAGATGTCTAAGGTTATGTTAAAGGTCAATGACGGAATGGACCCTAATAAAGCTGCTAAGCAGTGGATTAAGGCCAATCCAAAATTGGTTAATGAATGGACTAAGGGTGTTAAAAAGGTTCATGGTCAATCATTGAAGATGACTTATGTGGCTTGGGATTCTGAAATTGCTTCAACTAATGTGATTGCTCAAGTCTTGAGAAATCAGGGTTATAAGGTCACAATTCAAGCAATGGAAATTCAACCCGTTTGGGCTTCAATTGCCACAGGAGCTGCCGATGCACAAGTTAGTGCTTGGTTGCCTAAGACTTCAGGTCTCTTTTATAAAGATTATAAGGGTAGATTTGAAGATTTAGGACCTAATTTACAAGGTGCCAAAGTGGGATTAGCCGTACCAAAATATATGACAAATATTAATTCCATTGAAGATTTAAAAAATAAATAAGAAACTCAAAAATCGGAAGAAATTCCGACTTTTTTTATGCCAAAATTATTGTTCTATGTAATATTGGAATAATTATTGAAGATTTTATTCTATATATCATATAAGATGTTATTTATATACAATACGAATTGTTACAAGAATTTATCGAACAATGACATGGCATAAACTAGGGTATATAATTGTATCTAAACAATATATAAAATATTTATATAGGGGCGATGGCGTGGATATACAGACGTTTATTGATAAAAGAAAAGAGTTAGGTCTCTCACAGAAGGAACTAAGTAACGGAATCTGCACACAAGCAACTTTGAGTAAGTTTGAAAATAACGGTAAAATACCATCACTAAAAATTTTAATTCAACTTTGTAATCGTCTAGGTTTATCTCTGGATAGTATCATTGGTGTGACTGATAGTAAGAGCCAAAAGGTTATCAAACAAATGAATAAAGCAGAGTTTAATCTAATTATTCAGGAGTACGAAGATTCTTGGAATATTATCAAGTCTATCAATGTTGACGACCTAGAAAATGATAAAGATGCTTTAATGCAATACTATTACTTAAAAGGTTATTTGAATGTCTTAGATGGCGGAGATCTGTTCGATGCAGTATTTGACTTCAATCGAATTTTGTCGGAATTAGATGCTCAAGGTGAGACGATTTTTACCTTCTTGTCATTTGTTGGCATGGGAATGGTTTATGCCAAACAAGGTGATGACGGTAAGAGTGAGTATTACTTCAGCAAAGTTTTCAATGATATTTATACAATGTCGATCGATGATGTGTCGAAAATTTGGCGTTATATCAATATTATTTTCTACTGTGCATTGTATTATTCCGAACGCAGCGATTTAGAGACTGCTAATGCTTTGTTAAATTACGGCGTTAAAATTTGTTCAGAAAATCATGTTACTTATTATATTGCGAGAATTTATGCCCAATTGGCTATGAACGAAAGTCGAGTTAACGGCAGCAATAAGAAGGTTCGTGGTTATATGAACAAGGCACTGGTATTTTCTGAATTTAATCAGAATGCCAAAGAGATTGAGGTTATAAAACGCTGGGTTGCCAGCAATAAGCTTTAAATATTGGCTGTCACATTTTTGTGTGATGGTCTTTTTTTGTGTTGAAGGAGGGCCGCCTCCGGTTGCCAGTGAATTTCACCCGCTATGAGGACCGGTCCGAGCCAAAGTGCGGTCTCGGACCTCGCTTTTGAGCCTTGCAAGTTCGGCAAGTCTCAAAAGTCGCCCTGTGGTGTAATGGCTAAAGCCATAACGCCACCTCCACAGCGGGTGAATTCACTGGCAACCGGAGGCTAAGTTATTTTTAATATGAGAGTTATCAGTTATATGACACAATATTTAAATTTATTCTTCTTTTGTGGAGGAAGTACGGGTTAATCTGTTGGATGAATTGTTATATTTCCTTTTAAATTATTCGTGAAGATTACAAATTGTATTTATAATTTGTTAAGATAGTTGAATCGATGACCGTTAGTAATTTAATGCTAGAAAATTAGGATCTGATAGTTGCAACAGTTTAGTTGTTAAGCAAAGTTATCAGAACCATTCATTTAAAGAAAAAATTTAGTTGGAAGAGCTGAGAGTATTCATATGCCGTGAAAGTGGCGTTATGGCTTTAGCCATTACACCACCGGTCGTGTTGGAGACTTTCCGGTCTGTGGAAAGGCTTCAACCGAGGTTCGAGACCGTACTTTGGCTCGGACCGTACCGCGCAGCAGATGAATACTCTCAGCTCTGGAAACGGCATACTTCAACAAACCTTTATTAGTAAATAAATCTGGGGGACACGCTTTTGGAAATAAATCGTCGGAATATTATTAGATACGGCATAATCGTTGTACTTGTCTTGGTTGGACTAATTTATCCTGCCCAAATTTACAGTATCTTTTTAAATCTGTTTGGAATTTTGCTGCCAATAGTTTTAGGTGGCGTTTTGGCATATGTGCTGAATCTTTTGGTTGTTAAATTGGAGAAACATTTTTTCCCTAATAGTAAGTCGAAATGGATAAATGGTAGTCGCCGTGGCATCGTTATTTTGCTTACTTTGGTGATTGTTATTTTGGTTATGACTGGTGTCTTTCGTTTGGTATTGCCACAGTTTATTCTGGCTTTGACGAAATTCTTCAAGTCGATTCCAGCGTTGTTCTCTGATATTTCTAATTTGGCAGAGAAGATAAATAGTCACTCGGCTGTGCCTGATCAATTGAAGGCTATTGATATTAATTGGACTTCGGTTCAATCTAAGGTTATGAAATTTCTGACTTCTGGTGTCAGTGGTCTGTTTGGTTCAACTTTCAAAATTGTGACAGGATTTGCCAAAGGTATTTTTAACTTTATTCTGGCTGTCACGTTTGCCGTTTATATCTTGGCAACTAAAGAAAAATTGATTGGTCAAGTTAATAAGGCTGGTAAAGCATTTATTAAAGAAAATACTCGTAAAAAAATTAAATATGTTTTAGATATTACTAATAATATGTTCAGCAGTTTTATTGTTGGACAGGTTACGGAAGCAATTATTCTTGGGACACTTTGTGCCCTAGGGATGCTACTATTCAAGTTTCCATATGCATTATCAGTTGGTGCTTTCGTTGGTATTACATCATTGGTACCAATCCTTGGCGCTTGGGCTGGTGGGGCTGTTGGTTTCTTGTTGATCGTAGTTGATTCACCATTACAAGCTGTGCTATTCGTTGTCTTTATTATTGTCTTGCAACAACTAGAAAGTAATTTAATTTATCCACGTGTGGTCGGGACATCAATTGGCCTACCAGGTATTTGGGTTTTGGCATCCATTACAGTTGGTGGTGGACTTGGTGGTATTGTAGGAATGCTATTAGGTGTTCCTGTTGCCGCAACTATTTATCAATTAGTTAAGAATGAAGCAAATCGTCGTTTAGAAAATCCAGCTAAGGTATAATTGACGAAATTACACAAGGAGAGATTAGTGTGTGGAATAGCTATTTTGGATTTGTGATAACTTTCGTAGCCATCTTTACTTTGGTGCCTTACCTGACGTCACTGATAACTTCGTGGTTAGGTCATCTATCAAAAATAATTTTGGTTGATAATTTAGGAAATAATAGTCAATTAGTTGTGGGTGGACTCGGGGTAATTATTCATGAGTTAGGTCACGCTATTTTTGCCTATTTATTTGGACATAAAGTGACCCACGTCCAGTTATTGAATTTGAATTATCGACAGTCTGGTGCTTTAGGTTCAGTTGATCATCGTTGGAATGACCGTAACGTTTATCAGATATTAGGAAACTTTTTCATTGGATTAGCGCCGTATTACATGTGTTCGTTGGCATTGTTTATATTACAAAAATATTTGTTAAACGCCCAATTCAGTATCAGTTCACTGACACAGAGTTTGAATATCAACACGACTTTGTCGGCAAGTATGATATTTGACTCGGTGTTGGATAATTTGAAATCCAGTTTTGCCAATGCTTCGTGGGGGATGATTATCCTCTATGTTGTATTGACGATTATGATTGCTAGCACTGGTTATGACTTGAGCCGCAACGATTTTATGACAGTTAATAAAGGAATTTTGCCTTGGGTCGTGACATTGATTGTGTTTGGTTCAATTTTCTATGTTTTCCATATAAGAACAGCAATTATCAGCGGTTCGGTTTATTTCATCGCTTTTTCGGTCTTGTTCATGTTTCATGCCATCATCAGTATTGTTCTGTCGATGGGTGTGATTAAAGTATTGGGGTTCTTTAATTAAAAAATATTCGAAAAAGCCTTTGAGACTTTGATCTCAAGGGCTTTTATTTGAAACTTTTAGTAATAACATGTTTAAAATGGATGTATGGGCTACATAACAGAGGAAATTAACATATTAAACTTGAGGTGTTTATTTATGAGTCATAAAAAAGTTCATTTCGCTTTTGGGGCTTACGGTATTATTTCTGCCAGTAACAAACTTTTGGTTATTAGCAAGAACGGTGGACCCTACATTAAAAGATATGATTTACCTGGTGGTAGTTTGGATGAAGGCGAGTCGATCAGTGAGGCTGTTGTTCGTGAAGTCAGGGAAGAAACTGGTTTGGAGACTTTACATTTTCAACAGTTGGGGACGATTAGCTTTATTTATCCTTGGACGTATCAACACTTTAATTGGAATAATCATGTCTGCACGTTCTATTTGATTGACGACTATTCAGGCACTCCACGTATTAAAAATGAGCAGTTTATCGGTCAAGACGCTAATGGTTCTGAGTGGGTGGATATTGAAGATTTGAATTTGGAAAATAGTTCACCTTTAGTTTTGAAGGCTAAAGAATACCTCTTGTTGAAAAAGTTTGTTGCAACTGATACTAAATATACCCACTGGAATGTCTTGCATTAGATAGCTGGATGGGTCATTTTGATATGTGGCGTATGGTTGAATAAAAATGATTTGCCGTGGCTTTCAAAATTAAATTTTTTATAGAAATCCTGAACTTGGACTTGTGCTTCAATTTCAATTTCCTTATGCGGGAAGTTGTGTTGAATCGCAGTTAGCACGTAATCCATTAATTCTTTGCCTAAGCCTTGTCCACGGTATTTGGAAGCAGTAACGACACGTCCAAAAGTGACATTATTTCCTTGTGGGAAAACACGTGCATAGGCGGCAACCTTGCCATCAATCATGTCAAAAATATGGATAGCTTCCAAGTCGTGTTCATCAACTTCTTGATAAACTCGTTCTTGGTCAACAACAAAAGTTTTAGTTCTAAGATAAAGGATTTCATAAAGTTCTTTGGTGGTTAATTCTGAAAAGGTTTTTGTTTCCCACATAGTGATGCCTACTTTCTAGTAAAGAGTAATTTGTCTAAAGTTGCCATAGATTGGAAAAATTGTTGTTGCTCAGTTGATGATAGATTGGCTAACAAGTCTTTGATCTGTTGGTCGGAGCGGTCGTCTAACTCTTTAACCATTTTTTGTCCTTCAGTAGTTAGACTTAGTTCGACTGAACGGGAATCGGTGGCTGAAGGTGATTTGCTGATGAGACCTTTTTTTTCGAAGCGGTTGAGAATTCTACTTGTATAACTCTTATCGAGGTCCAAATTTGTGGCGACTTCGATAGGAGTTTTGTCGTTATTAAATGAAATTTCTAGTAAGACACGACCCTCAGTCCAACTGAATGGCGTGTTGAGAACTTTTTTATTCATGATTCCGAGTAGTTTGGTGTAATCTCGGTTGAAATTTCTGATGGAAGATATCTCAGATTTATTTAACAAATAATTCATCTCCTATGAGTTAATGAAATTTATTATAGCATTTTAGTGGACAAAGTCCACTACTTTGTCAAAATAAAAGAACTGCCTCCAATTAAGCAATTCATTGAATGTCTGGATTACGTTTAATCAATTACCCTCGAAAAAATCAATGTACAATATATTTTAAAATTATTTAGTATTTTATGCTGTTTTTAATTAAATATAAGTAAATGAATAAAATTTTTTAATTATAGTATTGAAATGACGAATTCCTTTAGTAGAATGAGAAGGTTGATGTTAAAAAACGGGGGTAAAGTATCATTTTTAAAGGGAAACGTTATCATAAAATAATCCAAAAAGGTTTACCAATATTTGTAATAGCAATATTGATGATGGTATTTGGATTTTTACTATTTTTCAAATTGGACTATATACCAGGTTTGTATACTGATGAAACTAATTATATGAATGAGGTTATCAGTAAAGCTCATTTTGGAACGGATATTCATGGACTTAAGAATCCAATATATTTTGCAAGTGTTTGGGGACAAGGACAGTCGATATTATATGCTTGGATTATAACGCCATTGATAAAGTTGTTTGGATTTTCTATATTCTTATTTAGGTTTCCTATGGCATTGTTAACTTTAGTAACAATTCTAAGTATTGTATTAGCAATTTATTTTACTTCGGACGATAAATGGTTATCTATCTGTATTACGTTAGCAATGGTCACGACACCATGGTTTCTGATTTCAGGACGATGGGTCTTAGACGCTAATATTTCACCGATCTTTGTAACTTTAGGTTTGGTGACAATGTATTTGGCTATGGTCAATTCTTCAAGTATTGGTAGATATTTGCTCTTGCTAGGGTCAGCAGCACTACTATCGCTATCAGCTTATGGTTATGTTGCCTCATGGATATATTTGCCATTTTTGATAATAGGGTTACTTTTTACTGGATTAATAAAAAAATGGTTTTCTTTGAAGGAAATGTTCGTCTGGGCAATGGCAATATTGATACTAGTTTTGCCATTAATCGTATTTGCATATAGGGTAAATGTTCAACATATTGATAAGTTTTCAAAATTTATGTTCTTTGATCTACCGTATTTACAAGCAAATAGAGTGAGTTCTTTGATTAGTACCAAGGGTTCAATTTTAAGTAGTATTAAGCAAAATGTATTTATGGGAATTAATCAGATTAACTTGGGTAGCGATAATCTACCTCAAAATAGTACGTATCCTTATGGTGTGATTTTTCCATTTATGTTAGCTTTTACAGCTATCGGACTATTTGGAAAGAATTCATTTCTAAACACTAACGTAAAGAATTTCAGAATTATTATATTAGAATCATTACTGGCCTTCATTCCAGGAGTAATGGTTATTAGACCCAATTATAATCACTGGAATTTCTTGTGGTTCCCATTAGCTGTACTGACTGGATATGGGGTATATTTGTCATTTAAAGCTGTTGGTAAAGTTGGTAAGACTACTTTCATTTTGTTGCCACTAGCGGTGTTCATGCTTTTTGCATATAAAGCATATTTTGGATTCAATAATCAAATAACATCGTTCAACAATTCTTCTGGATCAATGGAGGAGACTGCACAAATTAATAAAATGATGACTAAAGATAACAAAGGTCATAAGTTATATATTAAAAATCTCTCAAGCTTCTTTAACACTTTTAGATTGGTTCAAAAGCCAATAAATTCTTCAGAATACGTAAGTATGGAAAAGGTACCTCGCAAGAATAAAGAAAGTATTGTCCCATCTCCACAGAAAGATTATGGATATTTGAGAGATCTTAATGATGTTGGTAGGGCAGAGTCTGGTGATTCAACCATGCTTTTTGATGAAGACATGAGCGAGAATGGTGGATTTTTATCAGATAAAAGTTGGCATTTTGTAAAGCATTCGTATTTTAATCATCGTAAAGTTGAAATATTTAAAAAAGAGTAATAATTGAATAGCAAATGGGCGTACTAAAAATCAATTTGATTTTTTAGTACGCTCATTTATTTTTATAAATATATTTTAGTCAGTAAATGCTTGGTTAAGTTTATTCAAATCACCATCATTAAACTTAATATCATCAAGTTGTTCTGATTTATCGTGCATAATATTAGTGATTTTTTCAGTAACAGCGTCAACAGTATTTTGATCTGAATCTTCTGGGAACATGCCTACAATCAAGTAGTCGATAGGAGTCTTGTCATTGCCCCAAACAACGGGGTTCTTGAATGTCAGCATCATTGTGTGAACACGGCTCTTCTTTTCACTAGTTGCGTACATGAAGACAGCACGGTTTTCAATAATAGTATTGCCAGCGGCAGCACTAGCAAAGATACTGCTTTGAATAGTTTGTTCATCAACACCGAACTCGTCGGCGGCTTTCTTAGCAGCTAATTTCAAAGCACTCATTTGATTGTTATCTTGTAATTCGATATTTGCGGTTGTGTGGTTTTTTCTAAAAATTTTAAACATAATTGATATCTCCCTTGCATTTTTATAAATTCAACGAAGCGGTTCGACATGTCTTAACTTCTCTACACAAAGTATGATATATTATCGAACGCGTTTCATAGCAAGGGAAAAGTTGAACTTTTTTTAAGAAGAATACAAATTATTGCTGGGACGGTTGATCTGTGGGTGTTTGTCATTCAAAAAAAGATACGTCTGCCGAACTTTTTCGGGAATATCGACGTGACTGATGAAATTTTTACCTTGGGGTCCATAACCGTCAGTATTATCGGTTAGCCGCGGAATTTCTCCCATTAATAATTTCATGTAACGCTCAGGTGTCCACATTCCGGGGATGTCCTTGGTAAAAGTTATCTCATGGTTTTTGATAGTCAAATGATTTTGGTATGTAGCAAAATTAATTATTTTAACATCTGCTGAAACATACTTATCCAAGCAAGCCGACATTCTTTTTTGCATAGTTGCGTCTTGAGCCAGAATAATTGATTGGAAATCAATATGTTTTTGTTTGAGAAGGTCTAACAAATAGGTGATGTTATTGCCACAATTAGTTGATTTAGTTTCCAAGTAATCTGCCTGTAAATTGAATCGCTTTTTCAACAGAGCCGCAAATAAGTCAGCTTCTTGCATATCGCTAGTTTGCAGGTCAGGATATTGATGGGCAACAGTTTGTTGCAAAGTAGCGGTTGTATGACCGTAGCCACCAACAATGAGATACTTTTTGGCAACTTTATTTTGAATGGCTTTCACTAAAATGTCGACACCGTAAAGAATACTGCCACCGAACAAAACGAAAACGTCTGCTTGAGAAATTTTGTATTTTTGTTGTAGGGCGGCTGTGGTTAATTCTGGAATATCACGTTGACCGCAAAACTCTCCCAGTATATTGAAAGCTTCAAGATCTTTTTGGTTAAGCAAATTGTTCAACTCCTGCGGGAATATCGGTTACGTGTTCAACAATGCGTTCAGCACCGGAATCAGCCAATTCTTTTTTGTCACCAAAGCCATAAAGAACGCCGAGGGTATGGGTATGATTTTCTAAACCACCCTCCATATCAGTCATACGGTCGCCAATCATTAATGTGTCAGTGGCGGAAACACCAGCATCGTCCATGCCATAACGTAGAATGGCTTTCTTAGTGTTGCGGGTAGTCTCGTCGTCAGATGCACCATAAACGCCTGAGAAGTACTTATCCAGCCCGAGATGAGGGACAAGAATTTTAACAAGAGATTCAGGCTTAACTGTAGAAACGAAAAGTTTGTATCCGTCAGTTTGTAATTTGGCAAGAGTTTCTTCCATTTGATCATAAAGTTTCAGTTGGTAAATACCTTTAGTATTGTAGAAGGCTTGATAAGTTTTGATAGCTTCTTGGTAGCGTGACTTGGGGAAGTCAGGATAGTATCTAGCCAAGCCTTCTGGTAGGGATGGTCCGATAAATTTTGTATAAATATCTTCACCCAGATTTTCCATCTTCATTTCTTTAGCCATGTAATTAAGTGCATTTATGACACCTTCTTGGGTATTGGCAATAGTGCCATCAAAATCAAAAAATAAATTTTTCATATTTGTATTTTTCTCCTGTTAAATGATAATAAGACTCTATTTATAATATAGCTTATTTATTCTAAGAATGAATTATAAATTCAAATTGACTAATTAAGATTGGAATTTATTTGAGTATTTTTTCTAAAAAAATAATTTATTTTGATATTTTAGTTTCAATAAAAAAACATGATTACACGGGCAATTATGTACTAAATTTAGTTACTATTTCATCAGATTATTGAACAAAATTTAATCGAAAGCTTGACAGCGCTTACATAACGAGCTATATTGTTGTCGTAAACAAAATAAGTAACAACAAAGCAAGAAATAAAGAGCGCTTTGGAAAATGACCTTTTGGCAGTAATGCTATAGGTAATTTCTGAGGCGCTCTTTATTTTTTTGCACATTTTTAGGAGGAATTTGTTATGGATAAGCAAAAACGTATGTCAAAACTATTTGGAAAGGATGGCAAAACTATTATTGTCGCCTTGGACGGATTTGGTTTTTCAAAGAATACCGAGGGTGTTGATTTCAGTGTTAAAAATGTCAAAAACTTATTGAAATATGGTTTAAATGCTGCATTGGTAACTTATGGCCAAGCTCAAATGTTTGAAGAAGATTTGCTTGATGTTCCAACTGTATTACGTGTCGATGGTTCAGTAAATGTATTTGATCCAACAGTACCAGAAACAGCAGAATTCTTCGATGTAACTGATGCCTTGAAACTGGGTGCCGATGGTGTTGTTTGTATGACATTCCCAGGTGCAAAGGGACGTGAAGAATTCTCACATAAGATGTTAGCTCACTTGGCAAAACAAGGTGAGGAATGGAACGTGCCTGTTTTGGCTGAAACATTACCATACAGTTATCCAGTAATCAGTGAAGAATCTGGAGATCCAATGAATGTACGTACAGGTGCACGTTTAGGTGCTGAATATGGTGCAGATGTAATTAAGACAAGAATGACAGGCGATGTTGAGACAGACAAGAAGATTGTTGAAAATGCCCATCGTCCAGTAGTTGCCTTAGGTGGTCCAAAGACAAGCAATGAAGAGTACTTCCAATTTGTACGTAACTTGATGGATGCTGGTGTTAAAGGTATTGCCTGTGGACGTAATATTACTCAAGATCCAAATCCTGTTGGTAAGGTTGCTGCTTTGGCCGCTATTATTCACGATGATAAGAGCGTGGATGAAGCTATTAAGATTTACAACGAAGTTAAGTCAGAAAAGTAGTCCATATAACCCCAAATTTAATAAGCTTAAGTAGCTGATAAGTCGTTAGACTCACAGACAAAACTTTGTTGAGGTAAATAAAATGTTATTGAATTCAGTCGTTATACCATCGGTTAGAGAAATTAAGTATTTAAGAAGAGCCTGTCAGGCTGATTCTCCAATCGTTTTCATCAGTGATACAAATATTGGAAACTTAATGTCACAAGTTGAATTTGTACATAAGCATGGCAAGAAAGTATTTGCTGATTTGGAATTGATTGGTGGATTTAAGCCGGATAGTACCGGAATGAAACTTTTAAAGAATATGTATCATTTGGACGGAATTTTTACAACGAATGTAAACGCAGCTCGGATGGCAAATGCTTTGGGAATAATAGTAGTCTACCGATTGTTCATGATTGATTCTCGATCTTTGAAAAGATCGGCTAATATTTTAAGAAATAACCACTTTGATGCTATTGAGGTTTTACCAGCCGAGTGTGGTGTACAAGAAATTGAGCAATTAACGCAGATGAATGATAAACACAATTATATCGCTGGTGGTTTTGTAAGAGATAAGGAAATGATCAAAGAAATTTTTGGTGTAGGTATTTCTGCGGTCACCACAAGCAAGGTTGATTTATGGGAATGATCTAGAAGGGAAGATTCAATCATGACAAAGTATTTAATGGGAATAGATAATGGTGGAACATCTAGTAAAGCCGCTATCTATGATATTAATGGTAACGAAATTGCTAAGCATACTACGTACACTACCATGTTGACACCGCACCATTATTGGACTGAACGTGATATGAATGAATTAAAAGAAGTTAACTTTGAAGCTATTCGAGGGGCTCTAAAGAAGTCCGGAATAGATGCTCATGATATTGTCGGTATTTCATGTACAGGTCATGGAAATGGCCTATATCTAATGGGAGAAAACGGCAGTGTTGTTCGTAACGGTATCATTTCAACTGATAATCGAGCACATAGAATTGTAGATAAATGGCTTGCAGATCCAAAGTATGAAACAGATGTACGCCCCAGAACATATCAAACGGTTTGGGCATCACAACCAGTTTCATTATTGAAATGGTTAGATGAGAATGAACCAGACGTTTATGAGAAAACTAAATATGTATTTATGATCACTGATCTAGTTCGTTATTGGTTGACAGGAAAGGCAGGATTTGAGCTTTCAAATGCATCCGGAACATCAATGATTAATCAACAAACAGAAGATTATGATGAAAAAGTATTTGATTTCTTTGGAATCAAGAATTGGCTCAAAAAGATGCCTAAATTAGTTAATGCTAATGATGAGTGTGGTCAAGTTACAGCTGAAACTGCTACTGCCACAGGATTAATTGAGGGAACACCAGTAGCAGGGGGATTGTTTGATATCACTGCAAGTGCACTCTCAACCGGTCTGGTAGAAGGAAATAATCTATCAATTGTCACTGGTACTTGGAGTATCAATCAGTATATCAGTAAAGAAATTAAGGTTATTAAGGATTTATTTATGACTTCTGATTATCCAATTCCTGGATATCATCTTATTACAGAAGCTAGTCCCACATCAGGGAGTAATTTAACTTGGTTTATCAACACTTTCATGGGTCCAATTAAAGCAGAATTGAAAAAAGAAGGAAAAATGTCGATTTATGACTACTGTTCTAGCTTAGTTAACAGCGTTGAACCAGCCGATAGTAAGTTGATCTTCTTCCCATTCATTTTTGGATCAAATGCTGGTGTCGCTAATGCTACTGCTGGTTTTGTCGGAGCAACCAAATCAACCAGCCTGGGCGAATTCGTAAGAGCAGTTTATGAAGGTGTTGTCTTTGCACACATGGCACACTGTGAAAAATTGAATTCTATAAATCCTGACATTAGTGGTCCTATTCGAATTGCTGGCGGTATTACCAACAGTAATACGTGGCTTCAAATGTTTGCCGATGTTTTCCAATGCCCACTTGAACTAGTTGATGTTTCAGAAAACGGCGCCCTAGGTACTTCGATGGCAGCTGCTGTTATGTCAGGTGTTTATCCAGACTTTGCAACTGCAGCAGATAAGATGGTGAAGATTTCAAGAACAATTCAGCCAAATCCAGCCAATGCTAGGATCTATCAACAAAAATATGCATTGTATAAAAAAGAATTACAAGGCATGCATGGTGCATGGAAGACAATGGAGGATACAGAATTAGAAGAACCTGTTCTAGAAAATAAGTAATGAAGTGGAGGAAATATTATGGAATTAGGATTAAAAGGTAAAAATGCAATTGTAACCGGTGGAGCAACTGGGTTAGGACAACAATTCGTAATTGCTTTGGCTAATGAAGGTGTAAACGTTGCTTTTACTTACTACAGTGAAAGTGAGCATCCTGAAAAAACTGAAAAGCTTGTTGCCGAAAAGACAGATGTTAAGGCATACGGTATAAAGGCTGATTTATCTCAAGAGTCGGGATGTCGTGAATTTTTCAAACAGGCAAAAGAAAAATTATCGAAGATTGATATATTGGTTAATAACGCTGGTATCTGGCTAACAGGTCATGTAGATGAAATTTCAGTCAAAGATTGGGATCGTCAACTAGAAACCAATTTACGTGCACCATTTATTTTGAGTCAGGAGTTCATTCGTGATGCTAACTCAATGAATCACGGTGGTCATATCATTAATATTACAAGTCAAGCAGCATATTATGGATCAACAACGGGTCACTCACACTATGCAGCTTCTAAAGCAGGATTGATTGCATTTGCCGCTTCATTAGCTCGTGAACAGGCTAAAAATGGAATTAATGTTATTAATTTGTGTATCGGTATTATGCATACACGGATGATTCAAGCAAACTTAGATAAAGATCCAAACTACTATGTAAATCGTATTCCTATGGGGCGTGTTGTAGAACCTGAAGAAGTTGCAAAGATGGGTACGTTGTTTGCTTCCGATATTTATTCATATATGACTGGTGCCACAGTCGACTTAACTGGTGGTATGTTAATGCACTAAATTTTTATAAAAGGGGATTTGTTATTATGAAGGTTTTAGCATTTGGTGATAATTTGATTACTCCAAAAATGTTGGAGAATGGTTTGACAGAACTAAAAAATCACGGATTCGAAGTTGAAATCCGTGACTGGAGTCATGACTCAGTTGAGTCATTACAAAACGATAATATTCTGGTAGAGCAACAAGGGGCTGATGCCGTCGAAATCACCGACCCAAGTTTGTTAAAGGATATTGATAAATTCGATGTTATTATTACACAATTTACACCAATCGGCAAGAAGCTAATTGATAAAGCTAAGAATTTGAAATATATTGGTGTTCTCCGTGGTGGAATTGAAAACGTAAATAAAGATTATGCCGAAAGTAAAGGCATTAAAGTTATGAATACTGCTGGTCGTAATGCCAGAGCTGTTGCTGAATTTACCGTTGGTTTGATTTTGTCAGAAACACGTAATATTGCAAGAACTTCTGCAGCAATGCATAAAGATATATGGCTAAAAGACTTCCCTAACAAAGATAATATTCCCGAAGTTGGCGGAAAGACTATGGGTATTATTGGATTTGGACATATTGGACGTCTAGTAGCTCAATTTATGAAGGGTATGGATGCTAACGTTATCTTTTATGATCCATATGTTGACTCAGTAGAAGGCTTTGAAAAAGTAAATAAGTTGGAAGATTTAGTTAAGCAAGCCGATATTATTTCAATTCATATGCGTGCAACTGAGGAAACACATCACATCATTGACAAGCATATGTTTGATTTGATGGGAGAAGGAACTTACTTCATTAACTCAGCACGTTCCGCACTTGTTGATGAAAGTGCTTTGATTGATGCTCTTAAGAATCATAAGATTGCTGGTGCTGCTGTTGATACATTTGATGAAGAGCCATTGCCAAAGGATAGTCCATTCTTAGCATTAGACAATATCACATTAACATCTCACTTGGCAGGTTCAACGGCCGATGCATTTAAGAATACTCCGAAATTGTTTGCAAGTCGTTTCTTACAAAGTATAGAAGAATAGAAGGGAATGGTAACTTATGGCAATAATTAACAGCATTATTTCTTTAGGTGCGAGTGTCATGATGCCCATTATCTTCTTCATTGTAGGTCTCATTTTTAAGATGAAACCAGCTAAAGCGTTTAAAGCTGGTATGCTTGTAGGTGTTGGTTTTACAGGTGTATCAATGGTTATTAACCTTCTTTTAAATGCTTTAGGTCCGGCCTCAAAAGCAATGGTCGCACGTTTAGGATTACATTTAACGGTTACAGATGTTGGCTGGGCAACTGCATCCACAATTGGTTGGGGATCTCCAATCATGCCTGTTGCAGTTGTAGGATTCTTAGTAATCAATGCTATTCTTTTAGTTTTGAATGTTACTAAGACGGTTGATATTGATATTTTCAACTTTTGGATTTTCCTATTATTGGGAGCTGTAATCTATGCAGGGACTAATAATTTCTGGGTTGCTGTGGTTGCAGATTGGATTATTTATGCAATTACTTTGGTTGTTGCAGATTTGACACAACCGATAATTCAAAAGCAATTTCCAAATAAGGATCTAAAGGGAATATCGTTTCCACATCTAACCTGTATAGCTTGGATACCATTTGGTATCGCTGCAGATTGGATTATTGAAAAAATTCCTGGATTAAACAAGATTAACTTGCAGCCAGAAGCAGTTAATAAACGTTTAGGTACTCTAGGAGAACCAATTTCATTTGGTGCGATTATCGGTGTTATTTTAGGTATTTTAGCAGGGTATGACGTAAGCAAAGTTGTTACTTTAGGTATTAATATTGCTGCAGCTATGTACTTACTACCAATCATGGTTGATGTTTTGGTTTCAGGTCTTGTCATGGTACGTGACCGTGTTGATGCACAGCTTAAGGAATGGTTCCCAAAAAGAAAGTTCTTTATTGGTATGGATACTGCACTATTGATTGATGATCCATCTGTTTTAGCAACTGGATTGTTACTACTACCATTTGCAATTATCCTAGCCTTTGTTCTACCGGGAAACAAAGTATTACCATTCGCAGATTTAGCATCTCTAATGTTCTTATTTGCTCTAGTTGCTCCATTCTGTAAGAGAAATATGTTTAGAATGTTGATAGCAGGTATTTTGATTGTGACGGTTGTATTTTATGCCGGAACATCAATCGCTCCAGAATTTACTAAAGCAGCTGTTATGAGTAATATCGGTTCAGTTAAGAGCTTTACAGCAATTACTAATATTGTTGGATCAGCGACAACTTGGATAGGTTGGATATTTATCAAATTGGCTGAATTGGTTCAAGGAATGTTTTAATTAAAAAATCATCGCTTATCTTTTTTGATAAACGATGATTTTTTTATTCTGCAATTGGTTTATGACGAGCCACAAGTAACCCTGACAAAGCCAACAATGTTGATAATGCAACGAGAATTAAGACAATTACATTCCAAGATCCAACAGAGTTTTCAATAAAACCGAATAACACTGGTCCGATAGCCGCCAGTAAGTAACCAGCAGACTGAGCCATACCGGAAACTTCTGCGGTTTGATAAGGATTGGTAGTCTTTTCCGTGAAGAAAACGATGGCCATGTTGAAAGCTAAGCCAGAACCGAATCCGGTGACAATAGTGATGATTGTCAAAAATACGGCGTTGCTTGTCGAAAATAGATACCCCAGTGGGGCAATGGCATAGCCAACAAATAGCATGATTAGCAGTGTTCTCATCCCGTGTTTTCTAACGGACAAGAAAGGCACGATGAATGAGCAGGGCAACCCACTTAGTTGTAACAGTGTCAGAAGGTTGCTGGCAAAGATAGTGCTAATGCCATGATTTTCCAAAACTGAAGGTAACCAAGTGATGAGTGAGTAGTAGACGATTGATTGTAATCCGAAAAATGCAGTAATCAACCAACCGAGATTTTGCGTCCAGACACTACGATAATTAGTTTTATGTTGAATAGTAGTAGTTTCACGATGATTGTATTTCAAATTAGGAATCCAGAAAACTAAAGCAACAATGGCAACGACTGATAAAATTGCCAAAGTAGTTTGTAGATTGAATTTCGTAATCAAGATACCTGATAAAGCCGTTCCGATGGCACCAATAAGGAGCATCGACATCGTGTAAAGACTGGTCCCTAAAGGAATTTGATTAGGCAAGTGATCCTTAATTATTGCAGGAACGAGGACATTACCACTGTCGATACCGACCCCAGCGAGAAATGTTCCCAGCATCAGAGCCCAAACAGTCGGGATAATTCGCAAGTAACTACCGAGGATTAAGAGAATAAAGAAGACAAAAATCGTCAATTCGTTACCAAGCTTTTTGGCAACTTTAACAATAATTGGTGAAATAATGGCAAAAGTAATTAGTGGAATAGATGTAATTAAACCGGCCAATGATTTAGGAATACCGAGATCTTTTTCAATGGTACTCAAGAGTGGCGGAATAATAGTAATAGGAAGTCGCAAGTTGGCTGCAACCAGCATCATGCTGAGCAGGAACCATTTTTTATTGATCTTTCCTGATGACATTTTTACCTCCTTGAAATAAACGCAATATTACAATTGTAAACTTATCAGGGAATTGTGACAAATATGGTTATGTGTTGAAGGATACCGCCTCCGGTTTCGAATTTCCCGTAAAATAAGTCAGTAGCTATAGTATGAAGACGGAATGTATATATATAATCTATTTAATGTAAAAAAAGCGTAAAAAAAATAGACTATTTTTTAAGTCTATGATTTTGTGATATAAGTTATATTTTTGAAAATCCAGAGTTAACTTTAATGATTATTAAGTAAAACTCATATTATATAGAAGCACATCAATACATTAGCCGGAGGGTTCGAGGGAGTCGGAATGCCGTGCAGGTGGCGTTAGGTCGTAAGACCTTACCCCACCGACGTATTTTGAGATTCGCGGTTTATGCGAAGCTCAAAATCGAGGCGCGAGACCGTACTTTGGCTCGCACCGGTCGCATGGCTGTAGACTCCCTCGAACCCTCCGGCGGCCCCCAAAAAAGTCTAGTTAGACCATTTCTCAAAGAAGCTAGCAGTAAATTCAATAAATTTATCACGTGAGACGTTGAAGTCGTTATCTTCGAGATACTCGACTAAACCAATCAAGCCACCAACAATGAAGCTGATCATCAACTCGGGCGAGTCCGATTTAGTAATCATCTTAATCAGTGGATCATTTTGACTGGCCGGATCCTTACTCTTGGTTTTAACAATATCTTGCAAGATACTGCGAAATTCAGGGTAGAGGTTAGCTTTTGTTTGATACTGTGGTGAAATATGGTGAATAAAACTACTATTCTTTTCCATAAAGTCAGCTATTTGGTAGACGACTGTTTTGGCATTAGATGTGTTGTTGAGCAAGTCATCCAATAGATATGAAAATACTGCGTGCAACAAAGCATATTTATCATTGAAATAGCGGTAAAAAGTACTATGGTTGATCAACGCTTCGTCACAAATATCACCGACAGTGATTTTTTCGAACGGTTTTTTCTGTAGTAGGGAAACCATTGCTGTGATGATGGACTTTTCTGTTCGTTGAGTTACTTGTGACATGTCGTTCCTCCTAAAGTACTTTAACGTTTTCGTAGCGTGTCATTAATGTGTTAAAATTATAATCTTTAATTTTTTGAATGCTATCGTGACCATTGAAGAAAGCTGTTAAACTACCAGCTAACATCAAATTCAAGGGTTCATCTGTCATATTTCTGACACCGATAACTGGGACATTATTAGCTATCGCATAGCCACATTCCCACATTGTTCCCGAGTCAGGCTCTAATTCGTTTTCTTCTATTTTATAGTCTAACATTGCGACCACAACATCTGAAACATTAATATTATTAATATCATGTTTGTAAACGGCAGTTTGCCATTCAAATGATCCAAATTCAGCATCACTATATTCATCTTTACCAGGGCGGAAAATATCTCCGATAGTTGGGTTAGCTTCTAAAAGCTTTTGAATTTCGTCGAGACGCTTGATTTGATTTTCACTAAAAAATGGTCCGGCTAAATAAACACGATTCTTTTTTTCCATAGGTGTATGTGAGCACTCCTTTATATTTATAACGTGTGTGCCAGTGGATTATTGAAGGATGTCGTTTCCAGAGCTGAGAGTATTCATCTGCTGCGCGGAACGGTCCGAGCCAAAGTGCGGTCTCGAACCTCGGTTGAAGCCTTACCAAAGACCGGTAAGTCTCCAACACGCCCGGTGGTGTAAGAGCTAAAGCTCTAACGCCACTTTCGCTGCATATGAATACTCTCAGCTCTTCCAACTGAATTATTGTTTTAATTAAATGTAACTAACTTCATATTTGTCAGTAAACATTATCAAATTTTGGGCGAGCACTACACGTTAGTTATATCTTAATTATACTGAAATGTTCGGGAAATGCTCGTATAAATAATTCTATACAAAGGTTTTTATTGTAATCAATCATTTGGACTTATTAATAATTGATAAAGTCATAATAGTATTTTAACTACATTTAATTATTTTAAGAGAGATGGAAATTTCAAAACGGAAGTAATAGCCTCTAACAAAGTAAACTAAATTAGTCGGAAGAACTGAGAATATACACCCGCTGTGGGTGTGGCGTTACGGCTTTAGCCGTTACACCACCGGGCGACTTTGGAGACTCGCGGGTTGTGCGAGGCTTCAAATCGAGGTTCGAGACCGCTCTTTGGCTCGAGCTGGTCCGTATAGTAGGTGTATATTCTCGGTTCTGGAGACGGCATAATGAAACAAAATATAATCAAAAAAATAAAATTAAGTTTTTTAAAAAAGCCTTTTCATTTTTTGCTTTAGATGATATAACACTTGTAGGCACGGAGGCATATGCTTATGAATAAAAATTTGCGGAATGTTCGCGATGATAAGTTGAAGGTTAGTTTGCTCGCTATGTTGGGCATCTTTTTGGCTTTTGCTTTATTAATTTTTTAGGATTAAACGTGCTTATAGATGGGAAAAGTTTTATAGTATTCTTAAAATAGAAGACTGAAATGAAGCTGAGACTAAATGAATAATTTGGTCCCAGTTTTTTAAACGGGAGATGAGAATTGTTGCATAAGCGTCAGATAGAAAATATTTTGTACGCCGGTGTAGTTGGGGATGCATTGGGAGTTCCAGTCGAATTTTCCAAGCGTGATTCTTATTATGTTGATTCAATGACTGCGGGCGGAACGTGGGAACAGACCAAAGGGAGTTGGTCGGACGATACATCATTCACTTTGCCATTAATGGAAAGTTTAACCGAAAATGGCAGTTATGATGAATTGATGCAAAAGTTCGAGAATTATATGTTTCACAACGAATATACACCTGACAATTTAGCATTTGGTATTGGGAGTGCTTGTGCTAAAGCAGTTAGAAATTGGTCAGTTAATCACTATCCAGCTTTGGAATGTGGAGATCCAAGTGTGGAAGCTAATGGAAATGGTGCTTTGATGCGCCTTGCTCCTTTGGCAATTCATTTGGTTGATGAGTCGGATTTGAACAAAAGACTTCAATTAACTTATGAGTACACTTGTTTAACACACCGCCATCCACGAGCAATCGTCGGCAGTTATATTTATTTAGAAATTTTACATGGATTATTGAATGGCCGCGCTTTGAGAGCCATCTTGAATTATTTACCCGAACAGTTGAATCAGGCCTTACGAAATCGACCAGACGAGTTGGCTGAATTACCTCAATATGATGAAATGTTCAAAAATAATTTTGGTATGACCTTGCGCAAAGATATTAAGTCCTCAGGTTATGTAGTCGACACATTGTTGGCTAGCACGTGGAGCGTCTTGGCCAGTACTAGTATTGATAAAGCTATTATTCTTGCTGTCAATTTGGGTGATGATACCGATACAATTGCCAGCATTGCTGCAACGATTAGCAGTTGTGAAAATTTAAATTATCATGTCAGTGATGAGTGGAAAAGTCAGTTGAGAAATCCTGAACTTCTAAGCAAGATCATTGATCGATTCGCTGAAAAGGAAGCCTCTAGAGCACTTGTCTAGAAGCTTCTTTTTTATTTTTTGTTGTTGAAGTATGGCCGCCTCCGGTCGTGCGTGATTGTAGTCCGCTATGGGGACCGGTCCGAGCCAAAATGCGGTCTCGAACCTCGCTTTGAATCCTTGCAAGTTCGGCAAGTATCCAAAGTCGCCCCGTGGTGTAACGGCTGAAGCCGTAACGCCACCTTCACAGCGTACTCAATCACGCACGACCGGAGGCTAGGTTTTCTGTCGATAAAGTTGGCCTGGATAATTGCTCTGGAGTTTCCGTCATGATTTTACGTATTTTGAAGTTTTAATAATTAAGCTCTATATTATATAATTCCAAACTAAAAAAATAAGCCCCAAGTTCATCCGACATATTATTAAATATGAAGATGAACTTGAGGCTTATATTGATATATCATCAAAAAATTATATATAGCTGGAGGTTTCGAGGGAGTCGAAATGCCGTGCAGGTGATGTTAGAGCAGTGATTTTCTGCTCTTACAACACCGACGTATTTTGAGATTCGCGTACTTTGCGAAGCTCAAAATCGAGGCGCGAGACACAAGGCTTTCACCGGTCGCGTGGCATGCGAGACTCCCTCGAAACCTCCAGCGGCAGTGAACGGCAAACACAAAACTCTACTTTTCAGGTTGAATCAGTGTGTTGTCGGAATTTCCGAACCACTTCTTGTTGATTTTTTGAAGTTCGCCAGTATTAGCTAGTTCTTGTAATCCTTTATCAATCTTGGACTTCAATGTCTTGTCGCCTTTTCTCATTCCGACGGCGAAGTCTTCACCATCAAAACCGCCACGTGTTACACGATATGATGATGGATCTTTTTCCTTACTGATGTAATAGCCAGCGTAGACACTGTCGATCAGTAGTCCTTGGATTCGGTTGGCATCAAGATCCATCAATGCATTATTGAATGAATCATAAAGAACCGGTGTCTTGCCTTTGATGTAATCTTTCAACATGGTTGGCTTCTCGTCTAGGAGACTGGCACCGGAGGAACTTGTTTGAGCTCCTAGAGTTTTGCCTTGCATACCTTTGAATGTCGTAATATTCTCGGCTGTTTTCGTTACTAAAACTTGGCGGTTGGCCATGTAAGGTCTGGAGAATAGGAGCTGCTTTTTACGAGCAGGTGTAATGGTATAACCGTTCCAAATTAGGTCGATTGTCCGATTACGAAGTTCAGTTTCCTTCATATTCCAGTCGATTGGTTGGAAATCTGCCTTGATGCCATATTGCTTGAATACGGCTTTGGCTAGGTCAATATCGTAACCAACTAATTTGCCGTTTTTTTCACGAAAGCCCATGGGAACAAAGGTATCGTCAAGTCCAATAATGACACGACCTCTTTTTTTGATGTGTGACCAAGTGTCGGTCGTGTTGGCTTCTTGTGCTACTGATTTTTGACTATTGCCACAACCAGCCAAACTCAGACTGAAGAAGGCTAATAAACTCAAGAATATAAATATCTTTTTCTTCATATTATTAATCCCCCTATGATTAATCGTTTAATGGTTTAACTTCAAGTAGTTGATCAGCAATCTTTTGGGCAAAGTCGGGATCATGGGTAATGACGATTTGAGTAATGCCAGTGTTTTTCAAATCAAGGATCACTTGTGCAACGGTATCACGCAAACTTGGATCCAATGCTGATGTTGGTTCATCGTAACATAGAATTTCTGGTTTCATTGCTAAAGCTCGGGCGATGGCAACACGTTGCTTTTGACCACCGGATAATTCGAATGGATATTGATTCTTGAGACTAGTCAAACCTAATTGAGCCAATATATCAGAGACATTTTTTTCGGCAGTTTTCTTGTCTTGTTTGAGTACCATTTCGGGTGCTAAAGCAACGTTTTCCATTACAGATAGATGAGGGAAGAGGTTGAAATCTTGGAAAACAACGCCGACAACACGTTCCTTGACTGATTCGTCGAAGGGGTCGAATGTTTTGCCGTTTAAAGTGAATGTTCCGGAATCAACGCGTTCAAGACCAGCGATACAGCGTAAGAGTGTAGTTTTACCGGCACCACTAGGGCCAACGATACTGAGGATTGAATTATCCTTAACTTCAAGATTTAAATTATCTAAGATGGTTTTGCCATCAAAACTTTTTGTAATATTCTCTAATTTCAACATATTTTCTCTCTCCTAACGGTAATAGCTGAAGCGTTTTTCTAAGACTTTCAATGCCCATGTACAGATCAAAGTTAGTAGTAAATAAATGACACCGACCAAGACTAATGGAAGTAAAGTTACGTCACGTGAACTGGCAATGTTTCCGGCTCGCAACAAGTCGCCCAATCCAATTACGTAAACTAAAGATGAATCCTTGACCAAGTTGATGACTTCGTTACCAATTGAAGGAAGCACGATTTTGACAACTTGAGGAATAATAATTTTTCTAATTGTTTGCCAGTAATTCAATCCAAGCACCTTAGCACCTTCGAATTGACCCTTGCTGATAGTTCCAAAACCACCACGGAAGATTTCGGCAAAGTAAGCTGTATAGTTCAGGATGAAAGCGAAGAGTGCGGCGTCATATCTCTCGAAAACGATATGTGCGAATGGCATGTTTGGCAATCCGTAGAATACGAAAATTAATTGCAAAAGTAATGGAGTTCCACGCATGACCCAAATATAAAATGATAACAACCAGCTGAGTGGTTTAAATTTGGAGCTGCGTCCGAGTGATACCAAGACCCCTAATGGCAATGAACAAATGATTGTCCAAAAGAAAACTTTTAATGTCATTGCTGTACCGCTTAATAATGACGGTAAAATCTCAAAGATATAATTCATCATAATTTTTTCTCCCCTTTGTTAAATATAAAAAAAAGACGCCCGCTAGCAAATATGCTAGAGGACGTCTTGACGTGGTTCCACCTCGAGTTTGCCAATATCTCACGATACTGACCTCAGGAAGTTATTGTAAAAAGGTTCGCAAATAAACAAAAAACCCTCTTAGTCAAAAGACTAAGAGGGCGAATATTCGCGGTACCACCTCTGGTTACTAATATCTCACGATACTAGACTTATGAAGTTACAATAACTTCAGCTGTAACGGGGCTACCGAAATGACCTACTTGTTTCAATCACTCAACTTACAGATGTGTTTCATCAAGGATCAGGTCAACTCACACCAACGTTGACTCTCTGGACTGATTTACTCGATTACTCTTCTGTCGTCGCTTTTTATATTTGTTTTAAAATGTTGAAGTTATCTTAATGCGGATTAAAACCAAAGTCAAGTTTTTTTTATTTTGCCGCCGGAGGCTGGCAGTAATTTAACTCGCTATGGGGACCGGCGTGAGCCAAGGTCTCACGCCTCGACTTTGAACTTTGCAAAGACCGCAAATTTCAAAGCTCGCCCCGTGGTGTAACGGCTAAAGCCGTAACGCCACCTCCACAGCGTGTTAAATTACTGCCAGCCTCCGGCTATTTTATTGGCGTTCTGCAATGTTAATGATATTTGTTTACGTATCGGTAGGTAAATTGATATTATATCAGTGAATTTTTTTCTAATTGTTATTAAATATTTAGAATTATTTTATTTTTAAACGACAGGATCTGAAATTTGTAATCAATAGTTTAGTTCAATTAAGTTTCTCCTCGTGAAACTCAATAGATTTGAGTTATTTATATGTTTAATAATTGCAGAATATCAAATATCTGAATCAAAAAATACACGAGCCGGAGGGTGAGAGGGAGTCCAAATGCCATGAAAGTGTTGTTAGAACAGTGCTTTTCTGTTCTTACAACACTGACGTATTTTGAGATTCGCGAACCTTGCGAAGCTCAAAATCGAGGCGCGAGACCTTGGCTCGCACCGGTCGCATGGCTTGTAGACTCCCTCACCCCCTCCGGCGGCAAACTTGACATAGCATATACTTTATAATATATTGTTAATGAAAACATATTATACGACGTATAATATTGAGAAACGAGGAGATAATATGGCAATTCAAGTTTCGACTGAGATTCTTGAGGGTTCAGTTTTAGCTCTGTTGACCAAAGAGGATTACTACGGTTATGCGATTACTAGGGAAATCAAGAAAGTTTTTCCCATATCAGAATCAACTATGTATCCCATCTTGCGTCGCCTGAAAAAAGAGGATTGGTTGAGTACCTACGATGAGGCCTATGAAGGTCGGAATCGTCGCTACTATAAGATTACCGATCAGGGTCTAAGACGTTTGGATGAAATCAGAGGCAATTGGCAAGAATTAAAGGCAGCTACGGATGCTATCTTGGAGGGGAATAATGAAGAATAAAGCGATTGATACTTATATTGATGAATTTGAAATATATTTACATCAATTAAGTGATAAAGAAAAACAAGATGTGCTTGAATTTTATCGAGAATATATCATTGATGCTAATTTACAATCATCAGATGCCATTATTAATGAGTTGGGAACACCAAAACATTTGGCACGTAAGGTTTTGGCAGACTATTCGATTAAGATGTCAGAGGAAAATTATCAAAGTGTCGATAATGGACAGATGACAGGCAATCAACGTTTTTCCAAAAATTTGAAAATGATTGGCTTAGTTATCTTGGCGTTAATGGCATCACCAGTGGCAATTATGATTGCTGTTATATTGATTCCATTAATTGTCTTGTTCTTAGGTTTAGGAGTTTTGTTCATTCTTCTATTCCTATTCATGGTCGCCATGTCAGTAGTCGGCGGAATTGGAGCTATCTTTATCGGATTATCGGTTATGTTCCAATCATTTGCGACAACAGTTTTCTATGTTGGTGTCGGACTATTGATTCTAGGTGTCGACTTCTTCATCATTCCAATCATCATTGCATTACTCAAATGGTTCTTCAGTGTCATCGTGATTTTCTTCCGTTGGTTAGGTAAAAAGATGTTACGTGGAAGAAAAACTCCAATGAAGGGGGAAAAAGAAAATGCGTAAGTATTTCGTGACGGGATTTTATTTATTGATTGCCGGTGGCTTATTATTACTAGGTGGAATCCTAATGGGCGCCAATCGTTCAGTTGTTTGGGATCACGGTTTCAAGGTGGCTCAAGTTAAAAATGAGACTTATCCGTTATCTGACTTTGACAATATTTACGTTGAAGGCCGAGATACTGATATCAATATTAAGTTTGGTGACCGTTATAAGATTCATATCGATGGTGATAAGTCTCAAGCCCCAACTTATAGTGTTAAAGATGGTACTTTGACAGTGAATGGCAGCGACAAAAAGGGACGTGTAGGTGTTGACGTTTTAGGACGTGAAAAAGTAACCATCACCATTCCAATGAATAAAACTTTAGATAACGTTGATTTAAGAACTGCTAATAGCAAAATTCGTATCAGTGATGTAACGATAAATAATTTGATTAAAACCGCTAAAGATATGGATTATGATGCCGATATGTCGCTGAATGATGTAACGATACATAACGCCAAAAAGATTGATTTATATAACGCTGACTTTGAATTGAAAAATTCTAATATTACAAATCTTTCATTGACTGCCAGCGCACATTCAGAAATTGAAGCAGAAAATGCAACACTAAAAAATCCTAGTATTAATTTGGATCAATCCAGTTTGGACGTTGATGAATCAAATATTGATTCAATGAAGGTTTTTGTTAATCATGGAAAAGTTGAAATAGAAAAATCTGTCTTTATGAACAATAATCAAGTTAGACTGTTGAATACTAGCCGTTTTGAAGGTGAGAAGTTGACTGTTGACGGATTAAAACTCAATACGGATAAAGGTGTTGTTCGTTATTTCGATAAGAGTTATGGAACTAGTTTTGAAAATAAAACTGATGCCACTAACTTGCTTGACGTAAAAGCTACTAAAGGAACGATTACAGTTAAGTAGATTAGGTTGTTGTAGTCATCTTTGTTATAATGGCGTTATCTATTGTGAGGGATATTGATGAATACTAACTTTAATCGAATATCTGCCATAGAAATTCGTCGTGAGGCTCACAGAGCTTTTCGAAAAGATATTAAAGGAAATATTTCTTTAAATGTAATTCCAATCTTATTGAGATTCTTGGCAGTGTTTTTTGGAACAAAACTTTATACTTCTTGGATGGCTAATCTGAACGTTAATTTGGCCGATCCAAATCAGACAAGTCAACGCTTAGCCGAAATTTCGTCTAACATGGCGAATGATCCAAGTTCAGTTGATAAATATATGTTAACTTTAACGCCACAGACAAGTGTTATTGTCTACGCTTTTATGTTCTTCTTTATCATGGCTTGTGTTGGAGTTTCCTATACAGTACTTGATAAATTACGAAATCCAGATTATCAAATCAATGCTTTACGTGACAGTTTGCAGGCTTTCTCGGGACGTTATTTCTTCCCAATGATTTTCATTACAGCACTGTTTGGACTATTTCTGGAAGCAGGGTTTATGTTGTATTTCATTCCAGGTGTCTGGTTCCTGTTGATTTTTTCACAAGTATTCTTAGTATTTAAGGATGATGTTGAGAGTCAACAAGGTAAGTGGTCATTACGAATGGCATTTTCAACTTTTAGTCGTAGTTCAATTTTGATGCGAGGTTATAAGTGGACGTACTTTTCATTGTGCTTAGAATTTTTCTTCTGGGAAATTTTGAACGCTATGACGCATGAATTATTGTCCGTTTGGTTACAGCCTTACGAGCAATTAACAATGACAGTCTTTTATCAAAAAGTTTTAGAGAATAATCAACAAAAATAATATCTTAGTTCTGATGAATATATTTTTATTCATTGGGACTTTTTTTGTTTGTGTATTGAAGTATGCCGCCACCGGGTGCAAGTGATTTGGGCTGGCTGTGGGGACCGGTTCGAGCCAAAGAGCGGTCTCGAACCTCGCTTTTGAGCCTTGCAAAACCGGCAAGTCTCAAAAGTCGTCCCGTAGTATGAGTGCTTACGCACTTATACTACCTTCACGGCTAGCCCAATCACTTGCACCCGGTGGCTGGGTTTGTTTATAGACTTGAATGGTTAGTTATCTTCAAAAAAACTTGAGTTAATGGTTGATTGGAATTTTGTAAATGATTGTTTTTTGTTCGTTATAACGGTGGTATAAATTTTCAATTGTTGATTATGTTAGATTCATTAGTATGTAAATCATGAATGAGTATTTTAAATTGTGTCTGGGTAATTCATCAGATAAAAAAATCTAGCGGAACTACATTACTGCCCACCGGAAGCGGCAACAAAAAAAAAGAAGCTCAGCTTTTTGCCGAACTTCTTTAATTTATCTATTTTCAACGAAGATATAATCGATAGCTTTTGCACCGATTGTAATGTTGGTACCATCAGCTTTGCGAACTACTAATGAATTATCAAACTTCTCATGTTTAATAATTTCTATGGTATCGTCAATTTCCAAATTTAGACTTCCAAAATATTGTAGGAAGTCATAATTATCGGATACTCTGACGATTTGAACTTTGGCACCATCTGGCACCATACTTAGTAGTTTATCATCGGCATCAGTTTCACCTTGGCCGTTTCCGGGGATAATTCCACCATGTGGGCAACGTTGTGGATGATCTAGAAAATCATTCAGGTGATCAACTAGGTCGTCATCTGATGAATGTTCTAGGGCATCGGCGTTATGGTGTACGTTATCAACGGGATATTTAAGCTTCTCATGCAAAAAGACTTCCCATAATCTATGCGTGCGGACTAGTTTTTCGGAAACTTTATTCCCTTTAGGAGTCAACACGATTTTGTTATATGGTGAGTGTGTTAAATAGCCTTCACTAGCCAACGCATTCAACATTTCTGTTACTGATGGGGCGGAAACATTCATGATTTCGGAGATGCGTTTGTTAGTTATTTTGGTAAAGTCATAATTTAGTTCATATATAGTTTTTAAATAATTTTCTTTGTTAGGGGACAATTTTACAACCTTTCGCTTAACCTAATAATATTCTTAGCCTTTCTATTATAGCGCATATCATTCAACTTTGATAATGGATAATGTTAAAATATTTTTGAGGAGAGGAGGGGATATTTATGAGTGAACCAAAGCGTCGTTTTGACTGGTTCGGTTTTATTATTGGGCTGATTTCTTTATACGCCGGATATTTAGTTATTTGGTATCCATTGAAGAGTTTATCGACTCTGGCCGTAATTTTTGGGGTCTTCGTTATTTTGCGTGGAGTTTATCAATTGTGGTTTGGATCACAGATGACAAGATTTCTAGGCGTTCGCAGTGGTTGGACGATTTTTGGAGCCGTTGTTAATATTATTATTGGTATTATTTTTATTTCTCACCTGAATGTGGGAGTCGCAGTAATCGTCTATATGTTTGCCATCTGGTTCTTGATAGATGCTATTTTCCAAATTTTAACATCACGTTTCTACCACTTCTTTGGGAAAAAGTATTACATCTTGATTGTGATTTTAGCTTGCTTGAACTTGCTATTCGCTATCATTTTGTTATTCAATCCAGTTTTGGCCGGTAGTTTCATCGTCTTCATGTTGGCATTTTTCTTCTTTGCCACCGGAATTTCCGAAATTATCGAAGCATTTTAATTAAAAGCATTTTCTACGTTTAGGAAATTTGCTAAAATGTAGAAAGTGTTTACGCCGTCTTAGCTCAGATAGGTAGAGCATCACCATGGTAAGGTGGGGGTCGTCGGTTCAAATCCGATAGACGGCTTAATGAATGATGTATATAGTGCAGTTAATAGATGTGGGCTGGCAATGGTACCCATCTATTTTTTTACGCAAAAAAACGGTCTGCGTTAGTTAGACCGTCAAATTGTGCGTCAATTTCTCAGCTTTAAAATCGTTTCTTTATTACTCCATGGAATTATATCCAAGCCACGTATTTGCGCAATGTTTTTAGTTTTGTCTGAAATACTATTGTCGATATCGTTAAAAACAACTGAATAATTCATATTATTTTTTTTGTAATCGATATTTCCCCTTAAATCTTCAAACGTAACAATCTCTGCAGAGATTCTTTGGAAATCTGCATTATTCAGTATTTGAATTAATTGTAAGGGCCTGCTTTTTGATTTTCCGATTGCATATGAAATTTTATAAGTATTTCCACTGCCTCCAGTTACAGGGTAATTAGGTAATCCTTTGAATTCTTTATCGTCAAAGTAACTCATAACATCTTCAAAGAATAAATTTTTAACATTACTTTTACGAGTCATTAATAAATCATCAATTCTCAGAATGGTTTGAATTAATGACTGTTTCATTATTGGAAAGTCTTCTTTTTTACCATTGATCTTTAAGACTTGATCAGAAGTTAATTGGACTTTAAAGGATTGAAGAATATCTTTTATAATTCTTAATCGTACATTACTATTGATATCGATACCCAGCAAAACTAAATCATTAAGGGTATTCCCATCATCAGATAGTTGAATTTCATTATCATCGATTTGAGAAACATATATCGCTATTCGATCCCCGATAATATTTGTAAAAGGAGTCATTATTTCATCGCCATCGTCAAATGATTTAATTGAATATTTAGTTTTCATCCATTGTATATAATCGTTTATCCATTTGTCAGTGTTCATGATTAATTCCTCCTTTCAAGTAAGTATATTATACAAAATCAGCAGTGATTTGTACGTCAGATAGGTCTACATTAATAAATTTTAGAAATAAGGTAAAATCTTCTACAACATTGTCTAAATTATTTATGCAATCTTTCAATTGATCAGGTAGTTCGTCCTTAGACAAAACCGTTTGATTAATTATAGAATCTCCGCCATTAAAGATATGGAGGTGGGGTGTAGGAATATCGTCATGATCCGTTCCGATTATATCAAATCTCATCATCGGCCCATGTGACTTAGAATTAAGTATTATTGTTAGCTTGTTTTTATTTACATGCCCTGTCCGTGCAACTATACTATCAAATTTTTCTTTTGAGGTGAATTTTCCCTTTACTTTAAAATATTTTTGTAATCCTTTGGCGGGAACAGCTAGTAAATTAAGTTCAGAATCTTTCTCAAGATTCTTTAATTTTGAAAAATCATTTTTTTCCATGATTAGTTCTCCTCAAAAATATAATTTGCATATTCATTATATATTGAACATACGAGGAATACATCTTTATAACGGGAAAATACTTGTATTGTGGGAATTAAATGGTTCATTATCCACTAATGCTGTCTTTAATAGATAGTTAAGTGATTAAAGATTTGAAAGCAGGAGATAGAACATACCTCTTGAGTAACTTGATATATGGTAAATAAAGTAGTCTTTATAAATGTGAAGTATTACCGAAGAGCATAATAAGACTACCAGATAATGCTTCCATACTTTTTTGTTTTTTAATACATTATTTATTATTACAAACCTAGTATTTGCTTTTTCTTAATATCGTAGTCTTCTTGTGTTATCACGCCGTCATCAAGCAGTGATTTTAATTTGACTAAGTCATCTAGATCCATGTGCTTGTTATCTAAATTATTTCTATTAGAAGCTGATTTTAGTTCATCATCGTTGTTTAAATCTTTGGGGTATAGGAAAGCTGTTTTTAATAGACTAGCATCAGCAGTTTCACCAACGGCTTTTATAATGTGCTTCTCGCTATTATTTAAATTTATGAGGGTTAATAAAATATCTGATGTTTGTTCATTCGTAGTTGTGTGCGATGTGAATCTAGGTGTGAAATTAACATTGGTTAAAGCATATCTAACATTACTTGTTACTTCTGGAAATCTGACACTACCATCATCCATCCTCATTATAAAGTGAATAACATGCTTAGGAGTCTCACCAATATCTTTTCTAGAATTGTTATCCAAGCTGATGAAAACATATTTATTAGGGTCGTCAGGGAGTATCAGTTTAAGATTCCATATTAATAGGGATTTGCGGCACATATTGAATGCAAAGATTATTGCTATTACAGTTAAAAGTGTACTGAAAAATTGATAACCTGTTGGTCCAATCCAGTTGAATAAAAACATGGTTATTAATGCGACCGCAATTGAATAGAAACTAATCGTTTTATACGGTGAAATATTGAAATTTGAGTATAATTTGTTTTTGATTGCGAACCAATAAATTGTATTTAATACCAAAACATATAAACTACTAATCATGGCAAATAAAAATAGTGGGGTAGTTTCATCTGGCAACCCAGTGTTACCCGTAGTTATGTGAAGGTACAGTGACCAGAGAAACATGGTTATTGAAAATCCACCGAAGAATAGGAACTTTATTCGTTTTTTCCATTCAGTTCCTTGTAGTCCCAAGTGAATGAACAGAATGCCTAAAATTATGAACAATACTTCTGCAAAATAAAACATAATAACCCTCCATTAGAGTAATTATATTATACGAAATCAACTATCCGGTAACTATATGAATAAAATTCATAATATGAAAAACAGTTGATATGATTTATAAATGTTAGAATAAGGTAGTTCCATTGTTGAATAGAGGGAATTCATTACTTTTATTTGAATACAAAAGTGTTAATTATGATCCATAACTAAATCGAGTGTATTTTATTTGGGAAATACACCTAGTTTTAAAAACTAGATAACATAGTTTACAAAACCAAAATAAATGGTATTATTATTCAGTGGCTTAAATACGAACTGTAATTAACTCACTAATCCAACCATAGGGGGCGGGAGAATGTATCAAATACTGACTGATTCAGAATGCGATTTACCGCTAGCTACTTTAGAGGCAAGTAACGTTGCCGCTATCAGTTTTCATACGAAGATTGGTGATCAAGATTTAATCAATGATTTTGGAAAAAGTTATGATATCAATGACTTCTACAAAAAAATTCAAGCTGGCATTATGCCCACTACGACACAGGTCAACGTTGGCGAATACTTAGAATTCTTTAAACCATATGTTGAAAGTAAAACACCAATTGTTTACGTCGGATTTTCCGGCGGACTAAGTGGTTCATTGTCGAGTGCTAATCAAGCTAGAGAGATATTGTTAGAAACTTATCCTGACGCCGATATTCGTATTGTTGATACGCTCGCTGCCAGTGGTGGTGAAGGTTTAATGGTTCTTAAAGCTATCAGGTTACAAAAATCTGGAGCTACTTTAGATGAATTCGTAAAATGGTTTGACGAAAATAAAATGTTATTACAATCATGGTTTACAGTTGATAATTTAAATTATCTTTATCATGGTGGCCGTATTTCCAGAACCTCAGCCGCTCTAGGGACAATATTGCAGGTGAAACCTATCTTAGATGTTGATCCCGATGGTAAATTACGAATGGTTTCTAAAACGAGAACGCGCAAGAAATCATTGTTTGAACTAGCTGACAAAACGCTAGAAGCAATGAAGAGTGACCCAACACAACCAGTGATTGTTACGACAAGTGGCGATTATGAAGCTGCGGAGGTTGTCAAAGCACGGATTATTGAACATATTAGTACAGCTGACGTTCAAATTTATCCGATTGGTATGACGATTTCCAGTCACACAGGATTTGGTTGCGTGGCAGTCTTTGCTATGGGTGATGAACCAAGAAATTAATGTTAAATTCCTCCCCGATTTAACGACTAAGAAATAAAAAAAGAAATGAACGTCTAACAAATTGTTAGGCGTTTTTTAGTTGGCCGTCTTCAGAACTGAGAATATTTACCTGCTATGCGGATCGGGCCGAGCCAAGGTCTCGTCCCTCGGTTTGAAGCCTTACCAAAGACCGGTAAGTCTCCAAACACGCCCAGTGGTGTAATGGCTAAAGCCATAACGCCACACCCACAGCGGGTAAATATTCTCAGTTCTTCCGACTAGTTTGTTTGCTTATATTAGAAGGTTAATTCAAATTTATCGGATATTTTACGTCTCTTATTTTTAGATTGTATAGACCATTAAATGCATTAATAGTGATATAAATCCTGATTTGACAATATTTTAGAGTAGCGTAATAATTTTCATAAATAATTTATTACCATATTTATAACAGATAATAATTATTCTAAATTAATGAGGGTGGTTTAGTTAATTATGTTAAATAAAAAGGGAAAAGAATGGGCTTTATCATGTGTCGCACTTAGTGCAGCTGTACTTATGGGAATCAGTACTACTGTTCAAGCTGATACAACTGGTAATGCTAATTCAACAAATACAAGTATTGCTAAAAATGGAATTAATAGTGTGGCTACTACACAATCTGCAAGTAATGGCACAGCAGTAACTCAAGCTGCTAATGATTCTGTTCAAGATGGTGGACATGTTAGTGATGACTTCTCTAATGAAGACTCAAATCAACTTGGTTATGCATCTAACTTCCATATTTTTGCTAACGAAGCACATTTGAATGCACATACAAATGGTAACGTGGCCGTCGGGGATTTTTATGGCAATGTTAACTTTGGGACTAACATTATAGATGGTACGCTTGAAAAGGAAGTTTCTTATATTCAAACACCACACAATATTTCAAGTAGCTCATTCGTAAATAGCAATGAAAATCGTGCCAATAAAGTTGTCTTTGGTGAAAACAATGACATTGATGTTTCGAATAAAAATCGTCCAAGTATCAATGGAACTTATTTGGACCATATAAAAAATGGCAGTGATGATGCCAATTCCATTGATGAAGATGAAATTTATCAAGATAAAAATGGAAATAAGTATATTAATATCGAAAATTATCTTGACCAATTTTTGAGCAATAAATCAACGTCATTAGCCACTATGACACCACAGATTAAAGTAACAAATGATGATTTTCCTGATCAAAATCAACGTGTTATTAATTTGCAAGATTATGAAGTTACCGACTGAAACCGTATTGTGATCGATTTTGATCCAAGTGTACTTACTTCTGGTACACCAATTTATATTTATGGACTATCACAAGATGCCGGTGGAACCAACATTATAATTAATGTTGATACAAAGGGAGCAGATCCTTACGTAGTTAACTCACAAATCAAATTGATTTATAATCATGGAACAGCAAATGGTGACGTTGACCGTCCTAACCAAGAAACTGAATTCTTTGATGATAACCACTTGCTTTGGAATTTTTATGATGGTACAAAAGATAATAAACTATATGATGGTGAAGTAATTCTTGACCGTCCATTCCAAGGCAGTATTTTGGCACCTAAAGCCACGGTTACAGCTAATCAAAACTTTGATGGTAACGTCGCTGCTAATAAAGTAAACATTAATGCGGAATCACACAGATGGGATTTGCAGAATGACTCTAAAACAGAAACTGAATTTGAGAAACCTATAGTAATCCCTGGTGAATTACCCCAAGAATGGCTTGATAAGCCTAATATTGAAAACCCCGATATTCCAGAAGAGGAAAAAGATATTGACCCTGATACTGGTGGTCTGATTGATCCAGATGAGAATGAAGGCAATGAAGGTGAGGAAACTGGCAACACAACTGACCCTGAAAAGCCAAGTACTGAGAAACCAAATACCGAAAAACCCGGTACTGATACTGATGATAAAGATGGAAACGGCAATGAAGAGGGCAGCAGCACTGATGAAAATACCGACGGTGAAGGAAATCTAATCACTAACGGTGGTTCTGAAGGAACTGATCCTGGCACTTCTGGTAATTTGAATAACGGTCTATTACCAAATGTTGTTGGTAAGAACAGCGATGTATCTCAAACACCAAATAGCACATCAAACTCTGGCTTATTGCCACAAACCGGTGCAACCACAGGTATTTTCGCAACAATTAGTGGTGTGATCTTGTTAGCATTTGGTTTGATTTTAAAAGCAACACACATTAAGAAAGAAAACTAAATTTCATAGAAATCAAAAAATCGTAACAACCAATTAATGGCTGTTACGATTTTTTTTCGTAATTATTTTTTCTTCTTAGAAGTTCCGTTTAACAAATATCTAACACCGGGAATCAAATTAAAGATCCAGATGATCAAGACTGACAAAATACTGACAACGATGTAACGCATGAATGTGGCTGCTAATCCGTGTACTGCCAAGTGATTAGTAAACCAAGGTTCCACGTATAGAATCAAGAGATTATGAATTAGATAAACTCCGAAGACTAATGGTGATAAGAATTCAAAAGTTTTAATCGTTGTAGGTGATTTAATACGGCTGCCCCATTTTTGCAAAAGAATGAACGCTGCAACTGACATAATAGGGATGAAAATTGAAGTGACATAGTAGCCATTATTAACGTCATAAATTTGAGGAACGGCAGTGGAAACGTAATTTCCAGCAATTCCAGAAATTAAAAAGATTAAAACTAGTACGATGTTGTTAGTATTTTCGACTTTTACCTTGGTTAATAAATATCCAAGAATGAAGTAACCAGTGAAGCCACCAACCAAGAAGAAGTTAGCGACTGGCGAAAGCTCTAAGATAGTTTGAATATCTTTAGGTAGAAGTACTGCTAACGATGGTAAAAGTGAACAGGTGACAAGCCAGATGCCTGTGACATAGACTAACATCTCAGTTGTAGCATTTTGCACGAAAGTTTTAATAACCGGTGACAAAATGTAAATTCCAATTAAGGGATACATGAACCAAAGTGTTGGTGATGTGGGATGATAAAGAATTGTTTTTACAACGCTGAAGACATTGTGAAAAGACAATGAATGGGCGTAAATTCCAACTACAATCGGCGAAATGACCGACCACATGATAAAAGGAACCGTGACCCGCGGGATTCGTTGTTTCCACGTATAACTAAGCGAAGTAGTTTTTTTACTGTTTAATAGTAACGAGCCAGAGATCATGAAGAAAACTGGCACACTGATATGGGCAAAATAATTAAGGATTTTGGTTATCTGCCATTGTCCCGTACCGATATTTTTGATGGTATCGATTGCGGAAACATGAATGAAAATGACCAAAAAAATAGCGATAACACGAATAAAATCGAGGTAAAAAATTCGGTGATTTTTGTTCATTAAAAAGTTCCTCCAAATGCTTCCGCCATCGGATGTAAGTAACAAATGCAGATTTTTTCACTTACATCCGATGGCTAGGGTATTAAATATTGCAATATATATGTTTTCTGGAAACATAAGATGATAAAAGTTTAAGAATTGAATAAATTTTTAAAATTTGTTCAATCTTTAATTCAGCATAACCAAATTATAAACAGTTAAATTAGTCGGAGGAACTGAGGTTAGTCCACTGCAGTGGAAGTGGCGTTAGGACGGCGGTCCTTGCCGTTCTTACACCACCGGGCGTGTTTGGAGACTTGCGGTTTTTGCAAGGCTTCAAACCGAGGGACGAGACCTTGGCTCGGCCCGGTCCGCACAGCAGGGTGACTAACCTCAGTTCCGGAGACGGCACCCTTTAATAATAGTTGAAAACCGACTGAAAATGAAGTATTAGCGTATGATATAATGACAAAGTAAAATTATTGATTGGAAGAAGTTATTATGCGCGTAGGAGAATCCCCAGGAACTGATTTTGTTAGATATTTAATTTGGATTGCATTTTCAATTGGAACATTGATGTTGAAGAATAATGCTGCCAACCAAAAAGGTCTCGATACACCCGTGGTCATTGCATTCTTTGTTGTCGGTTTGGTCACATTATTCTTGATGATTAGAAAATATGTCCGTGAAGAGAAGTCATTTTCAGATACAGCTGATGGATTTGTTTATTCATTAGTTTCAAATATCGGACTGGTCAGTTTAATGATTATCATGGTTTGTTTGTTAAGAATCATGGTGAGTTATTTGCAAGTTACTGGTAAATTGCCTAGCTTTGCTAACGATGATGTTTTGAGTTCTGACCAAAACGTTTTTCTGTTTAATATGATTGCTAACGTCTTTATCGTGGCGGTTCAACAACAGCTAGTTCAGACAGGATTTTTCTTTAATTACTTCTTTAGAAAGACTTCTGCATATAGTGCCGTTATGGGAATTATCCTCAGTGGTGTTGTTGGTGGATTGATCAGTTTACCTGGTTCACTTTTCCAATTCATGATGATGATGGCCTTGGGCTGGTGCTATGCTTTAACATACCTATATACAAAAGATGAAAAAATGGCTATCTTCGTTGCGATGGTCAGTGCCGCTGTTGGTACAATTATTATTTAAAGAGTGCAACAAAACATGTTCAGCTTTCGAGTATTAAGGCAAATAAGAGTAGTAATCCGATTTTGGATTGCTGCTCTTATTTGTTTTAAGTGGAAAAAGTTATGTTTTGTTGCACGTTTCGGTAACAAAAAAAGAGTTCCCAATTGGGAGCTCTTTTTTTATGGTTCTGAAATCAAATTAGCTGGTTCATGACTTAACAATGGTGAGAGTTCCTTATCAACACATAACGTCAAACTATGCATGGCACGCGTACAAATCGTATACAACACATCAGTGCTACGTTCATCTGGATAGTTTGTTGCTGAGACATCATGTCCGATAACGGCGTCAAACTCCAAGCCTTTAGCCAAATAAATTGGTAAGACGAGAATACCCTTAGGAATGGAACGATAATCAGCGTCGATCAAAGTAATAATTGATTCGTCACTGAAATGGGTATAAATCTGTTCAGCTTGAGCTTGATTACGTGTCAAAATCGCCACGGTATCATATTTTTTATTCAATTCACGAGCAGTATCTTTCAAACCTTGATAGTAATCGTCGTTGTCGAAGACTTTGATAACTGGGTCTTCACCTTGACGTGAAAAGGCTTTGACCTCATCGCCATTTGGCAATAATCTTGTTGCAAAGTTAGTAATTTCGGCAGTTGAACGATAGCTCTGGTTGAGTGTGATAGTCGTGATTTTTTTCTTACTAAATAATTCGTTAACTTCAGTTACTAAATCTTTTTTACGATAAGAACTCGTCAAGACATCTTGAGCACGGTCGCCCAATAAGGTCATTTTGGCATTTGGAAAAGCGTGGGAGATGTATTTCAACTGAGCCATCGTATAGTCTTGAACTTCATCAATAAAAATATGTTGAATGGCATGGTTGATGCCGCTGTCAGTAACTAGGTCACGCAGGTAAAGTACAGCAACTGAATCACTGAGGTTAAGATTGTGAGTTTCAATATGGTCATCGATTGATTCAACCATTGTTTGCCAAACGTTGTCAGGAACAAGGTCCTGATCCATTTCATTCAATAGGAAAGAGTATTCCTTATAAGGATTGAAGAAGTAGTTGTTGACCAAGGCGTTATAAATTGGAGCGTAACGTTCACGCAAGAATTCTTCAGCGATGATGTCACGTTGGTCGGCTGATTCTTCAATATTGTGGTCGGTGATAATTTGTTGAAAATCTTCGTCAGACAAGTTATCAATTTCAGCTTGAACCCAATCTTTATTGCGGTCGTTGTGAATTCGTTTTTGAAGTCGTTTGATCAAGACATTTTTCGTCTTTAAGAAACGGTCAGGAATGTGATAAGCATGGTTGACGCGGTCGTAAATTTCTGAGATTTCATCTTTAGTAAAGAAAGGTTTTCCATCAAAAATCACATCTTCAAAGTGGAGAATGTGTTCGGGATGGGATTCTTCGAGTTCTGACAATTGATCGAGGAATTCGCCGCTTTCTTTTAATAGACGAATTTTGATAGTCGTCTCTGGTAAATTACGTTCATCTTTTTCATAACGTTCGAAAAGTGTTTCCACATGCACACCAGTTAGTCGTAAAGAAATGAATTCATTCAATGTAACTTGACGCATATTTCTTTCACCCAAACTTGGCAAAACTTCGGAAATATAGTTACTGAAGAGTTTATTAGGTGAGAAGAGGACGATATTGTCCGCATTCATCGTTGAACGGCTGTGGTAGAGCAAGTAAGCAACCCGTTGAAGAATGGCAGATGTTTTACCAGAACCGGCCACACCTTGAACTAGTAAGACGTCGGAGTGAGTGTCACGGATGATGGTATTTTGTTCACGCTGAATGGTCGAAACAATATTTCTCAGATATTCATCGCTGTATTCACTCAGAACTGATTGGAGGATTTCATCGCCAACTGTTTCATTGGTATCAAACATCGTTCGAATATGATTGTGGACAATTTGAAATTGACGTTTCTTCTTCAAGTCGACTGTTGTGGGACCGTTTGGAGTTTGGTAATGGACGTCGCCTAAGACACCGTTATAATAAATTCCAGAAATTGGAGCCCGCCAGTCATAAATTAGAAAGTTTCCATCATCATCTTGAAGTGTTGACGTTCCGATATAGAGTGTATCTTCTTCGCCATCTTCAACGATATCGATTCTTCCAAAGTATGGTGAACCTTGAAGGTTCTCGAGTTTTAATTTGTTATTATTTAAAATATTTTCATTTTCGACAGCCAATTCAACCAATTGTTTCTGTTGTTGAACGGAAGCGTTAGTTTCCATTTGGTCATCGATTTCAGTTGTATTAACTTTTGTATTTTCACCGTAATTACGTTCAATTCGGTGAGTTTCTTGATGAGCTTGAGCGATACTTTCGTCGACACGTTCAATTTTTTTGTCAATCTTTTCGGCGACTGCATTGACACGTTCTTGTTCTTCTTTTTTAGATTGATTGATCGTCATTAAAATACCTCTCGTTGACAATTTGTCGATTTTTAATTATGCTAATAGCAATTAGAGTACATTAAAGCATAGACATTTTTAAGTACTAATTCAAGTAAGTTGGCCCAGAGAATAACTTCCTGTCTGAAAAAGTTATCAACCTTGTTTTAGGAAATGGTATGGGTAGTCACCTTATAGCTTTGAGCGGTAGAGTAAAATCTACAAAACAGGTGGCACCACGCTAAAGCGTCCTATTATATTTTCACATATAATAGGGCGCTTTTTTTATGGCAAGGGAGCTATTATACCACCTTAAAAACATCTTTGCATTTAATGAATCCAGGAGGAAAAACATGAAAACAAATACAATTTTAACTGGGGATCGTCCCACAGGTAAGTTACATATTGGACATTATTTAGGCTCATTGAAGAACCGTGTTAAGCTTCAAAATGAAGGTAAATACAAGATGTTTATCATGATTGCTGATATGCAAGCTTTGACAGATAACGCACGTGACCCTGAAAAAGTTCGTAACAGTCTAATTCAAGTTGCACTCGACTATCTTTCAGTTGGAATCGATCCAGCTAAAACTAATATTTTAGTTCAATCACAAATTCCCGCTTTGAATGAATTGACAATGTACTACCTTGACCTTGTAAGTGTTTCACGTTTGGAAAGAAACCCAACTGTTAAGACTGAAATTAAGCAAAAGAGTTTCGGTCAAAGTATTCCTGCTGGATTCTTAACATATCCCGTCAGCCAAACAGCTGATATCACAGCATTCAAGGCTGATACAGTTCCAGTCGGAGATGACCAAGAACCAATGATGGAACAAGCTCGTGAAATCGTTCGTACATTCAATAACACTTATAACGTTGATACATTAGTGGAACCAGAAGGATACTTCCCACCAAAGGGCCAAGGTAGACTTCCTGGTATCGATGGCAATGCGAAGATGAGTAAGTCACTAGGCAACTGTATCTACCTATCAGATCCTGCAGACGTTGTCACAAAGAAAGTTATGTCAATGTATACTGACCCAGATCACGTTCACGTTGAAGATCCCGGTAAAATTGAAGGCAACACAGTCTTCACATACTTAGATGCCTTTGGTACAGATACAGAAAAGATTGCTGAATTAAAGGAACAATATCAAGCTGGCGGTCTAGGGGATGTTAAAGTTAAACGTTATCTAAACGACGTATTGCAAGAAATTCTTGAACCAATCCGTAACAGACGTGCTGAATATGAAAAAGATATTCCTGGCGTTTACGACATTCTTAAAAAAGGCAGCGATAACGCTAATATCGTAGCTAACCAAACATTGTCAGAAGTTAGAAAAGCAATTGGTGTTAACTATTTCGATTAATTGTTTAGGGAGCCGCCGGAGGTGGTGAAAAAATTCTACCTGCGGTGGGGACCAGCGCGAGCCAAGGTCTCGCCCCTCGCTTTTGAGCCGAAGACCGGTCTCAAAAGACGTCCCGTGGTAAAAGGTCTAACGACCTTCCACCACAATCACTGCGGGTAGATTTTTTCACCACCTCCGGCTAGTGTATTTGATACTACGGTTTGTATTTTTAATGGATTTTATAATAATAGAAGAATAATTAATAGTTCGATATGTATAACTTTAGTTATATTATACCGGGCTATTTTTTTTGAATTTTTTTGAATTATGCAAAGCATTGAAGAAAAGAATTGAACAATATCCAGGATAACTAACGGAGGTTGCCAGTGATTTTTGTCAGCTATGAAGGTGTTGTTAGAGCTTTAGCTCTTACAACACAGGACGTTTTTGAGACGTGGTTTTCGGCTCAAAAACGAGGGTCGAGACCGCACTTTGGCTCGAGCCGGTCCCATAGCAGACAAAAAATCACTGGCAACCGGAGTGGCAAGCCCAAACAGCTTTCTGAAAATAAATATCAAATTTTATGAAAATAAATTAATCATAACTCTTGATATTGTCAAGAGTCGGGTGTAAGATGTCATTTGTTCTTAAAAAAGAAAAAGTTTTTTTAAATAAAATGAGGTGAATTTATGGATGATTATAATTTAATTGGTTTTGTGATGAAATATACGTCAATCAAACGACGAATCGCATCTGGTTATTTGAAGGATAAGGGATTAAATGCTTTTGAAAGTATCCTCCTATCAATCGTTTATAAAAACAAATCTTGCACTCAGGATAAGATTGTTGAAATCACTGTATCCGATGGTGCGATTGTTGCCCGTTCATTGAAAAAACTTGAGAATTATGGATATGTTTTGCGCAAACCTGATCCCGATAATGGTCGACGAAAAATCGTTACTATTACCGAGAAGGGTGAAGAGCTTTATGACAAAGTTCGGCGTGATTTTCATGCAAGCAATGAAGTGATGTTTAAGGGTATTACTTCAGAGGAACAAGCACAACTGGAGCGTATATTAGAAAAGGTTTATAAGAATTTAGACAGCATCGAGATACCTTCTAAATAATTTTTTGGAGAAGAGGATTTACAATTATGCCTAGTAATAAAGCAATTGTGGATGCACACGGCAAGCCATTTAACCGTAACTTATTGGTTTTGGTATTACTTGTTGGTACATTCTGTACAGTTTTAAACGGTACAATTTTGACAACCGCATTCCCAACATTGATGAAAGAATTCAGTGTTACAACTTCAGATGTTCAGTGGTTAACAACTGGATTTTTGATGGTTAACGGTATTATGATTCCAGTTACTGCTTGGTTGAGCAATAACTTCAGTACAAAGATTTTATATATTATCGCTATGTCGACTTTCTTGGTCGGTACAATTATGTGTTTCACAGCTCCAACTTTCGGAGTTATTCTTGCAGGTCGTTTGATTCAAGCGGTTGGTGTTGGTATCACAATGCCACTTATGCAAGTTGTTATGTTATCAATTTTCCCGGCTAACCAACGTGGTGCTGCCATGGGACTTGGTGGTTTGGTTATTGGACTTGCTCCTGCTATCGGACCTACACTTTCAGGATTCATCATCGATAACTGGTCATGGAGAGATCTTTTCGGAATGATCATTCCTATCGTTATCCTAGTTTTGATTCTAGCTTTCATTTTTATGAGACCCGTTATTCAGACTCGTCGTTCAAAGCTAGATATTCTTTCATTGATTGAATCAACCGTTGGTTTTGGTGCCATTCTTTATGGATTCTCATCAGTTGGTGATGACGGTTGGGGTTCAATGACTGTTTTAGGTTCAATCGCAGTCGGTATTATTTTCATTCTATTATTTGGTTACCGCCAATTACACATGAAGACACCATTCTTGGAATTACGTGTTTTCACAGAAAAGAAATTCGCCATTGCTGCCGCTTTGTCATCTGTTACTAACATGGCAATGATTGGTGTTGAAATGGTTCTACCACTATACCTACAAATCGTTAAAGGCATGTCAGCTTTCCATTCAGGTTTAACATTGCTACCTGGTGCTTTGATGATTGGTATCATGAGTCCAATTACTGGTAATGCATTTGATAAATTTGGACCTAAAGACTTGGCACGTATGGGTATGTTCTTATTGACTGCCGGTACAATTCCATTCTTATTCTTGACAAAATCAACACCAGTTCTTGATATCGTAGTACTTTATATGGTTCGTATGTTTGGTATTTCCATGGTCATGATGCCTGTTACAACTGACGGTATGAACGCTTTGCCATTCAGTTTGATGAGTCATGGTACAGCCGTAAATAACACTGTTCGTCAGGTATTCAGTTCAATGGGTACAGCTATTTTGGTCAGTGTCTTGACTAATGTTACAAACAATTTGAAGCCAGGTAAGGCAATCCTTACACAAGCACCACTTCAATATAAGAATGACTTTTTCAACGCCACTTTGAGTGGTTATCACGCTGCCTTTGCCGTAGCCATTCTATTCTGTGTCGCCGGTTATTTGATCAGTTTGTTAGTTACAAACAGCTCTAAATCAAAGACTATCGATACTGATACATTAAAGAAAACAAGATTGGCGGGTGAAGAATAATGGTTCTTATTTCTATACTGGTTTTTGCGATTTTAGCTTATTACTTCGCTGTTTTCTTGAACAATAAGAAAGTCGGTTACACATTATCATTCACCTTCATCGCTTTCTTTATACTAGGATTGGTACTATTAGTTTCCAACGAATACGGTCACTTTGGTATGCAAAAAGTGGTCAGTGAAAAGACTTATCAGATTCAATCAGTTCAAAAAGGTTCAAACCTTCTGTTGAAGAAAGAATTGGGTACTAAGGGTAAAGAAGATGTTTACATTTACCGCACACCTGAGACTTCTAATAAGAAGAAACCTACAACAACTAAAGTTGATGTTAATGTTACAAACAAAGTTAAGACTGGAAACTATTCAGCTGCAACTTTGGAAAGAAAGACAACACGTTGGGAATATAAGAACGGATTTTATTCATTCTTGTTCGGAATTTCTGACAACAACAAAGAATTCGTTAAGCAGACAAATACTTTTAAAGTTGGCAATGATTGGTTAGTTCTAACAACTACACAAGCAAGTCAATTACAAAAGAAAATGAAGAGCAAAGCTTTCCAAGCACAAATGAAGCAAGAAGGCGCAACTTACGTTAAAGAAGCTGTTATGAAGGCCATGAAGGCTAATCCTAAGATGACAGCGGATGAACAAAAGCAAGTTACCCAACAAGCTGAAAAGGCATTTAAGGCTGAAGCTCAAGCAAAACTTATTCAAGAGATTAAAGCTCAAAAATAGTTAAATAAGGTTCAGAATTCCCAAGATATGGGAGTTCTGAACCTTATTTTTGTATTATGGAATGACGCCGGAGACTGACAATAATATAGTCCGATATGGGGACCGGTCCGAGCCAGAGTGCGGTCTCGTACCTCGCTTTGAATCCTTGCAAGCCCGGCAAGTATCCAAAGTCGCCCCGTGGTGTAATGGCTAAAGCCATAACGCCACCTCCACAGCGTACTATATTATTGCCAGTCTCCGGCTAGTGTTTTAGTTGATTTTAATTTAACTAATCTTTGGTATTAAGCGTATTGAATTTTGATATTAATATTTTGGATGATTATTTGGTATTTATGTTTGAAAAATTAATTTAGTCAAGCAATCCGTTAGCCGTAGTTTTTCAGTAATATAGACAGCTGTGAGAGTGGCGTTAGAAAGGCGATTTTCCTTTCTTACACCACTGACGTATTTTGAGATTTGCGGTTTATGCAAAGCTCAAAATCGAGGCACGAGACCTTGGCTCGCGCCGGTCACATAGCAGGCTATATTACTGAAAACCGGAGGCGGCCCTTAAAAAATCTGCTCTGGTGCCTTCAATATTTTCTTGATCTGAACTCGATAACAAATAACTCCACATATTAACCAAATCATATCAACAATCAAATCCCAGTAGATTAATCCATGACCGGTGACAACATAGCGGATAGTCTGTGAAAAGGGAAAGAAATAACTGACTATTCGTAGCCACTGTGGATATTTTTCAACTAAAACCAATGTCCCAGCAACGATGGTTGTCAAAGCGCCAATCAGGTTCATGTAAAAGTAAGGATTGTTCATCTTCCAAGCGGCGATGGCAGCCAAAAAGCCAACAATGATACCTGAAATGATGATGAGCGGAGCCATTGCAATTGATCTAAATAGTAGGTTAATTGGAGCCTGTAAAAGTCCTAAGATGATTAAGTTAGTAATTATTAAAACCAGTCCAGCTAGAGCAGATGTGAGGACTTTATCACCCCAATATCTGACTGAGAATGGACGATTAACTACCAGCTCGCGGTCGATTTTTAAAGTTCGGTCCATGACAAAAAGCTGGGAAATACTGGACATTGCTAAGGAACCACCGGATAAAGTTGTTGTGGCGATTGCGACTGACCAATTAAAAGTATTTGTATACTGAGCATTAATTAGGACTAGTAGGCACAGATTAATCATCGGAATCAAGATGAAATACACGAAACGTGTCTTCCAGTTTTGCAAATATGATAATGACGAAAATTGAACTTTCATAATTACATCAACCCCACATTCCCAGTTCGTTTTGCGATAAGTATTACACGATTGGCAACGAACCAAGTCACAACAATCCACAAAAGACAGCTAGTTAAGAAAGCTAAGAAATTAAAATTTGCGGACTGATTTAGCAGGGCATGAACCGGTGCCGAGATAGGAACCAACCACTGAAATGGAGCTAAGATTGGCTTTAAAATTGGTGCGGTCGAAAATAGTCCAGATACTAGTAATAGAGGAATCGTCACTAGCTCTTCATAAACGATAGCATTGGTTGTTAGTAGGAAAAAGGCAGCGATTAGAAAGTCCATCAATGATGCCGAGATCCATAGAGCTAGGACTAAAAAGACAATTGACCATGATAAATTGGCATGATTGACGCCGAGAATAATTGCTAGAAGATATGAGATTGGAAAAGCCAATAATCCAAAACTGGAAGCAGGCAATAGTAATGCCATTAGAGAAACGCGACTGTCAATTCTGGTATTGGTTATGTATGGTAAAGTTCCTTGAAAACGTTGGAAGCCAATGCATCCCGCAGAAGTTGTTGCTGATGACCATAATCCAAACACGCCACTTCGTAACCATAGACTAGGATCGTTGAGATTATGCGTTGAGTACGCCATTACAAATTGCAGCAAGAAGATTGAAACAGTACTGGAGATTGTCAGCCAAATAAAATATTGGTTAGTTGCGTAAATTTTTAAATGAAACCAAAAAAGTCTGATAAATCTCATAATTAAGGCCTCCGCAATTTTGGCGCAATGGCCAAATATGATTCTTCCAAAGTTGCAGGTCGGTCGATGTGATGAACGTCAGATTGCTTGATTAAGTCGGCAACTGTACCAGAAGAAAAGATTTTTCCAGCACCAATTAATAAAACTTGGTCGGCCAAGGATTCGATTTCACTCATGGTGTGGCTAGTTAATAAGATTGCGACACCTTTTGATGCCAATTGCTTGATGATCCGATGGATTTCAGCTGAAATTTCAACGTCTAATCCAGATGTAGGTTCATCTAATAGTAAAAGCGGTGGATTGCCTAATAATGCCCGAGCAATGTGTAATCTTTGTTTCATACCACGAGAGAAGAATTGAACTTTTTTATTGGCAACATTTGTTAATTCGACTAGGTCTAATACACGGGCAACTTCAGCACGTTGTTCTTTGCGTGGAACTCGGGCTAAATCTGAAAAAAACATCAAATTGTCAGCCGCACTAGCACGACCGTAAAATCCTAGTTCGCCACCAAGGACAATCCCAACTTTTGAATCGAATTTATCTTGGTAACGATTGATGCCGTTGATGATAACTTGACCGCTAGTAGGGATTAAGTAGCCACCGACCATTGAGACCGTGGTAGTTTTGCCGGCACCATTTGGTCCCAGTAGAGAAACAATTTCACCAGCGTGAATATCAAAACTAATACCATCAACAGCTTTAAAGTCGTCCCCGTGCGATGGAAAAGTTTTGCATAAATTTTGAACAGAAAGAACAGATGTGATAATAAACAACCCCTTTAATAAGTAGCTGGGAAAGACCAGCTTGTTGTGTTAAGTATAAGGTTTGAAAGTGATAATTCAACGAAAAAATTAAAATTAGACTAATTTAATTACAAATAATCACATAAAAAGGAACCGATAATCTTGTTTCGATTACCGATTCCTTTGTTGATTAGATTATGCAGGAACATATTCGTTGGTAGCGACACGATACATCTTGACGCCATCGACCATAATACAACCATCGGTTCTCCAAGTACTGCCAGCTGGTAGAGTTAATCTGAGCTTTTTACCTTGAGAATCATAAACAGCAGTTTTAGCACTTAGGTGAACTTTAGCTTTAGCGGGAGCAGGGGTAAAGGCAGTGGCTGAGTCGACTGCCAAGTATTCGTCGCTAGCTAAGCGATAATATGCTTCGCCGCCAATAGCAACTAGTCTGTCATATTTCCATTTAGTGCTTGGATAAAGTTTTTCACTGACAGGTTTGCCTTCGCTGTCCACAAGTTTGAGTGGAACATTGTGAGTGATAAGGACACCTGTTTTAGTTGAAGCAACGGCATCGTAATCGTTAGCTTCGACAAATTCACCGTCAGTTAGGAGATAGAATGGTTTGCCGTTGATAACTGTTGTTCCGTGAACGCCGATTTCAGTTAAATCTGGATCGTTGGTCAAAGTATGGATAACGACTTCTTCACGAGCTGGAGCAGGGTGCTTTGTCTTTGAAACTGGTTTCTTAGCTGGTTTTACGGCAGGTTTTACAGATGGAGTTGTAGATTCAGCAACTGGTTTTGTGTGAGGTTTTGCAACTTTTCTGTATTTCAAAGTAATTGTCTGTGGGTCTTGAGTATAGGCACCCTTTAGTAGTTTAGCTGGACTAGTTAACTTGTAGCCATCAAGTCTACTGTCAGCTGCTAAATCAAAGGCTGAACCAATCTTGGTACCACTAAGAGTCTTAGTTAATGGAACACCCTTCTTTTTCATAATTGGAGCTCCAGTGGAGCTGACATATTTAATAGTTACGGTTGGGTGAGCTTGCCAAATGAGTGGTTGGTTAACTGTTGTGGCCGATTCAAAGTAGGTATTACCGACATTTTCTTGAATCATAGAGCCTTTAGTAAACCCGTTGTGAAAGCCATAGTTACCATAACTCAAGGTTTTTGCGGTAGGGTCAGCGTTAGTTAAAGTAAATTTGTCACCGCCATCGCTTGTTAGGTTACCGTTCTTCAAGTCAGCGCTAGTAGTTGAACCGGAATAAGTGTATTGCGGTGCTAGATCCACGCCACTAGGGTCGAGAAACTTTGGAGCAGTAAAGCTAATTGGTTCACCATCGACAGCGTAAACTGGAGTTTTGTCAGTAATAGTGTTGCTGACGGCATCAATCATGACACTCTTGCCAGTTTCAGTACCTTTCAAAGGTGAAAAATCGCTGATAGAAGAGTTGTCGAATTCAATCATATTGAAACCTTGACCATTGTTGGCAAACTTGTTGATTGTTGGGGCCACTTCATCCAATTCTGCTTGAGTAATACCGTTAGTATCGGTGTTACCTTCCAAATCTAGAGTACCGGCCACGGATAAATCGAGATTGCTGATTTGGCTGACGTCAATTTCTTTGGCAGTTGAATCACTGAAGTTACCAGCTAAGTCCAAACTAGCTAATTTGATGCCTTCCAATGGAGTTAAATCAGGGTTGGCTTTTGGATCAGAAGCTAGGTTAACTTGAACCCCAACTGTTGATTTGGCAGGTAAGAGTGTTAGATATTGCATACCATCGAGACTTTCAATTGGAGTACTGTCTTCATCAGAAATATAAGCACCAGGTACAGGAGATGATGTTGGACCATTTGGATGAGCTAATTCGTAAGAATTCATTGATACGAGCAAATAGCCGCCTGTGTATGATCTAATATCCCCAACGGTTAAGTTAGAAGTATAAGGAACTTTCAAAGCAAACTTTACCGCACTTTCCAAATTAGGATCAGTAAATGTGATAACCGTATCATTAGTTACATCACTAGGGATGGCATATGGAGATGTGGCTGAACCTGTGGTTGCCGTGGTAGTTGTTGTCGTAGCTGGAGGTGTGGTTGCAGTTCCGGTTTTGGCGGGAGTAGTTGTAGTTCCAGTAGGGGTAGTCGTTGATGCAGGCTTTGTTGACGTAGATGAGCTAGTTGTGGATCCGCTAGTAGTTGATGCTGTCGTAGTAGAACTTGTTGTGGCAGGAGTTGAACTAGTTGTTGCTGGTGTCGTGGTTGTAGAAGCAGTAGCTGTTTTTCCAGAGGTTGAGGCAGTTGTGCTAGTAGTAGCTGGTGCTGTAGTTGTAGATGAGCTTGTTGCGCTCGTACCTGTAGAAGTAGGTGTTGTTGCAGTAGAAGAAGTTGTTGTACTTGAACTAGCTGTCGCAGGTGCAGAACTAGTAGAGGTTGGCGTTGTGGCTGTTGTAGTTCCGGTAGCTACGGGTGTTGGACTGGTAGTAGCTGGTTTTGTAGTTGTGGAAGAACTGGTTGTGGTACCAGAAGTTGCAGGTGCAGAACTAGTAGTCGTTGATGCTGTAGTTGTAGGAGAACTTGTTGTTGCACTCATTGTTGTAGAAGTGGAGCTAGTAGCAGGAGTAGTAGATGTTGCCGTACTTGCTGGAGGAGTTTCAGCGGCTGTAGATGTTGGTGCAGTTGTAGTAGAGGAGCTTGTTGTAGTACCTGTAGCCGCAGGAGTAGGACTTGTTGTAGTCGCAGTTGGCTTGGTTGTAGCACTAGTGGCTGTTGTTGTAGTTGAACTAGATGTAGTTGGTGTCACTGTGCTGGTAGAAGATGGCGCCGCTGTTGTTCCTGTACTCATTGTGGTTGTGGTGCTCATAGTTGAGCTAGTTGGTGCTGAAGTTGTAGGCGTGCTTGTCGTCGAAGCGGACGTCGTGTCAGCTTTAGCGGTTTGTAAAGTCGTGGTTCCAAGAATCATGGCAGAAAATAACGAAACACCTAAATATACACATTTTTTATTTAATAACATTTTATTCATCCTTCTTTGTTTTAAATTTGCCCCTATATTAGTTTCGAATTGATCAAAACTGATAATAGAAGCGCTAGACAAAGTGGACGACAAAAAAATATGAGTAAAAAAGCTATTCTAATTGGCTTTATATGAATAGTTTTGTAAGCTAACTAAGTAGGCCGTCAAAATAGCTGAGAGTATTCACCGCTCTTTGGCTCGGGCCGTTCCGCACAGCTTGAGAATATTTCCCAGCTCTGTAGACGGCATACTTAATTACTACCCACTTACAATAACTACAAAAAAATATATCAATGCAATTCAAGAAGAGGTGTGCTTGTGGAAAAAATATTTGAAGTTAAAAACTTGTCATATCAAGTTGGGGAAACCAAAATTTTAAAGGATATTAATTTAGAAATAGAACAAGGAAAATATTTAACGGTTGTCGGTCCTTCCGGAAGTGGGAAGAGTACTTTTATGCGAATTTTGGCATCAATGATCAGTGCCACGACTGGCGAAGTATTGTTTCATGGCAAAGATATTGCCACATTTGAACCAACTGAATATCGTCAAAAGGTTTCATATGCTTTTCAACAGCCAACGCTTTTTGGAAAGACTGTTCGCGATAATCTAGCTTTCCCATTTGAAGTTCGTAAACAAGAATTCGATGAAGCCAAGGTTATTAAATATTTGGAAATGGTCAATCTCAATCAGGATTATATCGATAAGAGTGTTAATGACGTTTCCGGTGGGGAAAAGCAACGGATTGCATTGTTACGGAATTTACTTTTTCAACCAGAGGTGTTGATAACTGACGAGGTTACTGCTGGCTTGGATACTGAGAATAAGGCAATTGTGCATAAAATGTTGAATGAATTTAACGAACGTGGCTTAACAATTTTACGTGTGACTCACGATGAATCAGAAATTGAAGCGTCGACGGATAAAATTACGATTAAAAATGGGGTGTTGCAAAATGTCTAACTTAACAGTTTCCAATTCCACCTTAATGTTAGGATTCAGTTTGGTAGTCGTGGCTTTAATCATTGGCTACGTTGAAAAATTACGGATAGATAAAGATATTATAATCGGCGTTATTCGCGCCATTGTTCAACTTTCAATTGTTGGATATATTTTGAAATTTGTTATCAAAGCGGATGATATTTGGTTAACGTTGGCCTGCTTTGTCATTATCGTCATCAATGCATCATGGAACGCAGGCAAACGAGGCAACGGAATTCCCAAGGCATTTCAATCGTCATTGCTAGCAATTTTTGTGGGAACAACAGTCACATTAGGAACATTAGTTTTGACCGGTTCAATCAAATTTGTCCCTGAGCAAATCGTGCCAGTGACAGGGATGATTGCCAGCAATATAATGGTCGCCATCGGACTTTGTTATCGCAATATGAAGCAGACTTATACAGATAGACATCAACAAGTTTTGGAAAAGTTAGCTTTAGGAGCAGACATTAAATTAGCGTCACTAGATATTTTGCGAGACTCAATCAAGAGCGGCATGCAGCCAACAATCGATTCCATCAAAACATTGGGGTTAGTCAGTTTACCAGGTATGATGTCAGGCTTGATTTTCGCAGGGGTCGATCCAGTCAAAGCTATCAAGTATCAAATTATGGTAACGTTCATGTTATTGGCATCAACAAGTATTGGTTCAATTATTTCCTGTTATTTGGGATATAAGCAATTCTTCAACGATAGAAAACAGTTGCGGGATGAGTAATTGATTATCTACAGAAATGAAAATATTCTCATCTATTCCGAACTAATGTAATTTTTTTAAGATTTATTATGTAATTGTTGGAATTAGTCAATTAACCATAATTAGACATCTGTTGTTAATTGTTATATGAAATTTAGATTATTACTAGATTATGAAATTAACTTAGCCGAGGGTGGACAGATTTTTTACCCGTAGTGGAGGTAATGTAAGGTCGAAAGACCTTACATTACAGGACGTCTTTTGAGACACGGTTTTCGGCTCAAAAGCGAGGCTCGAGACCGTACCTCAGGCTCGTGCCGGTCCTCACATCGGGTAAAAAAATCTGTCCACCCTCGGCGGCACTGTAAAGTTATTTCGCCCATTATTTAGGAATATTAAAATAGACCTACTATGTAGGTCTATTTTTTTATATAATTGATACAATGGGATGTGATGTAGATTTGAAGTTAGCAGTTATAGAAATTGGATCTAACTCCATTAGAACATCAGTGTATAGATCTTCAAAAAAGAATCGTTTTAAGACTTTGGATCGTTGGCGTGAGCCTGTTAGACTAGGAAAATCAATTACTCAGAGTCGACTTTTGACCAATGATCAAATTGAAGAAACAATTGATGTTTTAAAAAAATTTCAAACTCGAATTGAAAGATATCAAGTTGACCGAACGAGTTTAATCGCTACGGCCGCGGTACGAATGGCTAAGAACCAAGACCAATTGATCTTCGCTGTTCTTAAAGAAACTGGCTTACGGCTAGAAATCATCAATGAAAAAGAAGAAGCATATTACGATTACGTTGCCGTTAGAAGTACGATGCGTATCAAGGATGCTTTAATTGTCGACGTTGGTGGCGGTAGCAGTGAAATCAGTTTGGCTAATAAAGGTCGTTTAAAGCACGGCTTGAGTATACCGATTGGTGCTATTTCAATCTCGGATTTATATTTGGCGAGTGATCCAATCAAAGAAAACCAATTACAAGCAGCAAGAAAAGATATCAGTCAACGTTTAGAAAGTCTCAATTGGATGAAAGCCCCAGCAACATTTGTTGGCTTAGGTGGGACATTACGGGCTGTGACAAGCATTTTGAATCGTGAAGGTAAAAATAAAAAGACCTTACACAATTCTGTTATTTCGCGTGACCAAATTGATGAATTATTTGATCAATTGATTCACACCTCTTTGGAAGAAAGAAGTCAGATCAAAGAGTTGAGCGATGGCAGATATGAAGTCATTTTAGGTGGAATTTTGATAATATCGGAAATTATTAAAAAAACCCCCTCTAAGGAAATTCGTTTTTCGAACTTCGGCGTTAGAGAAGGTTATGTGTTTAACTATTTCCACAAAATGAATCTTCAGGATAAACAGTAATTATGCACGACTGGGGATAGTCTTTTGCGCAGTAGCGACAATATGACCATCCATCTTGTGTAGCAATTCATTCATCCAAAAACCATTTTCCAAATCAAGATTGTCATCTAGAGCAAATACCTTGAGTACATAATCATGGGTTTGGTCGGGTGGATAAGGTCCATTGTAACCAGTGGCCACATCTCTAGGACCATCGAGTAATGGGCTGGCAGAACTATTCTTACCTTGAACGATTGGAAGAGTTGCCGTTTGACTGAAATTCTCGGGTAATTCAACTTGAGAACTAGGAATATTTGCGGCTGTCCAATGAATCCATTCAAAACCACAAACAGGGATTGAATCAGGATCAGTGAAAGTTAAGGCAATAGTTTTTGCGTCTGCCGGAATATCTGATAATTTAATTGGGAAACTGATAATAGGTTTCCCATTTTTTATATCGTCAGATGAAGCGTATTTGCCATATTTATCGGGCAACAGGTTATTGGGTAAAGATACTGTTATTTCCATATAAAAATCTCCTTATATTGAGGTATAAAAATGAAACGATTAGAAATTAATGAATTACCTGAACTTATTGTAAAGCAGGTCGAAAGTATTGAACAACAATATAATAAGAAAATAGAAATCTTTGCGAACTACTTACAACAAGATGTTTTAACGCTAGATCAAGCTGACCACAGCATGGCTGGTGATAAAATCAAAGTTACGATTACTAATGAAAAATACTTAGAATTTGTTTTAAGTCATGAATTACATCATATTGAACTAGAACTTTCTGACGAACCAAGCATTTCATCAGCTCTAACAACTGGACAACCAGATCGTGATGGCCGAGTTTTAGCATTCGCTAATTCAATATTTGAAACGCTTGAACATGTGACAGTAGTAAAACGCCAAAAAGAAGACGGTACCTATACTGATGAAATTAAAGCTGAATATTTAAAAGGCATTGAAGCTGCTCTGCATCCAAAGGTTGAGTTAGACCGTGCCAACATGCGCTTTTATCGCACATTGATCATGTTAGATGGAATCATTTTTGGTGAACACAGCCGTGATACTGAGTGGCAACAAGATTTTGCAATGTCATTCAAGTACGCTGATAAATTGGCCAAGATTGCGGAAGATAATGACTTGTCAGTTCCATTCCAATTCCGTCGTGCTTTAGTTAATATGCTAGATGCTTACAACGAAATCATTATTTCCAACGGCTATCAAGGATTGCACTTTCATACATTCTTGAATATCACACCAGTATTGTCAGCACGTCAATTACGTTTGAGCTTAAATCAAGTTTATCAAATCAAGCATTCCGAATATAAGAACCGTGCCACAGGTCGTGATGGTTTTGCTTTGATAGGACTTAACGACGGCCAAAGTGTCACAACTTTGAATTTGGATCCTGAAAAAGTAACTCCTGAATTTTATAAGACATTTTATCAATATACAGTTGAAGAAGTGTTTAAGGAACAGGGCACAAAATATTTGATAAGGTAGGATGCCGCCTCCGGTTGTCAGTAATGCAGTCTGCGGTGAGACCGGTGCGAGCCAAGGTCTCGCACCTCGATTTTGAGCTTCGCAAGGTGCGCGAAGCTCAAAATACGTCCGTGGTGTAAGGCCGGAAAATTACCGACCTAACGCCACAACCACTGCGGTCTTCATCACGCACAATCGAATGCTAGTTTTTGAGATTTGATGATGGGCGTTGGGCAATAACATCTTGCCTGCTTCCAGTTTATTGAATATCTTTTGCGTTCAGGTTCTTCAATAATGAACGTTGGAAGTAAAGTGATTATCAACTAATAACGGTTATATTCAATATTTAAACGAATGAAGAATCCAATACACTAGCCGGAGTGAGCGAGAAATTATACCAGCAGTGCAGGTGGCGTTATGGCTTCAGCCATTACACCACAGGACGACTTTTGAGACGTGATTTTCGGTTCAAAATCGAGGCTCGAGACCATACTGTGGCTCGAACCGGTCCGCACAGCAGGTATAATTTTCTCGCTCACTCCGGCGGCAGATATGTAGGAGGAAGAACCGATGTCCGATAAGATTGAAGAGTTTAAAGAATTGCTAGCGCAAGCTGAGTTTGTAACTTTTCTAACTGGTGCTGGTGTATCTGTACCATCAGGGATTCCTGATTATCGTTCAAAGAATGGATTGTACAAGCGGGAGAAATATGATTTTCCGCCTGAATACATGTTGAGTCATGACAATTTGGTCAAACACCCAGATATTTTTCATGACTTTGTTATTCATAATATGTACTTTCCAGAGGTTCAACCGAATATTATCCATACGAAAATGGCCGAGATCAGCAATCAAAAAGGTGCAATTGTCACGCAGAATGTTGATAAATTGCATACCAAAGCTGGAGCCAAAAATGTCGTGGAATTTCACGGAAATTTATATGATAATATTCACTGCTTAACCTGTGGCAAAGAATTTGATTATAAAGATTATTTAAAAGATTATCGGCACCATGAAGACAACGGAATCATTCGCCCCGGGACAACAGTCTTATACGGCGAGAATATCAATCCAGTAAACTTTCAAAATGCGGCACTAGCAGTTCAAAAAGCTGATTTATTAGTAGTCGTGGGTACAAGCTTCAAAGTTTATCCATTTGCGGGCTTATTGGAATACAGTTCACCGAAAGCTAAATTGGTCGTCATTAATAAAGAAGATTTAAACTTAGATTCATCAATCCTGGCAATCTCAGACGATGCCACGAATGTTTTTTCACAGATATAAAAGTAAATTAGGCAGTTTTCTATTTTTATTTAATGTATGTGATGCTAGTTAAATATGCCGTCTCCAGAGCTGGAAAATATTCTCAAGCTGTGCGGAACGGCCCGAGCCAAAGTGCGGTCTCGAACCTCGGTTTGAAGCCTTGACACAGTTCGTCAAGTCTCCAAACACGTCCGGTGGTATAAGTACGGGAGAGTTCTCCCGTACTTATACCACTACCACGGCACACAAATATTTCCCAGCTCTTCCGACTGGTTAATCAGTAATAATTGAATATAAAATTATTTAAATGTATTTATATTCAAGCAATTAATAGATTATGAGATATTTGTAATAAGCTATCAACTAGCACCAAGAGTTATTTAGTACGTTCAATTAATCTGAATATATAGAAAACAAATTAGTCGGAAGGACTGAGAATATTCATCCGCTGTGGGTGTGGCGTTATGGCTTTAGCCATTACACCACCGGGCGAGTTTGGAGACTTGCCGGTTTGTGGCAAGGCTTCAAACCGAGGTTCGAGACCGCTCTTTGGCTCGGACCGGTCCGCATAGCAGGTGAATGTTCTCAGTCCTGGAGACGTCTTATTTTCAACCATAAAGTAACGAATATAAAAAAATGCTATACTTAATATCAATTTAGTAGCGGTGGAGGTTAATATTTTGACTCAAGAGAAAAAGACTTTTTACATTACAACACCCATTTATTATCCATCAGGAAAATTAACAATTGGGAACTCATATACAACGATTGCAGCGGACACATTGGCTCGTTACAAGCGTAATGAAGGCTACGACGTTTTCTTCTTAACAGGAACTGACGAACATGGTCTCAAAATTGAACAAAAAGCCGAAGAAAAGCACATGCAACCTAAGGAATACGTTGACATGATGGCTAAAGGCATCAAAGAGCTTTGGAAGTCATTGGATATTTCTAATGATAAATTTATCCGTACAACTGACGAATATCACGTTAAAGCTGTCCAAAAGATTATCGAACGTCTAATTAAACAAGGGGATATTTATTTAGGCGAATATGCTGGCTGGTATTCAGTTGACGATGAGGAATATTTCACTGAATCACAAATGGCAGAAGTTTATCATGATGCTGACGGTAATGTTACTGGTGGTAAAGCTCCTTCAGGTCATGAAGTTCAACTTGTTAAGGAACCTTGTTACTTCTTTAAAATGAGTAAGTATGCTGATCGTCTTTTGAAGTATTACGAAGACAATCCAACTTTCATCGAACCAGAAATTCGTAAGAATGAAATGATTAATAACTTTATCAAACCAGGTCTTGAAGACTTGGCAATTTCTCGTACAACTTTCAACTGGGGTGTTAAAATTCCAAGCAATCCTGAACACGTTGTTTATGTTTGGGTCGACGCTTTGTTGAACTATATCACTGCTCTTGGTTATGGCAGCGACGATGAGTCACTATTTAACAGATATTGGCCTGCTAATGTTCAATTTGTTGGTAAAGAAATCGTACGTTTCCATACAATCTATTGGCCAATTATTTTGATGGCTTTGGATATTGATTTGCCTAAGCAAGTCTTTGGTCACGGTTGGTTATTGATGAAAGACGGTAAGATGTCGAAGTCTAAGGGTAATGTCGTTTATCCAGAAATGCTAGTTTCACGTTATGGCCTTGATTCCTTACGTTACTATCTAATGCGCGCAATGCCATTTGGTAGTGATGGTGTCTTCACTCCAGAAGATTATGTTGATAAAATTAACTACGATTTAGCTAATGATTTGGGAAATCTTTTGAACAGAACGATTTCAATGATCAACAAATATGATGACGGTAAGATTATCACTGTCAAAGCCGCAACTGATTTGGATAAAGACCTTGAAAAAGCTTACGTTGACACATTGACTGACTATCGTAATCACATGGACAAGTTTGAATTTCCAGACGCTTTAGCTAGTGTTTGGTCATTCATCAGTCGTGCTAACAAGTATATCGACGAAACAAAGCCATGGGTTCTAGCTAAAGACGATAGTAAGAAAGCTGAATTACAATCAGTTCTTGGTCACTTGGCAGAATCATTACGTTTGATTGCTTTGTTGATCAGTCCAGTTATGACACAAGCTCCAGTTAAGATGTTTGCTCAGTTGGGCTTGGATTATGATACAGACAAGTCACTTGATTTTGGTGAGACAGTGGTTGGTAAAACTGTTACTGCTAAGCCAGAACCAATCTTCCCACGTCTTGATACTGAAGAAGAAGTTAAGTATATCAAGGATAAGATGGCTGAAGAACAAGCTAAAAATGGTAGCGGCAAGTTGAGTAAATCAGCACAAGCCAAAGCTAAAGCTCAAAAAGAGGCCGATGACGAGTTCCCTAAAGAAATTGAATTCGATGACTTTGCCAAAGTTAAGATGGTTGTAACTGAAATTTTGGATGTTAAACCAGTTGAAAACTCAAGCAAGCTATTACAATTTAAACTTGATGATGGAACTGGCGTTGATCGTCAAATTCTTTCAGGAATGCACAAGTTCTACCCAGATTACAAAGAACTTATTGGTAAGAAAGTTCTTGCAGTTGTTAACTTGAAGCCAAGAAAGATGGTTGGCGAATGGAGTAACGGAATGTTGCTTTCAACTGAAATGGGTGACGAAGTTAAACTAGCTATCGTTGACAATTCACACAAAAATGGAGCTATTTTAGGCTAATGAAAATTTTTGATACACATACACATTTAAATGACGAGGCTTTTGCCGGGAAAACTCAACAATACATTGATAATGCTAAAGAGTTGAATGTTGTCGAAATGGCAATCATCGGTTCGAACGAAGAATTCAATATTGAAGCCATTCGTTTAGCTCAAAACTATCAACCTTTACATGCCGTAATTGGTTGGCATCCTGAGTTTGCTAAGGAATATAACGAAGAGCAATTGGTTAATCAAATCAAGTTGCCCGAAGTAGTTGGAATTGGTGAAATTGGACTCGATTATCATTGGGAAGAGGATCCAGACCCTAAGATTCAACAAAAGGTTCTGATCCAACAATTGGATGTGGCACAACAATACAACATGCCCGTTTCAATCCATTGTCGAGATGCTTTTGATGATATGTATCGAATTTTGAAAGATCATGATATGTCAAAATCTGGTATTATCATGCACAGCTTCAATGGAAATCTCGATTGGCTCAATAAGTTCTTGGATTTAGGTTTATGGATTTCATACAGTGGAGTGGTTTCTTTCAAAAATGCTCCCGAGGTTCAAGAATCAGCTAAGAATACGCCATTGGACCGTTTGCTCGTTGAAACTGATGCACCATATTTAACACCAGAACCATATCGTGGTCGTCCAAATCAACCAGCGTACACACGTTACGTTGTTGATGCTATTGCCAAATACAAAGGCATTACACCAAATGAAGTTGCTGAACATACATTTAACAATGCTCACAAAGTGTATAATCTATAATTATGAAAAAAATAAAAGAAATTATTGTAGTTGAAGGTAAGTCTGATACGAATCGTTTGAAAGATTGTTTTGGCGACGAGGGTGTTGATACGTTGGAAACAACTGGCTCAGCTCTCAGTGAAGAAACGGTTAAACGAATCAAGATTGCTCAAGCAAAACGGGGCGTGATTATCTTTACTGATCCCGATTTTAATGGCAATCGTCTGCGGACTATCATTCAAAAAGCTGTTCCTGATGCTAAACAAGCTTTTTTACCTCGTAACAAGGCTGTTCCTAAGCACAGCGACGGCAGTTTGGGCATTGAACACGCTAAAGATGCTGATATTAAAGCCGCTTTGGCTGCTGTTTATACCCATACCGATGAAAAATTTGCGGAATATAATCACGCTGATATGGTAAATTTAGGTTTGATTGGTGAACCAGATTCTCATCAACGTCGATTAGCAGTCGGATCCGAATTAAAAATCGGGTATACGAATGCTAAACAATTTTTGAATCGATTAAATATGTTCCAAGTTGCTCCAGCCGATTTACTAGCTGCGGTTAAAAATTTTGATAAGGGAAGTACTCATGACACAAAATAGATTAAGTATTGCTGATCCTATTCGCACAAATGACATTTTGCGTAAATATAAATTACGCGCCAAGAAGAGTTTAGGACAAAATTTCTTAACCAATGAAAAAGTTTTGGACGCAATCGTTGATGCCAGTGGTTTAAAGTCCGATGAAATTGCCATCGAAATTGGACCTGGTATCGGAGCTTTGACAGAAAAGTTAGCTCAAGTTTCTGAACACGTCTATGCTTTTGAAATCGATGATAAGTTGATACCAGTTTTGGCCGATACATTGCAATATTACGATAATATCGATGTAATCAACCAAGATATTTTGAAAGTTGACCTCGACGAGTTTGTTAAGGAAAACGATTTGGAAGGTAAGACTATCAAAGTTGTTGCCAACTTGCCTTACTACATCACCACACCAATCATGTTGAACTTGATTGAAAGCGACTATCCTTTCCAAACATTAGTTTTGATGATGCAAAAGGAAGTCGCCGAACGAATCACTGCCAATCCGGGGCACCGTGAGTACGGTTCACTATCAATCGCCGTGCAAACACAGATGAATGCAAGAATTGATCGTATCGTCGGTAGTAAGTCATTTATTCCTAGACCAAAAGTCGATTCAGCGGTAGCTGTTTTGGACAGATTGCCTAAAGAACAAATTGATATCGAAGATCCTGAATTCTTCAACAAGTTAGTTCGTTCAGCTTTTATGCAAAAACGTAAGAGTTTGATGAACAATATGCTAAATTGGTTAGGCCGTACCGATGAAAATCGTGAAAAAATTAAAAAAGTTTTTGAAAAATGTGGAATCGCGGAAAATGCCCGTGGTGAGCAGGTTTCAATCGAACAATTTAAGCAAATGGCCATCGAATTTAGCAAAAAATAGATTACAAATATATTATTTTATTGAAATTTTCAGTGATACGTGGTAGAATTTCACTCCTAAGGAGTGATTATTATAATGCCAACATCATTGAAGACAATTAAGAGTCGTTTGGATTCACACTTAGGTGAGAATTTGACCATTGTCGCACAAGCAGGTCGTAAAAAGGTTGTCCGCCGTCGCGGAACTTTATCAGAAACATTCCATTCAGTTTTTGTCGTAGATTTAGATCAAAATGAAAACTCATTTGAAAGAGTTTCATACAGCTATGCCGATTTATTAACAAAATCTATCGATATTCAATTTGATAGCGATGAACCTGCTGAAGCAGATTCAGAATCAGATTCAGACGTTGAAGCTGAAGCTGAATAAATATAATAAGCGTTCATTAGATGGGTTTGAACATTTTTGTTCAGGCCCTTTTTTTGTTGTGTTGAAATATGCCGCCCCCGGTTGCCAGAAATGTAGATACCCGCTTGTGGGACCGGTGCGAGCCAAGGTCTCGCGCCTCGCTTTTGAGCCGAAGACCGCGTCTCAAAAGACGTCCGTGGTGTAATGGCTAAAGCCATAACGCCACTTTCACAGCGGTACTACATTTCTGGCAACCGGAGGCTAGGGTTTTAAAAAAATTCAATTTTTTGTATTAATAATATTTAATTATTTAATAATGGACTATTTTGGCGAAACTTCATGAATAATTTTGTGCCAAGTGTTTGAGGGTAGATTCGTTGGTGTCGTTATTTGATGAAATTATTTATTTTAAGTAGTAATTTCAATTTTTAGGATGAAATTTTATTTTCGAAAATTACAAGAACAAGTTAGCCACTTGTCCAAAAAATAAATACGAAATATATCAGTGCCAGAAAAGTGCATTTCTAAACTCCACAGAAACTAGTGAATAGTTCCCGTGGAGTTTTGTAGTTCAACAACTTTCTAGGCATATCATTGAGCTTTGATTCAATAGAGGATACTAAATCTGGAGCAATAGAATCGAGTGACAGCCCTTTGGGCAAGTCACGACGAATCATTCTATTATGTGCTTCATTGGTTCCTCTTTCTGAGGAAGTATATGGATGTGCAAAATAAACATCTGAAACTCCAGACATAACAGAATCGAGATTAGCAAATTCAGGACCATTATCTGCGGTTATCGAGTTGATAATGTGACCGTAATTATGTTTGATCTCTTCCATAGCGTAATCAACAGAGTCGGCATCTCTACCGTCAATAAGTCGCATTATCTCGAATCTGGATTTACGCTCAATAAGTGTTAAGACTACGCTCTCGTGACCATTTCTCTTACCAACGATAGTATCAATTTCAAAGTCACCAAAATCTTCTCGCAAGTCAACGCTCTCAGGACGTTCCTCGATACTTCTACCCAATAGACGCTTATGTTTCTTCGAAACGTGTAGCTTGGTAGATCTATTCATTTTGTCGGTTAAGTCTATATTACGTATCTCTAAACGTTGTTCATCGATGTACTTATAAAGAGTGGTAGTTGATACCATTTCATCTTTAAAGAATAACCCATCGACACGTGATCTACCTGCGATTATATCTGGAGACCACCCCTGTTTGAACTGTTCTACAAAGTAGCTTAGGAATTGTTTAACTCGATTAAACTTAGAAGGTCGATGACACTGCTTACGCAGCGTGTCATAACGTAATTGAGCGGTATCAGGGTAATAATCATTAGAGAAATATTGTTTCCCATTAACCTTTTTAACCTGTCTTACGGTCCCTCTGCGGATCTCATTATTAATAGTTTGAGGGCAAACGCCAACGGCGTGAGCAATCTTACGATTTGAGAATCCCAAAAGGTGAAGCGAAGCTATTTCACCACGTTCAATTTCAGTTAAATGGTGTCCCTTAGGTCGTATTATGGTATCATTTTCTTGCATCAAGACGAAAAACCTCTTTCATTGTTTGTGTAGGAACTCCAATGATACCTGATTTTTTCGTCTTGGTGTTTTTATTTTGAGCTTTTATTGAAAGTGGCTAACTTGATTATAAAATTCGCCGAAATTTTATTTTATCAATTTTGAAGGATTAATGTATTCAATTAAAAAAATTAATTAGTCGGAAGGGCTGAGAATATTTACCCGCTGTGGGTGTGGCGTTATGGCTTTAGCCATTACACCACCGGGCGTGTTTGGAGACTTACCGGTCTTTGGTAAGGCTTCAAACCGAGGTTCGAGACCGTTCTTTGGCTCGGACCGGTCCGCATAGCAGGTAAATGTTCTCAGCCCTGCAGACGGACAACCATAGAAACCAACTATCAGCTTTGGAGACGGCATATTTAACATTCCTTCGAAAAAAACATGAATTGTTCATTGTTTTGCTTTATAATCTTGTAGGAAGATATGCTTTTAGGAGAAAAAAAGATGAAAACACGAAGAAGCGAACGTTTAATTGATATGACTCGCTATTTACTGGAACGACCACATACACTGATTTCTTTGGCATTTTTCGCTGATCGTTTCGAATCAGCTAAGTCATCGATATCTGAGGATTTAGGAATTTTACGCAGAACTTTTATGATTAGGGGCATCGGAGTTCTGGAAACATTGCCTGGCGCTGGGGGCGGTGTTATTTTTACACCTGGAATTTCCAAGAAAGAAGCTACGGAATTTGTTGAAAGCACCTCGAAACGTTTGGTTGAACCTAACCGAATTTTGCCTGGTGGCTATTTGTATTTGACTGATCTTTTGGCTGATCCCGAACTATTGAGAACTGTCGGACGTATGATTGCAACGCAATATTCACAAAGCTCAATTGATGTCGTTATGACAGTGGCTACTAAGGGTATACCAATTGCCCAAAGTGTAGCTAATTTCTTGAACATTCCATTTGTGATTGTTCGTCGTGATTCAAAGATTACTGAGGGCTCAACAATTAGTGTTAACTATGCCTCAGGATCATCTGATCGAGTTGAAAAAATGGAACTTTCTAAACGAAGTCTTGATGAAGGATCACGTGTCTTGGTTGTCGATGACTTTATGAAAGGTGGCGGTACTATCAACGGATTGCAGAGTTTGATTTCTGAATTTAATGCTATTTTCGTTGGTGCTACAGTCTTTGCGGAGAACATTAACATCCATAGTCAATTTAGTGATGCCGAAATCACATCAATATTTAAGGTAACTAAAATCGATACACACAATAAAATTTTGAACGTTGAACCAGGAAATTATTTAGCTAATACCGATTTCAGTTATTTTGAATAAATTCTTGATTGAGCAGTCATATATAATAATGCTATTATATATAAGGATATTTGAATGACTGAAGGGAGTTTCTGATGTCGAATCGTTATGTAATAATTCTTGCTGCTGGAAAAGGCACAAGAATGAAGTCGAGATTATACAAAGTTTTACATCCTGTTGCAGGTAAAGCTATGGTCGACCACGTCCTAACTCAAGTAGAAAAGGTCCAACCGGACATGATTGAAACAGTTATTGGCAATGGTGCTGACAAGGTTAAAGAATTACTTGGTGACAGAACAAAGTATGCTTTGCAATCTGAGCAATTAGGTACAGGTCATGCTGTTTTGCAAACCGAAAAAGATTTAGGTGACAAAGATGGTATTACTTTAGTTGCTACTGGTGATACACCATTGTTCACTGCTGCTACTTTTGAAAAATTGTTTGATTTTCATGAAAAAGAAGGCGCTGCTGCCACAATTTTGACAGCCCACGCTGATGATCCATTCGGTTACGGTCGTATTGTCCGTGATGGAAATGGCAACGTTGAAAAGATTGTTGAACAAAAAGATGCTTCAAGAAGTGAACAAGAAATTCAAGAAATAAATACTGGTGTTATTTGTTTTGATAATAAGTTGTTGTTCAAGAACTTGCACGATGTTAAGAATGACAATGCTCAAGGCGAATATTATTTACCAGACGTAATTTCAATGCTTAAGGAACAAGGTAAGAAAGTCTCAGCTTATGAAATGGCTGACCTCAGTGAATCAATGGGTGTAAATGACCGTGTTGCTTTGTCTAAAGCTGAAAAAATTATGCAAACAAGAATCAACGAAGCACATATGCGTGATGGTGTTACAATCGTTGACCCTGACAATACTTACATTGATGTAGATGTTGAAATTGGCAATGATACTGTGATCGAACCTAACGTTAAGATTTTTGGTAAGACTAAGATTGGTTCAGAATGTATTATCGGTTCTGGTTCAAGAATTTCTGATTCAGAGATTCAAGATAATGTTGAAGTAATTAGTTCTACGATTGAAAATGCTATCATGCACAAGGGTAGCAATATCGGTCCTAATTCACATCTCAGACCTAATGCTGAAATTGGTCGCGATGTTCACATTGGTAACTTCTGTGAAATTAAAAATGCTAAAATTGGTGATAGAACTAAAGTGGGTCACTTAACTTATGTTGGTGATGCTACACTTGGAACTGACATCAATGTTGGCTGTGGAGTTGTCTTTGTAAATTACGATGGTGTTAAGAAGTGGCACAGTAATATCGGTGATCATTCATTTATCGGTAGTAACTCAAACATTATTGCTCCAGTTGAAATGGCTGACCACTCATTTATCGCTGCCGGTTCAACAATTACGAACGACATTCCTAAGCATGCAATGGCTATTGCGCGTCAAAGACAAACAAATAAAGAAGATTTTTGGGATAGATTACCACTATCAAATAGTGAAGATTGGAAATAAGGGTGAATAATTAAATGTCATTTCAAAATAACGAACAACAACCAATGAAGATTTTTGCATTGAATTCAAACAAGCCTTTAGCTGAAAAAATTGCTAAAGAGGTTGGCGTACCACTAGGAAAGTCATCAGTTACACGTTTCAGTGATGGCGAAATCCAAATTAATATTGATGAAAGTATTCGTGGTTCAGAAGTATTCTTGATTCAATCAACTTCAGCTCCAGTTAACGATAACTTGATGGAACTTTTGATCATGGTTGATGCTTTGAGACGTGCTTCAGCTTCAGTTATCAACGTTGTGATTCCATATTATGGTTATGCTAGACAAGACCGTAAGTCACGTTCACGTGAACCTATTACTGCTAAATTAGTTGCTAATATGTTAGAACGCGCTGGTGTTGACCGTGTTCTTGCACTTGATCTCCATGCTGCACAAATCCAAGGATTCTTTGATATTCCAGTTGATCACTTGATGGGTGCTCCATTATTAGCTGATTACTTCTTGTCAAACCACCTTGAAGAAGGCGCAGTTGTTGTTTCACCTGATCATGGTGGTGTTACACGTGCCAGAAAACTTGCTGAATTCTTGAAGACACCAATTGCTATTATTGATAAACGTAGACCTCGTGCCAATGTTGCCGAAGTTATGAACATTATTGGTAATGTTAAAGGCAAACGTGCCATCATCATCGATGATATGATCGATACAGCCGGTACAATTTCATTAGCATCACAAGCACTTATCGATGCCGGTGCTACTGAAGTTTACGCATGTTGTACACACCCAATCCTTTCAGGCCCAGCTATCGAAAGAATTGAAGCATCACCAATCAAGACTTTAGTTGTTACAGATTCAATCAACCTTCCTAAAGAAAAAATTATCGACAAGATGGTTCAAGTTTCAGTTGGACCACTTATCGGTGAAGCTATCAAACGTGTCCACGACAATGACCCAGTTAGTCCATTGTTCAATACACGTTTCGAAAGAAAGAGCAAATAAAACAGAGAGTGGAACAAGCCCGGGAATTTCCGAGCATTTGCATGACTTCACGAATTATCCGCGTACTTTGCGGATGATTTGTGAAGTTAGGCAAAGCGGAAGAAATTGGCTTGAGTAACTCGTTTTAGAGCCACTGCATATTTAAGGGTTCTAAAATAAAACTGCATATAATATATATATAAGTTCAAAAAAGAGTTAATAATCAAGCCAATTTGATTACTAACTCTTTTTATTTTGCAAACGATTTCATCCTTATCAACTTCGTGATATTATGAGCAATAGATAGGCCGATTCAAGACCAAATTGGGGTGATATGATGAAACAGTATAAAGTAATTGTTTGGGGTCTCGGCAATGTTGGCCGGGCCGCAATTAGAATGATTCAGGAAAAGGAATCTTTACAATTAGTTGCCGCAGTGGATGTCGATCCAAAGAAGATTGGTAAGGATGCTGGTGAGATTTTTGATTTTCCAAAAACTGGCGTTACTGTAACTTCTGATATTGATGAGGCATTGAAATTTGATGCGGATGTAGTTTTAGATTACACACCTTTGGTTCGTGATGAAAAAGGCGGTTTTACACCTAGTGCAGTCGATGTTTGTCGTGTTTTGAAAGCCAAGAAGAATGTTGTTACGACTTTGCCAATCTATTATTCACAAGCAACGACACCTGATCTTTATAAGATGATTAATGACACCGCTAAAGAGAATGGCGTTTCGTACTTGCCAACAGGCTTGTTGCCAGGAGCTTATGCATCATATATTCCAACAGTTTTGGCAGGATTAATGGGTCGTGTCGATAAGATAACAGTTCAGTCTGGTGAAGATGATCAACACAATTATTCAAGTTGGGTTAAGGTCTTCGGTTATGGAATGGATCCAGATAAGTTCCCACAAGATAAACTTAAATTGGGAATTGCATCGTATTATGTTTCAGGCGTTTACGAAATGGGTGAGCGTTTAGGATTTAATTTCGATGATATGAAGATTGAACATGAGTGGTACACAGCTCCCGAAGATTTGCATCCAACATTTGGAACAGTCAAGAAGGGCACACTATGTGGTCATAAATTTACTATGAGCGGCATGGTAAATGGTGAGGCCAAAGTAAGTTTGATATATGTCCACAAGATTTGTGATGATGTCGTTAAGACACCAGCAATTGATAATGAAATTCACATCGAAGGAATGCCAAAAGCTTTGGATATCAAGATTGATGGCATGATGCCTTTGGATGAAAGCTATGTTACAAGCGCTGCACCAAGTGTTAACGTAATTCCAATGGTAGTTGATGGCGACAGTGGATTCTTACAAGCACTCGATTTGAAAGTTGTTACACCGCTAAAATAAAATATCCCGTCTCCAGTGATGAGAACATTTACCTGCTATGCGGACCGGTCCGAGCCAAAGTACGGTCTCGAACCTCGGTTTGAAGCCTTACCAAAGACCGGTAAGTCTCCAAACTCTCCCGGTGGAGTAAGAGCTAAAGCTCTAACACCACTACCACAGCTGGTAAATATTCTCATCCCTTCCGACTAATTGCAATTTGCAAACTAATTTTATATGTTAGATATAAAATATTCTTAAGTATAAAAAAATTCTAAGTGAGGAGTGGATTCTTCACTTAGAATTTTTTGTTTACTATTTGCTAAATTGATAGGTATTTTATATTTTTGCTTTTATTAATCCAAAATATAATATTAATACATTAGCCGTAGGGTGCGATGAGTTTGCCAGCCATGAAAGTGTTGTTAGAACAGTGGTTTTCTGTTCTTACAACACTAACGTATTTTGAGATTTGCGTTTTGTGCAAAGCTCAGAATCGAGGTGCGAGACCTTGGCTCGCACCGGTCCATGGCAGGCATAACTCAATCGCAACCGGAGGCGGCAGTCTAATACCTATTGTTATGGTCATTTCTTTGTTGATATCTTAATAAATCACGGATTTGTTGTAAGTATTCAGTTTGTGGGTCAGGTATTTCGTCACCATTTTGATCAAACTTACTACGTGAACCGTCACGGCGCATTTTGTTCATCATCTTAACGATCATAAAGACTACAAACATAATGATTAGGAAATTGATTAATGCGTTAATGAAATCACCAATTAAAAAGTTGGCTCCTAAGACTTGAAATTTCATATCTGATAGATCAATTTGTCCAATAAAAAGTCCGATTAGCGGATTCAAAAGGTAAGTAGTAGTCGCTGATACTAAACTATTAAAGGCAGCACCAACGATAACACCGACAGCTAAGTCAACAACAGTACCACGGGAAATAAATTCTTGAAATTCCTTAAACATTCTCGCTAAATCTCCTTCATTGATAGTATCTAAATAAAAGTTATACAGCTCCAGAGATGAGAACATTTGCCTGCTATGCGGACCGGCCCGAGCCAGAGTGCGGTCTCGAACCTCGGTTTGAAGCCTTACCAAAGACCGGTAAGTCTCCAAACACGCCCGGTGGTGTAACAGCTAAAGCTGTAACGCCACACCCACAGCGGGTAAATGTTCTCATCTCTTCCGCCTAATTAAGACTAATTTGGCAGATGTGAAATCTGGTTTAGTTCTTTCGACTTTCAAATAGAACCTGTTTCAAAGTACAAGATTCACTTTACTATATTTTTGAAAAAATTAAAGAGCAGTAATTGTTTTTTATTTAAATTTTAATAGAGGATAGAAAAAGTTGCCTTGTCGTAAGGTGCCTTGGAGGAACTGTTGAAATAAAAAAAGCAATCCACCGGAATTTAATTCTAGTGAATTGCTTTTAGATTATTTGAATATCAATATCTCTGAATACTTTTATACTCAATTAGTAACGATTAATTAGTCGGAAGAGCTGGGAAATATTTGTGTGCTGAGACTTGAGACCGTACTTTGGCTCAAGTCGTTCCGCACAGCTTGAGAATATTTCCCATCTCTGTAGACGGGATATTTAAATTTTATTTTTAAGATATTCCGCATATTTCTTTTTGACATCACTCAGATCAGTCAACGCTAATTTCTGGTTAACTTCATCTGTCATATCCTGTTTAGTGTCATCGTCCCAGTTATAGTATTTAGTCATGTAATCAATAACGGCAGTTTTGACACTCTTCATGTGGCTGATATCAAATAACATTTGACTGCTACGGCGAAGTAGATAGTCGATTGGATGTTCAACCATTTCAAACTCAAGTCCATAATTCAACATTGCCCAGTCGATTCGTGGTAAACGAGCTTTCGTTTTGGTTTCAGGCAATAGGCGATAAACATCGAGAACATTTGAGCCGTAACGTTGAACTAGTTTTTCGGCGTCTTCTCGATCGAGGTCATAGTTGATAATACCTTCGTGAACTTCTTGATCAAAGAAATCCATCCAGCCATTGTCGCCACCGACATCACCGCCAGATAAAGCTAAATCTTGGGTGATGGTAGCTTTGAATTCATAGTCGGTTTCAAATGCTAATTGTTGTGCTACACGGTCGACAATTTTTTCAGCCATCTTACGATAACCAGTTAATTTACCGCCGGCAATGGAAAGAAGGTCGGAATCGGATTGGAAAATCTCATCTTTACGAGAAATTTCAGAAGGAGATTTGCCTTCTTCTTGAATTAAAGGACGAACGCCTGACCAGCCACTTTCAACATCATCGGGTGTTAAATATTGTGGTAAATCAAACATTTCGTTGGCAGCTGCTAGGATATATGTCACATCAGTTGCGGTGATATTTGGTTCCTTTGGATCTTCAGTCCATGTTGTATCAGTCGTACCGATGTAAGTTTTGCCTTCACGCGGAATTGCGAACATCATGCGTCCATCGTGGAAAGGTGTATCGAAGTAGACGGAGTTAGAAATTGGAAACTTTTCATGGTCGATAACTAAATGAACTCCTTTGGTCAAGTGTAGATGCTTGCCTTTATTGGAGTCATCCATTTGTCTAATTTCATCAACCCAAGGGCCACAAGCATTGACGACCTTTTTAGCATGAATCTCGCCAGTTGAGCCATCAATGAGATTCTTGAAAATGACGCCACAGATTTTATTGTTGGCATCATACAACAAGCCAGTTGCTTTAACATAATTGGCAATTAGAGCACCATTCTCGTTGGCCTTCTTCAAAACTTCTAGTGTCAGACGGGCATCGTCAGTTCGATATTCGACGTAGACACCCGAACCCTTTAAGTTTTCACCCTTTAAGTATGGTTCACGTTCCAAAGTTTCGTGTGGATTGAGCATATATTTACGTTCGGAGCGTTTAACTTCAGCCAAGCGGTCGTAAACGTCCAAGCCAATTGCAGTTGAAAATGGTCCAAAAGTTCCGTCATCATAAAATGGCAACATCATTTTTAGTGGAGTCGTAACGTGTGGAGCATTGTTATAAACTAAAGCTCTTTCGCTGCCGACTTCATGAACTTCTTTAATAGCAGCTTGTTTGAGGTAACGGAGTCCACCATGGACTAATTTAGTCGAGCGGCTTGAGGTACCGGAAGCAAAATCACGCATTTCAATTAATCCAGTTTGAATATTTCTGGTTTGGGCATCGAGTGCAATACCACTACCAGTAATACCGCCACCGATTACTAACAAATCCAATACTTGGTCCTGCATTTGTTGCAGGTTATCTGATCTCGTTTTGTTGGAAAATTCTGTCATGATACCCTCCTGTATTTCACACATTTTGGCAAATTAAGCATAATCTCATCGGCCAGTAATTGCACAAATAAAATATCAAAATAGGCTAGTTATTATTCTAATAACCGAAAGTTGCCGTTTCCAGAGCTGAGAGTATTCATTCTGCTGCGCGGTACGGTTCGAGCCAAAGTGCGGTCTCGAACCTCGGTTGAAGCCTCGCAAACCCCGCGAGTCTCCAACACGTCCGGTGGTGTAAGAGCTAAAGCTCTAACGCCACTTTCGCAGCAGATGAATACTCTCAGCTCTTCCAACTAATTTATTACGTTGATGATGAACAAATAAAGAATCGCAAATAATGAATTCAGGAACATTAAAAAAATACTTTTAGACTTGCTATAACAATGTTCATATCAGGTTCTCAACTTTCAATCTTTAGTTTAATAAAATTATGTAAAAGTTGAAAGCGTTTTAGTGAACGATTTTGTCATTATGGATATGTTTTTGGAATTTTTCGTAATCGTCGCTAAAAATATCGTCAGAATGTTGAATCAACATGGATTTAGGGAAGTAGAAACGTTCGTCGCCTAAAATTTTACCGGTTAAGGCATTGACCAGGCGGCTGACTGTTGAAAGCTCAATCAATGAACCATCGTCTTGCATGATTTCAATCTGAGTTCGACTCTTGTTGGAATTAGGATTGTAAACGTCATAAGGCAAATCGTAACTTGTATTAGTAGCGGTGTAATAGTCTTTATCAAAACCAACGTTTTCAACTATTTGAGCTAACTGTGGCAACATGTGCTCAGTTTTATTGTCGTATTCAGCGGACTTAAATGGCTTACGTGATAAGAAACGGTAGGATAGATCCTTGAGAATCTCATCAGGATAACTTTGCCAAAGGGTAAAGTAAGTATTTAAGATGCCATCATCAAGCAACAAATAATCGTTGATCGTAACTTTGTTTTCGAAAAACGGAATCAAGAGACTAGGCATTTCGAATCCGTTCATATGGTTGTGCTCATAGAGGTCTTTGGCACGTTGCAGTAACTTAGTCAAGACAACTTCCATACCTCGTGAGACGGGATGAAAATAGACCTGTTGATACATCTGGAAGCGACTGACGATATAATCCTCGACCGCATGCATTCCATCATTGTCAAAAGCAATTCCGCCTTTGTATGGACGCATAACTCGCAGAATACGTGTGAGATCGAACATTCCGTATTTAGTACCAGTGAAATAGGCATCACGTAAGAGGTAATCCATTCGATCAGCATCAACTTGACTAGAAATCATTTGGACAACTTGGGGATTTGGATATGTGTGAGCAATAACACCAGCAACTTTTTCTGGAAAGTCATCTGAAACTTGGCGTAAAACAGCATTGATTTCAGTTTCTGGTGAAGTGATAATTCTTTGAGTCCACATTTCGTGGTCAGTATTGAAGATATGTTCAAAAGTATGCGAGTAAGCACCGTGGCCGACATCATGCAGCAAGGCAGCACACAAAGCTACGATACGTTCGTTGTCATCCCAGAGACCATCGCCTGGAGTTTTGGTTGGATAATTGCGTTGAAAGTTATCGCAAATTTGGCGTGTGATTTCGTAAACACCCATACAATGTGTGAAACGAGAATGTTCAGCACCTTGGAAAGTAAAGGATGACGTTCCCAATTGTTTAACACGACGGAGACGTTGGAATTCTTTAGTGTTGATCAAGTCGAGAATAACTTTATGTTGAATATGAATGTAGTTGTGAATTGGATCGCGGAAAACTTTTTCTCGTGGTAACATTTCGATATTGTATGGCATTATTTTTCCTCCAAAATAATTTTGTTACGTTTTATTAAATCAGTTAATGTAGTATTATAAGCCTTTTGGTAAGGCTCGGAGTTTTGAATAATAAAAAATTCTTCACGGTTAATTTGGTAGTGAGCAGCCAGCACATCAAGAATTTGTTGCTTAGCTTGAGCAATGGAAAGCTTTCGATCCAACAAAGTGTCGAGGTTTTCCATCGCCTGCAAGTCAATTTCTGGATATTCAAACTTTTCATGCTTGGGAAAGTTGCTGACTTCATAAAAATCTTTCATCAGTTGGCTACGTTGCTTTTGGTCGCCATTGATACTAATGTAGGCCATGACAGCCACTGCATTGCCAGCCCGTCGTTGCGAAATACCCGCAAACTTTTTACCATTGATACTGAGGTCATAAGTTCCAGGACAGTAGGAATGAGTAATTTCACCAGTCTCAATTTGAGTCGAGAAAGCTTGTTTTAATAAGGAATGCATTTTTTCATATGCATCATCGATTAAGAGATTGTCCTTGTCTGGCAAAAAAATCGTACAGTTGAGGATACCTTCATCAGTCACAACACCCAAACCACCGGAGTTACGTAAGTAAAAGAGATAATCTTTTTCCGACAGCATTTCCAGACCAGCTTGCAAATTATGTAGTCGCTTGTCTTGCATTCCTAGGATGACAGTTGGTGGCGTTGTCCAGAAGTGAAGCACAGGTTGACGATTCTCGGAGACAAATTTTAAAATAGCACCAGTGTCTGAAAATGGAACAAGCATATCTTTGTTAGAGCTTATTTTTTGGTCGTATAATATAATAGTATTGTTCACTTGATCACTTCTTCGTTTTTTTGTTGTTATCGTTGTTATTGAAGGATGCCGCCTCCGGTCGTCAGGAATTTTCGCCTGCTATGAGGACCGACTTGAGCCAAGGTCTCAAGTCTCGCTTTGAAGCCTTGCCATAGTTCGGCAAGTCTCCAAAGTCGCCCTGTGGTGTAATGGCTAAAGCCATAACGCCACCTCCATAGCTGGTGAAATTCCTGGCGACCGGAGGCTAGAGTATTTAAAAATTCATCCGTTCCTTCCTTGGATTTGATGCATTAGTAGTTACTTGAGGATTAATCAACTCTGGTGTTTGATAAAACACTTCTTTAGTTGCAGTCGATTCCAAATGATACGAGATAATAATTTTCGTAGTATTTAGAATCGACTGCAATATTCAGAGAGTTGATTTAAACACACATTTCTTAGTAAAGAACATAACGAATTTATTAACACTTAATAGTAAAATATTCATTGAAGGTTGGATGCAAAAGTATCAAACTAAGACATTCGTTCAAAGAATTAGTCGGAGGGTTTGAGAATATTTACCGGCTGTGGGTGTGGCGTTACGGCTTTAGCCGTTACACCACCGGGCGAGTTTGGAGACTTGCGAACTTTGCAAGGCTTCAAACCGAGGTTCGAGACCGCACTTCGGCTCGGACCGTTCCGCATAGCAGGTAAATGTTCTCAAACCCGGAGACGGCTTACAAATATAATTTTATCATGTAGAGGCAGTAGGGTATTGGAAAATAATAGTTTTGATATAAATGTCCAATTAAATATTGAGACATTGCAATCGGGAGAATTAACGCATACCAAAATTTCTGAACCGGGTAAATTTACTCAAATAGGAAATTCAATTTATTTAAGATTTAACGAAAGTCTAGAAAATAATGATAAGGCTTCAATCTTAGTTAAAATTACGGAAAAGGGTGAAATTCATGTTAAACGTGTCGCCAAATCGACTAATTTAGCATCTTTACTTTATTTCACTCATCAAGAACACAACACAGGCCACTTGGAAACGGAATATGGTGTTTTACCTTTAGACACTTATACCAAGGATTCGAAGGTCGAAATTGTAAGTAATCCGCTTTCTGGAAAAATAAACATTGATTATGACTTGATTTACGACAATAATGTAATAGGTAATTATAAGTTTAGATTGATTTTTGGCGCTTAGGTCTATATCATTATAAGTAAGACGCTGCGAAAGGACGTGTACACGTTTGAAGTTTGACAAATTCAAGGATCAAAACAAAGACGAACTCTCATTGATCGAGGTCGCTTATGAGATTCTAAACAACAATAAAAAAGAAGTAATGAATTTCTCAGATATCATTAATGAAATTCAAGATTATTTGGGTAAGTCTGATACAGATATTAAGGAAGCACTTCCTCAATTCTATACAGATTTAAATAACGACGGTAGTTTTCTTTCACTCGGCGAAAATGTTTGGGGTCTACGTAAGTGGTATCCATATGATTCAGTCGATGAAGAAGTAAATCACCCTGAGGATAATGGTACCGAAAATACTCACAAAGCTGCTCAAAAGGTTAATGCCTTCTTGAGTGACGATGATGTAGATGATGATGTTGTCGATTATGACGATGACACTGATTTGAATGTGACTGATATGGATGATGACGACGAAACTGACGGTTCATCAGACAATGGTCCAGACTTATCTAAGTTTACTAATTCTGATTTAACATCTGTTGATGACGACGATGATGATGATGAACATGATGACGGTCTTGAAGATGGTATCGAAGGCCAATTATCAGAGTTTGACGCTGACGACGACGATGAAGATATCGATCTTTCTGATGACGATGATGACGACGACGATGATGATGACGAAGAAGACGAAGATAAATAAGTTTACTTTTTTGAATTAAAAGTTTGACGACTCGAACATATCACGGTATTATATAGTTCGGGCTCTATTAGATAGACAAATTCAAGTTCCCTGTTCATGCTGAATAGGGGACTTTTTTATTTTTGTGAGTAAGAAATCCCTAGAATTAATATGTGGAGGAAATCTATGACTAAGTACATTTTTATTACAGGTGGAGTTGTTTCATCATTAGGTAAGGGAATTGTTGCCGCATCCCTTGGTAGACTACTAAAAAATCGCGGACTAAAGGTGACAATGCAAAAGTTCGATCCTTATATTAACGTGGACCCAGGAACAATGAGCCCATATCAACACGGTGAAGTTTATGTTACCAACGATGGTACAGAAACTGATCTTGATTTAGGACATTATGAAAGATTTATCGATAACGATTTGAACAAGTACTCAAACGTTACAACTGGTAAAATCTATTCCGAAGTAATTCGTCGCGAACGTCACGGTGATTATAACGGAGCAACTGTTCAAGTAATTCCACATATTACAGATATGATCAAACAAAAAATTATGCGTGCTGCTACAACAACTGATTCAGACGTTATCATTACTGAAGTTGGTGGTACTGTTGGTGATATTGAATCACAACCATACCTAGAAGCATTGCGTCAAATGAAAGCTGAAGTTGGTTCAGAAAATGTTGTTTACATTCATACATCACTAGTACCTTACTTGAAGGCTGCTGGCGAAATGAAGACAAAGCCAACTCAACACAGTGTTAAAGAATTGCGTGGAATCGGTATCCAACCTAACATTTTAGTTGTTAGAACTGAATTGCCAATGCCACAAAACATGAAAGATAAGATTGCTTCATTCTGTGATGTTGATTCAGAAGCTGTTATCGAATCACGTGATGCAAGTTCACTTTATGACATTCCTTTGAACCTACAAGCTCAAAACTTTGATGATATCGTTTGTCGTTACTTGCACTTGGATACTAAGAAAGCTGACATGGCTAACTGGAACAAGTTGGTTGACCGTGTTCACAACTTGAAGCACAAGACAAAGATCACTCTAGTTGGTAAGTATACAAAGTTACAAGATGCCTACATTTCAGTTACAGAAGCACTCCGTTCTGCTGGATACGCTTATAATACAGAAATAGAACTAGAAAAGATTTCAGCTGATCTTATTACAGAAGACAATGTGGCTGATTATCTTAAAGATTCTGATGGTATTCTAGTTCCAGGTGGTTTTGGTAGCCGTGGTCTTGAAGGTATGATTACAACAATCAAGTATGCTCGTGAACATGATGTTCCATATCTTGGAATCTGTTTAGGTATGCAAATGGCAAGTATCGAATTTGCTAGAGATGTAGCTGGTATCAAGGATGCTACAACTGGTGAAGTTGATGCTAATGCTCCACACAAGGTTATTGACATCATGGCTGATAAGAAGGATGTTGAAGATCGTGGTGGTACTTTACGTTTGGGTGCTTATCCATGTAAACTAAAAGAAGGTTCAAAAGCAGCTGCTGCTTATGACAATCAATCAGTTATCCAAGAAAGACATCGTCACAGATATGAGTTCAACAACGAATATCGTAAGCAATTTGAAGATCTTGGCCTAGTATTCTCAGGTGTTTCACCCGACAACCGTTTGGTTGAAGTTATTGAAATCCCTGAAAACAAGTTCTTCGTTGCTGCTCAATACCATCCAGAATTCTTGTCAAGACCTACTAAACCAGAAGGCTTGTTCAAAGGATTTATCGGTGCAGCTTCAGGCCTTGAAGAAGACAACATGTAGTCTTCTTTTGAAGTAGTCAAATATAGTTAGGAAAAAGCTTATGCAAAAACTTGTAATCAACGGTGGAAAGAAATTATCGGGTGAAGTGACAATCGGTGGTGCTAAAAACAGTACCGTAGCGTTGATTCCTGCAGCCATTTTATCTGATACACCTGTAGTGTTAGATTCCGTTCCCCAAATTAGAGATGTAAAAAATTTACGTTCTATTTTGAAAGATATGAACGTTACTTCAGAAATGAATAATGATGTATTACGAATTGATCCGACAGAGATCCAATTTGCTGAATTGCCTAGTGGTAAAGTAAGTAGTTTACGTGCCTCATATTATTTTATGGGGGCCATGCTCGGTAGATTTGGTAAAGCTGTAGTCGGTTTTCCCGGCGGCGACGATATTGGACCACGTCCTATTGATCAACATATCAAGGGATTTGAAGCATTAGGTGCACACGTTGAGAACAAACATGGACAAATCATTATTACAACTCCTGAAGAGGGCCTTAAGGGAGCAAAAATATTTTTAGATATGGTTTCAGTTGGTGCAACAATCAATGTTATCCTCGCTGCTGTTAAAGCCAAGGGAACAACCGTGATTGAAAATGCTGCCAAAGAACCAGAAATTATTGATTTAGCAACTTTCCTTAACAACATGGGTGCTGTTATTCGTGGTGTTGGGACGGAAACGATTCGTATCGAAGGTGTTGATACGCTTCGTTCAAACAATGCACATACAATTATTCCTGACCGCATTGAAGCAGGGACTTATTTAAGTTTAGCTGCCGCAAATGGTGGAGATATCTTAGTTAAAAATATTATCAGTGAACATTTGGATGCATTTTTAGCTAAGTTGGATGAAATGGGCGTTAATTTGGAAGTTGGCGAAGACAGTATTTACGTTAAGCCATCTCCAGATTTAAAAGCTGTCAATATCAAGACGATGCCATATCCAGGTTTTGCAACTGACCTTCAACAACCAATCACTCCGCTTTTGATGAGAGCAAGTGGTGAAGCAATGATTGTTGACACTATCTATCCCAAACGTGTGAAGCATATTTCACAATTGGCTAAGATGGGTGCCGATATCACAAGTGAAAATGATTTGATTTTTGTTCACGGTGGTGCCAAGTTAAAAGGTGCTAATGTAACTGCTGATGAAATCAGAGCCGGTGCCTGTTTGATGATTGCTGGTCTTTTGGCTGACGGTCAAACAGTTATCGACCATGCTGAAAACATCTTGCGTGGTTACGATCAAGTCGTTTGGAAATTACACTGTCTAGGTGCAGATGTTAAATTAATCGGTGAAGACGACCTAATTGAGTCTTGACAGAAATGATTTAACCTGATAAATTAATTAATAGTTTAAAACAAGAGAGGAAGTGCGCCGTTGAGAAATTAAGTTCAAATTTTAAATTATACAAATATATTAATAATAATATTTCGTGTAGTTTGATTTGGCTTATTTTCCCAACAGTGTCTCCTTAAAAATAATTAAGGACGCTGTTTAGCGTCCTTTTTTTGTACGCAATTTCGTATCGCCAGATCAGCTGCACCTGAATGAGGGTGTTTTTAAATGGGAACAATACAAATAGAAAACGTGAATTTTAAATATGATCAAATGATGGATAATCTATTCAGTTCATTGAATTTGAAGATTGATGAGAGCTGGAAGTTAGGTCTGATTGGACGTAACGGTCGCGGAAAGACCACTTTGATGAAGATGTTACTCGGGCAATTAGATTATTCTGGAACCATCGTGTCAAATCTCAATTTTTATTATTATCCACAGCTTGTGGCAAATAAAAATGTTCCAACTGTTGAAGTAGTGAAGAACCTAGCTCACTTGGAAGATTACGATCTTTGGAAAATTGAAATTGAATTGGAAAAATTACAAGTCAGTACCGATGTTTTACAACAGGAGTTTGCGACCCTTAGTCCGGGCGAAAGAACTAAAGTACTATTAGCCATTTTGTTTATTGATGAATCTGGATTTCAATTGATTGATGAGCCAACCAACCATTTGGATATTGAAGGACGTAAGATTGTTTCTGATTATCTAAAAATTAAAAAAGGCTTTATCGTTATTAGCCACGACAAGTCATTCTTAAACCCAGTCATTGATCACGTGATTTCAATCAATCGTCAAGACGTTATGGTTTATAAGGGTAACTTTGATACTTGGCAAGATAATAAAGACCGTCAAGATCAATATGAAAAAGATCAAAAAGAGCAACTTCAAAAAGACATTGGTCGCCTACATGAAACAGCCGTTAAGCGGGAGAACTGGTCACAACAAGCTGAATCGCAAAAAAATAAGAAACACTATACCGAAAAAGTTAATTTGGATAAAGGTTTTCTGGGACATAAGTCAGCTAAAATGATGAAAAAGGCAAAGACTGCAGCTAAGCGAGTTGATTCGGCTATTAGTGAAAAGCAAGGCTTGTTGAAGAATATTGAAATTGAAGAACCGATTACTTTAAATTATCAAGCAGTCAGTCATCCTAAGGTGCTGGTAGAAGTGAATGACTTATTCTTACAACATGATGAAATAGTTACACCGACCGTTAATTTCAAAGTTGAGAATCATCAGGTTTTAGCCTTAATTGGTCAAAACGGTATTGGAAAAACGACGATTTTCAAGCAAATCTTAGGATTACCACAACCATTCACACAACATGGATAAATTCATATTCCGAACAATTTAAAAATTTCTTACTTAGCGCAAGATAATGAATTACAAGGCAATATCCGTCAATTAGCAGAAGTCAAAAAGATCGAACCAGAATTGGTATTCTCTAATCTGAGAAAATTGGGATTTGAACGCTATCTATTTGAACAGCCAGTTGAAGAGATGAGTCAAGGACAACGCAGAAAAGTTGCTCTAGCCTTGAGTTTGTCACAAGAAGCTAACTTATATTTTTGGGATGAACCGTTGAATTACCTGGACGTTATTACACGTCAACAAATTATTGATGCCATAAAGAAACAACAACCTACGATGCTTTTGATTGATCATGATCAGGATTTAATTGATTCAGTTGCTACTAAAAAGGTAGTTCTGAAACATTAATTTGAAAAAGAGGGGAATCCACAACTGAGAAAATAAGTTTGAATCTAAATTATACGAATATGTGTAGTTTAACTTGAACTTATTAGTTTAAGTGAGTATCGGAAGGTTAGGACTACACCCTGAACGAGGTGTTTTCAGATGGGAACAATACAAGTAAAGAATGTCAGTTTTAAATATCCAGCGATGGTGAATAATATTTTTGAGTCGCTCAATTTAAAAATCGATGCTGGTTGGAAACTAGGTTTAATCGGACGTAATGGTCGGGGGAAAACGACGCTTTTAAAAATTCTCTTAGGCCAATTAACTTACCAAGGTCAAATTACGTCAGATTTAAATTTTTATTATTATCCACAAACAATTGGAAATAAAAAACTGCCAACCAGAATAGTTGTGCAAGAACTAAGCGGCTTAGCAGAATATGATCTTTGGAAAATCGAAGTTGAATTAGAAAAGCTACAATTAGATATTAAAATATTAGATCAAGAATTTGCGACGCTTAGTCCAGGAGAACGAACTAAAGTCTTGTTAGCGGTCATGTTTGCTGATGAATCAGGATTCCAATTATTAGATGAGCCAACGAATCACTTGGATATAACCGGACGTCAAGTAGTGGCAGATTATTTACGAAACAAGCAAGGCTTCATAGTTATTAGTCATGATAAAGCCTTTTTAAATTCAGTTATTGATCACGTAATATCGATTGATCGACAGGATGTCTCAATTTATAGAGGTAACTTTGATACATGGCAGACAGCAATTGACCAACAAAATAATTTGGAACAGAACCAGAAAAAACAGTTAAGAAATGATATTAGGCGACTACATCAAACCGCTGTGGAACGAAAAAATTGGGCGCAGAAATCAGAAGCCCAGAATCCAGATAGCACCGGGAAAAAGATGATGAAAAAATCCCAAACCGTTGCCAAACGAGTGAATCAAAAAATCATTGCTAAACAGGCATTACTAAAGAATATTGAAGTAGAAGCGCCTTTAACATTAAATTATCATCCAGTATTACATCACCAAACGGTCTTAAAAGTTAATAATTTATCGTTACAATGCGATCGAATAACAACACCAACCATCAGTTTTGAAATTGAAGCTAATCAAGTTGTATCGCTAGTAGGAAATAATGGTATCGGTAAGACAACGATTTTTAAACAACTTTTAGGAATAGCACAGCCATTTAAACAAACCGGCACAATTGATTTTGTGAAAGATATTAAGATATCCTATTTATCACAAGAAAATGAATTAGTGGGAACCATTAAGCAAATAGCCACGAAAAGAGAGTTGGAAGTAGAGTTGATTTATTCCAATTTGAGAAAACTAGGCTTTGAAAGGGTGCTATTTGATCAACCAGTCGAAAAAATGAGTCAAGGTCAAAAGCAAAAAGTCGCTTTGGCAGTGAGCTTGTCAGAAGAAGCTAATTTATATTTGTGGGATGAACCGTTAAATTATTTAGACGTCATCACGCGACAACAAATTATTGAAGTTATAGAGAGACAACATCCAACAATGCTATTAGTTGATCATGATCAGGACTTGATTGAGACAGTAGCCAATCAAGTGGTGAGACTGGAAAATGTTTAGTTAGAGAAAGGTAGCCTGCTTTAACGTTGTAACTAAAACTCTTAAATTTAAAATATCCACTTTTTTGTATTTATATTTTTATGTAAGAACCACTATCTTAGTCGTAGGTTGAAAATTAGAAGTGTCAACAGTGATAGTGGTGTTAGTACGAGTGGTTCGTCTCGTGCTTACAGCACAGGACGTATTTTGAAATTCGCGTACTTTGCGAAGTTCAAAATCGAGCCTTGAGACCTAGGCTCAAGGCGGTCCCACTGTGGACACTTCTAATTTCCAACCGGAGACGGAATTTATCACTAATTCCAGCGTTATACAAGGTGACATTTTCCAGAATTATATTGAATATTTAACAAACTCATGATATTATTAAACACTGTTAGTTAATATAATCTATATTTCCGTTAAGGATTTATGGCAAAGGAGCGACATAGAATGAAACAAGGAATTCACCCAGAATATCGTCAAGTTGTATTTATGGATTCATCAACAGGTAAGAAGTTCTTAGCTGGTTCAACAATGAACTCAAAAGAAACAACTGATTATGAAGGTACAGACTACCCATTGATTCGTGTTGAAATTTCATCAGATTCACATCCTTTCTACACTGGTAAACAAAAGTTTGCTCAAGCAGATGGACGTATCGATCGTTTCAACAAGAAATATGGTTTGGCAAACAAATAAAAAAAGTCATCCGTTCGGATGGCTTATTTTTTTGCTTTCGTATTCTTTGGCTTCAGGTGTGAAAATACCCAAATGAAGTTGATTAAAGCTAGGAAGCTAGTACTTAGAAAGACTGCTGAATAGCTTAGTACGCCTGATATTGAGGAACCAAGCAATGGTCCACAGACGTTACCAACTGACTGGAAGGACTGGTTATAACCGAAGATCCGACCGGTATATTTGGAATCAGTGTATTTGGCTAAAATTGTTTGTACTTGCGGAACCAGACAGGCATCGGAGATACCAACTAAGAATCTCAAGGCAGCTAACTGCCAAACGTTGGTAACAAAGGCTTGGGGAATGTATACTATGATGGCAAAAATTAAACCACCGATTAGAATTTTCCCAGTACCGATTTTATCGCCTAAAGCACCAAACCTTGGTGCGGCAATAATATTAGCGATGCCTGGCATAGCCGCGACGACTCCAGCGACTAAAGTAACTTGACTCGAATTGTGCATCAGTTGTTTAACATACAAACTGATAATCGGATTAATTGAGTTATTAGAAGCTTGGATGATCATTGTTGTAACAAACATAGCCAAAATTAAATTGGGATTTTTTAACTTGTGGAAAATTTCTTTTGTCGATTCTTCCTGACCTTTCGGAACAGGCTTGAAATCTTCCTTAATAAAAATCGTCACGAGAATAAAAGCTATAAATAGTAATGACCCAGTTATCATGAATGGAATTCGATAACCGAAGTATTGAGCGATAACACCACCGACCAATGGACCTAACAGAGTACCAGAAATTACACCGGTATTCAGAGTTCCCAAGGCTTTACCACTTTCAGATCTTGGTGCGGTTGAAGCTATCAGGGTGTTAGAGTTACTAACGAATCCTGAGAAGACACCTTGTAGGAGTCTTAAAACAACCAATTGCCAAGGAGCAGAGACAAAGGCTTGTAGGAAAATCACGATGGCCATACCAAGTGATGCTCGAATCAACATCAGCTTCCGACCACGACGGTCAGCAATTTTGCCCCAAACGGGTGAGATGATCGCCATGACTAGAAATGTTGATGAAAAGGCGATACCATTCCAGATTACGAGCTGACTTTTTGTGAAATTACCTAACTGGTTAATGTATAATGGCATAAAGGGTGTTATCATACTGAAGCCAATACCGGATACAAAAGTACTGAACCAAAGAACAATTAGATTTCTCTTCCAATAATTATTCGGCTCAGCACTGTCATCTGTATTAGATGTCATATACATCAAATCCTTTCTAAGTATCTTAGTATACTCTTTTTTTGTTTATATCTGACATATTTAATTTTATATAATTGAGGAAGTTTATTCATGAAAATGAAGTTAAGGGAAGTCTACTCAGCATTAAAAATTCAAAGCGATACGATTGAAGACGTTGAAATTACTGGCGTTTGTTTTGACAGTCGTAAAGCTAAAAAAGGTGATTTGTTTTTTCCATTACAAGGGGACCGTGATGGACACGAATTTATCGACAGTGCCATTGAAAATGGAGTAAGTGCAACTATCTGGCAAAGTGATCATGATATTCCTAATGACAAGATACCTTATGTTGTCGTTAAGAATGTTTCGAACGCGTTTGAAACATTGGCCAAGTATTATTTGAACAAGGTTAATCCTAAAGTTGTTGCTGTAACTGGTAGTAACGGGAAAACTACCACTAAAGATATGATTGCTAAGATTTTGAGTACAAGCAATAATGTCGCTAAAACTCCACAGAATTTCAATAACGAAATCGGTGTGCCTTTTACAATTTTGAACATGCCTACTAATACTGAAGTATTGGTTATTGAAATGGGCATGGACCGTCCTGGACAGATTGACCACTTGAGCAGTATTGCTAATCCCGACATTTCAGTTATCACAATGATTGGTGAAGCACATATCGAATTCTTTGGTACTCGCGATAAGATTGCTGATGCCAAGATGGAAATTACTGATCATTTGAATGAAGATGGAACTTTCGTTTATAACGGGGATGAACCATTATTGTTGGAACGTGCTAAAAATGTTGAACAGCGACAATTGAGTTTTGGCAGCCACGACAGTAACGATTTGTATGCAACGGAAATCCAAGCAGGTAAAACAACGACAAGTTTTACAACCAATCAATGGCCTGACGTTAAGTTTGAAATTCCAATGATGGGTGAGTACAACGTCAATAATGCTTTGGCAGCTCTATTAGTTGGTCGCGCTTTACATATCAAACCACTAGCTATGCAAAAAGCTTTGGGTGAATTATTTGTAACAGAAAACAGAACCGAATGGCTGAAGTCCCAAAACGGGGCTGACATATTGAGTGATGTGTATAACTCTAATCCCACTGCAGCCATTGAAGTTTTACACAGTCTCAAAGATATTAAGACTGACGGACGTAAGCTGATTGTTTTAGGCGACATGCTGGAACTTGGTGATGCTTCCAAGCGGTTGCATGAGTCTTTGGCTGGACACATTGATGGGGCAGACTTTGAAAAAGTTTATCTAGTTGGTCCTGATATGAAGTATTTGCGTGACAAATTAAGTTCCAAGTATGACCAAAATGATCTGCTTTGGTACGACAAAGACCAACTGGCAGATTTGACCACAGATTTGAAAAAAGAATTAAAACCAAATGACACTGTCTTGTTAAAAGCAAGTCATGGAATTCACTTAGAAAACGTTTTACATGAATTAATGTAGGAGTTGTCATTTGAGTTTGTGTATAAAACGTGGTAAAGTAGTCAAATTGTTATTTATCGTGTTTTAAAAAATGGAGGACATTTGTGAAATTTAAAGAATTAGATTTAGATCCCAGATTATTGAGTGCCGTAGACGAAGCTGGTTTTGAGGAAACTACACCAATCCAAGCTCAAACTATTCCACTAGTTATGACCGGCGATGACGTTATTGGGCAAGCTCAAACTGGTACAGGTAAGACGGCAGCCTTTGGTTTACCATTACTAAATGCCGTTGATACTCAATCAAGTGATATTCAAGCATTGATTATCTCACCAACTAGAGAATTAGCTATTCAAACTCAAGAAGAGTTATATCGTTTAGGTAGTAAGAAGAAAGTTAAGGTTCAAAGTGTTTATGGTGGTTCTGATATTAGACGCCAAATTCGTGCTTTGAAGAGTCATCCTCAAATTATTGTCGGTACACCTGGTCGTATGCTTGACCATATCAACCGCCACACTTTGAAGTTGCACAATGTTAAGACTGTTGTGCTTGATGAAGCTGATGAAATGTTGGACATGGGATTCGTTGAAGATATCGAAAGTATCTTATCAAACGTTCCTAACAAGCACCAAACATTGTTGTTCTCTGCAACAATGCCTAAGCCAATCATTAAGATTGCTGACAAGTTCATGACAGACCCTAAGGTTGTTAAGATCAAGTCAAAAGAATTAACTGCTGATAACATCGAACAATACTTTGTTAAAGCCAAGGAATTTGAAAAGTTTGACTTGATGACACGTCTTTTCGACGTTCAAGCTCCAGAACTTGCATTGATCTTCGGTCGTACAAAGCGTCGTGTTGATGAATTGACACGTGGTTTGCAAGCTCGTGGTTACAATGCTGAAGGTATTCACGGTGACTTATCACAAGATAAGAGAACTAGCGTTTTACGTAAGTTCAAAGCCGGTAAGCTAGAATTCCTTGTTGCAACTGACGTTGCTGCTCGTGGTTTGGATATTTCTGGTGTATCACATGTTTATAACTATGATATTCCTCAAGACCCAGACAGTTATGTTCACCGTATTGGCCGTACTGGTCGTGCCGGACATTCTGGTGTGTCAGTAACTTTCGTTACACCAAACGAAATGGGTTACTTACGTACAATTGAGAACCTTACAAAGAAACGTATGGATCCATTGGCTCCACCAACTGATAAAGAAGTTCTTAAAGGACAACTTGAATCAGTTAAGGAAGATATCAAAGATACTTTGGCACATGACAAGCACTTGGATCGTTTCAACGATGCAGTTGAAGAATTGTTGTCAGAATATTCTGCTGATAACATTGCTCGTATCTTCTTGAGTGAATCAATCAAGGATGCTGAAAGTGTTCCTGTTAAGATTGCTCCTGAAAGACCACTTCCATCAAGAAAAGTTAGTCACAGCCGTTCAGGCCATGGCCGTCGTGGTGGTAGAAGCAATGGTGATCACAGTTATGGTAATCATCGTGGTGGAAACAGACGTGGTAATGATCGTCACGGTAGTGGCAATCGTAATCATGATGAAAAAGGTGGCAAACGCCGCGAACATGACAACAAACGTAATGGTCGTAGCAAGAAGTCATTCAAGATCAGAACAAATCTTGAAAAATAATTAGAATTTTAATAAAGACAAGGTAAATTATTTTACTTTGTCTTTTTTTGTACAGTAAAATTGAGATGAGGCCGCAGGCGGGTGCTGGGATGGCAGTCAGCTGTGGGACCGGCTCGAGCCGAAGTACGGTCTCGACCCTCGATTTTGAACTTCGCAAGGTTCGCGAATTTCAAAATACGTCCTGTGTTGTAAGGTCGGAAAATCGCCGGCCTAACATCACTACCACTGCGGACTTCATCCCAGCACCCGCCTGCTAGTGTATTTTTGGATACTGATATTGTGAGTGCTTTAAATAGGTTATTTAAAGTTGAAGTATTTCATATTTAGAATATCAGTTGAATTAATTAAATAAGTTAAATATAAATGTTGCTATAATAGTACTAGTTGCAGTTTACTAAGGATGTATATTAAATTAGTGGATAACTTTTAGAAATAATATAGCTGTTATCCACAAGAGACAAATTAGTCGGAAGAGATGAGTTTATTCACCAGCTGTGGTTGTGGCGTTATGGCTTCAGCCATTACACCACCGGGCGTGTTTGGAGACTTACCGAACTTTGGTAAGGCTTCAAACCGAGGTTCGAGACCGCACTGTGGCTCGGGCCGGTCCGCATAGCAGGTGAATAAACTCATCTCTGGAGACGGCAAACCAAAAAATGGGTATACTTTATGTATTAACTTTTATGAATCTTATAAAATGGAGAAAAACATATGATCAAAGGTTTGGGTATCGATATTGCAGAAATCGACCGTGTGCGTAAAATTTATGGTCGTCATCCAAGATTCTTGGAAAAGATTTTGAATGCTGATGAAATTGAAGTTTTTAATTCTATGAATACTGAAAAATCGAAAATGGCTTATTTAACGGCTAGATTTTCAGTTAAAGAGGCTTTCACAAAAGCTATGGGAACTGGCTTGCGTGGCATTGGCTTTCATGATTTGAGTGTTCTGAATCATGAGTCGGGTCAGCCATACATTAATACTGATATTTTTAAAGGCAATATTCACGTTTCAATCTCGGATACAGATGAACTAGTAATAACTGAAGTTATTCTAGAGGAGGAAGATTAAATGTTACCATCAATCCATCGTCCAGCCTATGTTGAAGTAGACTTGAAGAAATTACACCAAAATCTCCAAAATGAACTGGCAGCTGTTCCAGAAGGCACTAAAGTCTTTGCGGTTGTTAAAGCCAACGCTTATGGTCACGGTTTAGTTCGTGTTGCCAAGGCAGAAATTGAATTCGGAGCAAGTGGTTTATGTGTTGCTACTTTGGATGAAGCTTTAGAAATTCGTAATAACGGCGTAGACGCACCGATTCTTGTTTTAGGTATAGTTCCTGTCGAATACGCTAAAGTCGCTGCACGTGCCAATATTTCACTAACTGTGGGTAGTTTGGACTGGTTGAAGATTGCTGTTGAGTTAAGAACAACCAATTTGAAGGTTCACCTAGGAATTGATAGTGGTATGGGTCGAATTGGTTTTCAAGAAAAAGCCGACTTGATCGAAGCTTGCAACTATTTGAATGATCATAAACAAGCATTTATTCCTGAAGGATTGTTCACACATTTTGCAACGGCTGATAATCCTGATGAAAAATACTTTGAAAAACAAGTTAAGACTTTCAAAGAAATGTCGAGTGATTTACCAACTAAATTTACTTACGTTCACTGTGCTAATTCGGCCACTGCACTTTGGCACCAAGATTTGGCAATCAATATGGTCAGATATGGTATCGCTTTGTATGGCTTGAATCCATCACAGACTGATATTCCCGAATTGCCTTACACATTAGAGCCAGCGTTGAGCTTGTACTCTGAATTAGTTTTCGTTAAGAAAGTTAAGGCTGGAGATAGTATCGGTTACGGTGCTACATATACAAGTGACAAGGACGAGTGGATTGGAACCGTTCCGATTGGCTATGCTGATGGTTGGTTGAGAAGAATGCAAGGCTCAGATGTTTTGATCAATGGGCAACGTTGTCAAAATGTTGGACGTATTTGTATGGATCAATTTATGGTTCGTTTGCCAGGAGAATTGCCTGTGGGAACTAAGGTCACAATTTTGGGTAAGGATGGCGATGAAGAAATTACCGCTACCGATGCTGCCCAATATTCAGGCACAATCAATTATGAAATCCTTTGTGCATTGAGCGAACGTTTACCAAGAGTTTATAAAAACTAGGTTGATTGATATGCCGTTTCCAGAGCTGAGAGTATTCATCTGCTGCGCGGCACGGTTCGAGCCAAAAGGCGGTCTCGAACCTCGGTTGAAGCCTTTCCAAAAACCGGAAAGTCTCCAACACGTCCGGTGGTGTAATTGCTAAAGCAATAACGCCACTTTCGCTGCGGATAAATACTCTCAGCTCTTCCAACTGATTTATTTTTTGAATGGATAAAATTTGAATTAACCTTTCTAGATATTTAAATAATTAGTAATCTATATTAAATAAAACAAAAGAGAGTCTGTGATCAATTGAGATGCAGACTCTCTTTTTGACGTCTCTGAAACGCTAAGGACTAGGATATTGTTTGAGAAGAAAACGGATACATGATATGCTATAACATATTACTTTGATAAAACATTCACAAAGCAAGGAGGACTTTTTATGAGAGTTGGTATACCAAAGGAACTAAAAAATCAGGAAGAACGTGTTGGTTCAACACCAGATGGCGTGGCTATTTTAGTTAATGCTGGACATCAGGTTGTCGTTGAAACGGATGCGGGGATAGGTTCAGGCTATACTAACCAGCAATATTTAGATGCCGGTGCCAAGATTAGTGATGTCGATGATGTTTGGAATTCAGAGATGATCATCAAAGTTAAGGAACCAATTGCTTCAGAATATAAATATTTTAAAGACGGCCAAATAATTTATACATATTTACATTTAGCTGCCAACGAAACTTTAACCAAAGCACTTTTGAAGAGTAATACAACTGGAATTGCTTATGAGACTATGGTTGGACCTAATGGAGGCTTGCCATTGCTATATCCAATGAGTCAAATTGCCGGTCGAATGGCTGTTCAAGTTGGAGCTCACTTCTTAGAAGAACCACATCAAGGTAAAGGTTTGTTATTGAGTGGTGTACCCGGAGTTAGAAAAGGTAAAGTTACAATTATCGGTGGTGGTACCGTTGGTGTAAATGCTGCCAAAATAGCCATTGGTATGGGTGCTGAAGTAACCTTGTTAGATATTAATGCCCAAAGACTAGCTGAGATTGAAGATATCTTTGACGGTAAGATTCAAACTCTGATGTCTAATTCTCAAAATATTGCTAAAACTGTCAAAGAGTCCGATTTAGTAGTCGGTGCCGTGTTGATTCCTGGTGCCGCGACGCCAAAATTAGTTACAGAAGAAATGATTGCCTCGATGGAACCTGGTTCAGTTGTGGTTGATATTCCAATTGACCAAGGTGGATTATTTGAGACAAGTGTAAAAGCAACGACCCACGACAACCCAACATATATCGTTCATGACGTCGTTCACTACACAGTGGCAAATATACCTGGGGCTGTACCAAAAACAGCAACAGAAGCATTATCCGGTGCAACAATGCCATATGCGGCCATGATTGCTGGAGGATTAGATATAGCCATTAATAATAAAACGATTAAAACAGGTATCAACACATATCAAGGTCATCTGACAGAAAAGGCTGTGGCGGACAGCTTGAAGATGCCATATACGAATATAGATGACGTTGTTAAAGCAGTAGAAATTTAGCAATCCAGATAGTTGTCAGTTGATTATTCAAGGTAGTATTCTTTGTGTGAGAATTAATGCACGAAGAAAGAAGTGTTTGTCATGATGAAAAAACAGTGGCAATTATTTATGAAAAAAGTTGAGTATAAAAAATATCAAGATAGACCAGATTCGAATCGACCTTATGTAAATGATCTTCAAAAGAAGCTGATGGAAAAGTATCAATTAGAGTATTTCCGTCAATATCCGTTTGAAGATGAGTTTAATCGTCGGTCTGGGGTTAGCTTTAAGAGGTAGGCCGTCTCCAGGGATGAAAATATTGCACCTGCTATGCGGAACGATTCGAGCCAAAGTGCGGTCTCGAATCTCGGTTTGAAGCCTTACCATAAATCGGTAAGTCTCCAAACTCGTCCGGTGGTGTAATGGCTAAAGCCATAACGCCACACCCATAGCGGGTGAATATTCTCATCCCTTCCGACTAATTGAATGTATTTGTGATTGCATGTGTATTTATTAGTTCTGAGTTATTAAATCAAATTTACTCAAGATATGTAAGCTGATAAATTATTTACGGTGATAGAGTTCAGCAGTGCAGGTGGTGTTAGGTCGTAAGACCAAGGCTCGCACCGGTCGCACAGCGAACTCTATCACCGTAACCCGGAGGCGGAAGTGGCATACTTAAAGACATTAAAAAAACCAATACCGGCTGCGTCGGTATTGGTTTTTTAGGTTTTGTTTTAGAACTGGTTTTGTTTTTAGAAACATTTAGAACGAACTACAATGTATTCTTGTCGAGAATCTTTCCTGACTTCAAATCATCAATTTCAGAAACGATGAAACTCTTCTTTTCCAAACGTTTGATGATTTCTTTTAATGTATCAATATCTGTTCCTGATGGCAATGTGAACAATGTTCTACGGACAACTTCATTTGATTTAGCGTCCAAGGTCATACATGCGGCAACTGAAACATACTTTGCGAAAATCTTTGACATTTTTTCTAGATCTCCACGGTCGCCGGAAGAACTAACAGTTAGTACGTAGCTACTAATGTCGAGGTTCCAAGCGTCTGACAACATGCTCAAGAGTCTTGAGTGAGTCAAGATACCGTAGAAAAGATTTGCTTCATCAAGAACAGCGATATATGGCAAATCCTTGATGTTGAAAAATACTTTGAAGAAAGGTGAGTCAACGCTGATCGTCTTTGTCGCATTCTTCATCAAAGTTGTTACTGGTAAACTCATGTCGCCACCACGTGATTTGTGACGGTAGATGTGCATCTTATAGATGTTACCCCTAAATATTTGTCCGCTCTCGTCAAGAATTGGTACACAACGATAGCCAGAATCTTCGAGGACCTTTAATGCTTCCTCGAGTGTTACAGTTTCTTTAACTGTAGTAAGCTTGTCCTTTTTCAGTACAAGTGATTTCACTAACATATATATTCACATCCAATCAAGTATAATTGAATTAATAATACAGTAATTCCGAACAAAAAAAAAGCTGAAACAAATTATTCATTTGTTTCGGCTTTTTTGAAGCGTGATATTTTGGATTATTGACGACCCTTGATACCTGTAGCTTCGAAACCATCTTTAAGAATTTTTTCAAGTTCTGCAGCTGATTTCTTCATTTGTGCTGATTCTTCATCATTCAATGGTACTTCGATGATTTGTTTTAGACCTTTACGGTTGATAATAGCAGGTGAACCGATATAAATGTCTGAAACGCCATATTGACCAGTCATCATATTTGATAATGGAAGAACAGTGTTTTCGTCGTTTAGCAAAGCCTTGCAGATTCTTGCAAGAGCAGTACCAATACCGTAGAATGTAGCACCCTTAGTATTGATAATGTCGTAAGCAGCGTTAACAACCTTCTTGTAGATTGCGTCAAGAGTATCTTTAGTAACTTCTGGGTGTTGTTCCATCCATTCAGCCATTGTTACTCCACCGATTGACAAGTGTGACCATGCAGCAAATTCTGAGTCACCATGTTCACCCATGATGTATCCGTTAACTGCACGAGGGTCGATGTCTAATTCTTCACCAACGAATTTTTGTAGTCTAGCTGAGTCAAGTGATGTACCTGAACCAATTACACGTTCCTTAGGGAAGCCTGAAAGTTTCCATGTAGCGTATGTCAAGATATCAACTGGGTTAGCAGCAACCAAGAAAATACCATTGAATCCTGATTCAACGATTGGGTCAACGATTGTCTTCAAGATGTTCAAGTTCTTGTTAACAAGGTCAAGTCTTGTTTCACCTGGTTTTTGTGGAGCACCAGCAGTGATAACAACGATATCAGCATCTTTAGCATCTGAATATTCACCAGCGTGAATGTTCTTAGGGAATGAGAATGGAAGTGCATCAGCAAGGTCCATTGCGTCACCCTTAATCTTGTCTTTTGCGATATCACAGATAACTAGTTCTTGTGCAATACCTTGAAGTGTCATTGCGTAGGCGAAAGTTGAACCTACAGCACCGTCACCAACTAGAAGTACTTTTTGGTGATTCTTTTCATTTGTTGGAGTTGTCATTATAAAATATCATCCCTTCGAAAATAATATGTTCCGTGGTTCATTATACAAATAATTAAGGGTAATTAACAAGTTGATTGTGAAAAAAGTGAAAAATTAGTGAAATTATGGTTGGGTGCCGCCTCCGGTTGAGATGGATGGAACCTGCTGTGTGGACCGGCTCGAGCCAAAGTGCGGTCTCGACCCTCGATTTTGAACCTTGCACAGTTCGCAAGTTTCAAAATACGTCCTGTGCTGTAAGACCGGAAAATCGCCGGCCTAACACCACTTTCACTGCGGGTTCCATCCATCTCAACCGGAGGCTAATGTATTTAAGTGGGCGATGTATAAATTTTATTTTGGGTTTTGAAGGATTGGAAATTAGACAGTATGTAAAGGTCTGTGGTGGTTGTTATTATGATTTATTTAATGTAATTTCTTAATGAAAATATCGGTGAAATATTTATGATTGATTTTTAAAAGTTTGAAGATGAAGATTTAATATAGCTGTTAACTTTTTTCCTTATTAAAAGGAATATTTCAATATAAACTCCAAGCTCATATGAAACTAACATGATATAATATAGGTTCGAAATGAGGTATTAAATATGAAACTAATTGTTGGCCTAGGAAATCCAGGTAAAAAATACGATCGTACAAAGCATAATATGGGCTTTATGACCATCGATAAATTGATGGATGAATACGGCCAAACACAAATGAAAAAAGACTTTGAGGCTGAATACTGTAAATTCAAAGTTGATGGCGAGACTGTTTTTCTTGTTAAACCTTTAACTTTTATGAACGAATCAGGACGTGCTGTTAATTTCTTGATGGGTTATTATCAGATTCAACCTGATGAATTGATGGTTATTCACGATGATTTAGACATGCCAATCGGTAAAGTTAGACTACGGACAAAGGGTTCTGCTGGTGGTCACAATGGTATTAAGAGTATAATCTCTGCTGTAGGTACGAAAGACTTCAGCCGTATCAAAATTGGTATACAACATCCAGCTAAACAATCGGTTGTTAATTGGGTTTTGACACCATTTTCTAAAGATGAGGAACCTGTTGCTTTGGCCGGTATTGATCAAGCAGCTACAATGGTTAAAGATTGGGTCAGTGGCACATCTATTGATCAATTAATGAATAAGTATAATTAATGAGTGGTGTAGGTTAAATATTCCGTCGGAAGAGCTGGGAAATATTCTCAAGCTGTGCGGAACGGTCCGAGCCGAAGTGCGGTCTCGAACCTCGGTTTTGAAGCCTTGACATAGTTCGTCAAGGCTCCAAACTCGTCCGGTGATATAAGTACGGGAGATTTCTCCCGTACTTATATCACTTCCACGGCACACAAATATTTCCCAGCTCTTCCGACTAGTTAATCGGTAGTGGTTGAATGTAAAAGGATTCAATTGTATTTATGTTCAAGTTATCTAGACGATGAAATATTTATAACGGATTATCAATAAACACAGATCATTAATTAAATACTAAAATTTGAAAGATGACGTTGACGTTACGATTCTAATATATCTATTTAGGCAATAGACAGTCATCGTTTAATTATAAAAAAATAAATAAGTTGGAAGAGCTGAGAGTATTCATATGCAGCGAAAGTGGCGTTAGAGCTTTAGCTCTTACACCACCGGGCTACCGGTCTGTGGTAAGGCTTCAACCGAAGTCCGAGACCGTACTTTGGCTCGGACCGTACCGCACAGCAGATGAATACTCTCAGCTCTGGAAACGGCATACTTAAATAATCTTTTTAAATACGCAAGGGGGCAAAAATTGGATTTAATAAATTTCATTACGAATAAGCTCAACCTTGGGGAATTTATTAATCAAGTTAAGCCAGATACGAAAAATTTATTGACTGGTTTGACGGGATCAACGATTTCCCTTTTTGCATTGGAAACTTTGAAACAAAAGGGTAAAAAAGTTCTGATTGTGGAAAACACCAACTTTCACGCTAACAAGGTTTATGATGATTTAAATTTGTTAGACAGTGATGTGGTGCATATTTTCCCAGTTGAGGAATCTATTTCCACTGAATTGGCCACTAGTTCACCAGACGAATTGAGTCAACGACTTGATTCATTGAGTTTCTTGGCTAGTGATGAGGCTGGTATCTTGGTAACTTCGATTGCCGGGATGGAATATGAGTTGTCAGCTAAGGAATTGTTCAAGGCTGCACAATTAGATATTAAAGTAAATGAAGAATATGACCTTGAAGATCTCAATCAAGAATTTGTGCAGATGGGATACGTTAAGGATAAGTTAGTTGCTAAACCCGGGGATTTCGCAATCCGTGGGGATATTGTCGACATCTATCCTTTGAATGTGGATAATCCTGTCCGGATTGATTTCTTTGGTAATCAAGTTGAGAAGATTAAATTTTTTGACACTGAAACACAACGTAGTATGGAAGAACTTGATGAAATTAAAGTTTTGCCTGCTAAGGATCGAATCGTAACTGATGAACAAGTTGCGACTGGTTTGAAAAAGTTACAGAAGAGCTATCAACGTCAACTTGGTGCAACTAAAGATAAGGATATTAAGAATAATCTAGAAGTTAACTTTGGTCAGACGATTGAAGAATTATCTGAAGGGATGCGTCCAGAAAATATCGGTCGAATTGCGGACTATATTTTGGAACATCCTAGTAGCTTGCTCGAATATTTGAGTGCTGACGATATTATCTTATTTGATGAATATAATCGTTTAATTGAACAGTCCAATGACAGTGCTGCTGAAAATCAATCATGGTTAGCCAGTCAGTTGGAGTTTGGTAAAGCTTTGCCAGAACAAAAAATTCGTCAGAGTTTTATTGAGTTGGTTAAAGAAGATACGCATGCACAAATTTATGTTTCGGCCTTTCAACAAGGGATGGGACACATTCGTCTCAATCAATTGCATAACGTATCGATTCGTTCGATGCAACAGTTTTTCAGTCAGATGCCATTATTAAAATCTGAAGTGGAACGTTGGCAAAAACAGGATTACACCGTTATTTTGGTAATCAACAATGAGAAACGTATCGGTGCTATCAACAATACTTTGGTCGATTTTGGTATCAAGGCGACATTGACTGGCAAAGATAAGGTTATTGAAGATCAAACGCAGATTTTGAATGCAAGCTTGAGTTCTGGGTTTGAAATGCCAGATGAAAAAGTTGCCATTATTACTGAAAAAGAACTCTTTAATAAGCAACCTAAGAAGCGTCGTCATCAGACTTTAGCGAATGCGGAACGTTTGAAGAGTTATAACGAACTAAAACCAGGCGATTATGTCGTTCACGTCAACCATGGTATCGGTAAATTTATCGGTATGCAGACAATGGAAGTTGACGGCAAGCACCAAGACTACATTACGATTGAATATCGTGACGATGGTCGTTTGTTCATTCCAGTTACACAGTTGGACATGGTTCAGAAGTATGTTTCAGCTGAAGGTAAGTCGCCTAAGATTAATAAATTAGGTGGTAATGAATGGCAAAAGACTAAGCGTAAGGTTCAGTCGAATATTGAAGATATTGCTGATGATTTGATTGACCTGTACGCTAAACGTGAAGCTGAAAAAGGTTTTGCCTTTCCAAAAGATGATCAAATGCAACATGATTTCGACAATGCCTTTCCTTATCCAGAAACACCAGATCAATTGCGTTCGGTTGATGAAATTAAGCGTGATATGGAAAAACCACATCCGATGGACCGTTTGTTAGTTGGGGATGTTGGTTTCGGTAAGACTGAAGTTGCTTTACGTGCAGCCTTTAAAGCTGTGGAAGCAGGTAAGCAGGTAGTGTTCTTGGCACCAACAACCTTGCTAGTTCAACAACATTACGAAACTATGAAAGACCGATTTGAAGGTTTTCCTGTCAATATCGGAGTTTTGTCACGTTTCCAAACTCGTAAACAAAGTAAGGAAACGATTGAACAACTTGAAGATGGTTCAATTGATATCGTCGTTGGAACGCACCGTTTGTTATCAAAGGATGTTAAGTTCAGCGATATCGGTTTATTGATCATTGATGAGGAACAACGATTTGGCGTTAAGCACAAGGAAAAGATTAAGCAGTTGAAAGCTAACGTTGATGTTTTGACATTAACTGCGACACCAATTCCACGTACTTTAAATATGTCGATGCTCGGTGTGCGTGACTTGTCATTGATTGAAACAGCTCCAAGCAACCGTTATCCAGTTCAAACTTATGTTATGGAACAGAATTATGAAGTCATTGCAGGCGCTATCAAACGTGAAATGGCCCGTGGCGGACAAGTTTTCTACCTACATAATCGAGTTGAAGATATGGATCAAGTGGCAGGTCAACTGCAGGCTTTGATTCCGGAGGCGCGAATTGCGACAGCTCATGGACGAATGACAGAAACGCAGATGGAAGGCGTTATTGCTGACTATTTGGCTGGTGAATATGACGTGTTGGTTACGACGACCATCATTGAAACCGGTGTGGATATGCCTAACACCAATACATTGATTGTGGAAAACTCTGACCGTTATGGTTTATCACAGCTTTATCAAATTAGAGGACGTGTCGGTCGTTCCAATCGTGTTGCCTACGCCTACTTGATGTATAAGCCTAACAAGGTTTTGACAGAAGTCGGTGAACAACGTTTGGAAGCTATCAAGAACTTTACTGAATTAGGTTCCGGATTCAAGATTGCTATGCGTGACTTGTCGATTCGTGGTGCCGGTAATCTGTTAGGTAAACAACAACATGGTTTCATCGATTCAGTTGGTTTCGACCTTTATACACAGATGCTAAATGATGCCGTTGCGAAAAAGCGTGGTCATACTAAAGCTGAGAAGACTAACGCTGAAGTTAATTTGGCATTGGAAGCATACTTGCCAGCTGACTATATTACGGATCAACGTCAAAAAGTTGAGTTGTACAAACGTATCAGACAGATTGACTCTTTGGAAAATTATCAAGAAGTTAAGTCAGAGCTGTTGGATCGATTTGGCGATTATCCACAGGAAGTTGGCAATTTGTTAGACATTAGCTTGTTGAAGAATTCGTTCGACGAGTCATTAGTTAAGAGTGTAATCATGCGAAATGGTATGATTGCTATTAAGTTTTCTAAGAAAGCTAGCGATTACTTAACTGGCGATTTAGTCTTTAAGTTCTTAGCTAACACAACTATGAAAGCTAAAGTTAATGATAAGAACGGTGAATTTACGATTACGTTAGATTCCGGTAGTGTCAAAAAAGACGAGTGGTTTGAACAATTAGAAACGTTTGCCAAGAAGATGGCAGCAGGATTCGATAATTTAAAGAAAGAAAAAATTAAAAACTAATATGCAAAAAGAAGTGTCTAGGGCTATTAAGGGGACCTGGATTCTGACTATTGCCTCATTGTTCTCGGAACTTTTGAGTGCTATTTATCGGATTCCATTACAGAATATTGTTGGGGATCGTGGTTATTTTATTTATCAACAGGTTTATCCCATTTACGGTATTTTCTCCGTTTTGGCTCTGTCCGGCTTGCCAGTGGTGATTTCAAAAACTTTTGCACAGCAGGAGTCAATCGCTGCTAAACATAATTTATTGAAGAAGACTTTCAGTATTTTAATGGCTGGAAGTGTGGTCATTATGGCTTTGTTGTGGATATCTTCAAGATATTTGGCAAGTATGATGGGAGACCAAAATTTGTACTGGGAAGTACGAGTAGTGGCGTTGACGTTTTTATTAGTTCCTTTTGAAGCTAGTTTGAGAGGCTATTTTCAGAGTGATTTAATTATGGAACCGAGTGCAATTTCACAAGTTTCGGAACAATTTTTCCGCATCGTGATTATCATTGCAAGTGCTATGTTGTTTGGACATGGTGTTTTGGATGTCTATCAGATGGGAACATTGGCCAATTCTGGTGCCTTTATTGGCGGATTATTGGCCGTAGCAATTTTAGTCGTGAAGTTTTTGAAAAATAGAGCGATCGAAGTTGAAGTTCCCAACGCGGATAAAACGATTAAATTGGAACATGGTTTAGCGTTAGAGATAGTTTTAATCGTAGTTTTTACAGGTATCACAATTTTTTATCAGTTTATCGATTCCTTCTCGACCGTGCGGTTATTGTTGCATTCGGGGATGGCTTTGAATCAAGCTGAGATTCAAAAAGGAATCTTCGACCGTGGGCAACCGTTGTTACAATTGGGAATTGTTATTTCCCTGTCGTTTGTTTCAACCATCATGCCGCAGTTGAAAGAGACCAATCGAATTCAACAAAATAAGAACACGATTCAAAAAATGGTACGTGTCTGTCTCTGGTTATCAGTTGCTGAAACAGCTGGTTTGATCGCATTGATGCCAGAAATAAATACAATGCTGTTCACTGATACGAGTGGTTCGAAGACTTTGAGTATTTACATGCTGTCGATTTTAATCGTTTCCTTTATTAATTTATTAATAGCTGTTACAAGTGGCGACGACGAAAAAAACTTCCATAAGTTGATTTTGTTCGGGATGTCCCTAGTAACAAAGGTAGCGTTGAATATCATTTTGGTGCCAAAATTTGGAATTGCTGGTGGAGCCATTGCCACAGTTTTGAGTGAGTGCGTAATTTTGTTTGGAATCATGACGATTTACAAGTTTGACCGAAAGTTCTTGTCGCTCGATAGGAAATTCGTACGTAATATGATCAAGCTTGGTTTGATTATGGCAATTTTTGTCAGAATCGTCGTCAAAATTTTAGCTAGTTATCTAGTGATGACTCGAGCTAATTGTGTTTTGATCAATATTATTGCCATACCTTTGGGAGCGATTGTTTATTTAAAGCTTTCAAAACGTTGGCATATGTTGACCAAAGAAGAGTGGGAGATTTTACCCATGGGCAAATATATTACTAAGTTTATGAAAATAGAGGATTAATTATGAGATTAGATAAGTATCTAAAAGTAAGTCGTATTATCAAGAGAAGAACCGTCGCTAAGGAGTTTGCAGACAACGGCCGTGCATCAATCAATGATCATGTTGCCAAATCGTCTAGTGAAGTTTCAGTAGGTGATGTATTAGAATTACACTTTGGGGAGAGAACTATGAAAGTTCGTGTTCTCAACATCAAAGAAACAACTAAGAAAACTGATTCTACAGATATGTATGAAGAAGTTTAATCTTAGTTATGGCCGCCTCCGGGCGTCAGTAATATAGTCCGCTATGGGGACCGGTGCGAGCCAAGGTCTCGCGCCTCGCTTTGAATCCTTGCAAGTTCAGCAAGTATCCAAAGTCGCCCCGTGGTGTAATGGCTAAAGCCATAACGCCACCTCCATAGCAGGACTATATTACTGACGCCCGGAGGCTAGTGTATTTTTTTGATTTAGGTTAATTGGATTTATTTCAAATTATTTATTCAAAAAGTAGGTAAATATCATAATGGTTATTCATCAACTAAAGTAATAGTGAAACATCAAATTTCTTATATCGAATATTTATGTGTTAAAAAATACATTAGCTGAAGGTAGCGAGGGGAAAATCTATCAGCAGTGCAGGTGGCGTTAGGTCGTAAGACCTTACCCCACCGACGTATTTTGAGATTTGCGGTCTATGCGAAGCTCAAAATCGAGACTTGAGACCTCGGCTCAAGTCGGTCGCACAGCAGATAGATTTTCCCCTCGCAACCGGAAGCGGCAGTTTTCAATGAGCTAAACAAAATAATTCAACCTAAAAATTAGAAATGGATTAAAATTAGCAATTTAATCATTCAAATAATGGCTTAAACTTGTTATACTCAAAGTAATCATTTCTAGGGGAGTAGTGGCATGGAAATACGTAAACTAAATTCTAACGTTTCTGTATTACAACCAAAAAAAGCACCAACTCCTAATCCCGGTCATCATAACTATGTTAAAAAAGTGCATCGTAGACGGATGGCTATGATTGGAATTGTTTTTGCAATAATTTTGGTTGTATTTGGCGTTCAAATTTTTAATGCTCACCGAACTTATGCCAATACAATGGAACAGATAGAAATTAGCAAACAGAAGCTGGATAAGCAAAAGTCGACGCAACGTGATTTGAAACTTGAGGTTAGTCAACTTCGTGACACGAATTATATTGAGAAGTATATTCGTGAAAAGTACATGTATAGCAAACCGGGTGAACAAATCTACAATTTGCCTGATGATGTGAAGACCACTACGATTCAAAAATAGGGAAAGGAATTATTTTTAATTAGATGACAGTTGAAGTAGGAGCTAAAACAGAAGGTAAAGTAACAGGAATTACAAATTTTGGGGCTTTTGTAGACCTTGGAGAAGGACAAAGCGGAATGGTGCACATCAGTGAAATTGCTGACGGTTATGTCAAAGATATTCATGATGTGTTAAACATTGGCGATACTGTTAAGGTTTTAGTTCTTAGTGAGAAGGATCATAAAATTGCACTTTCAATTAAACAAGCTTCAGATAAGCCAAAACCAAAATATCATGCACATCGTTCACACGAGCGTAATGATAGAAAGCCACAACAACATAAGCCAGAAAGCTTCGATGATATGATGTCTGGATTCATGAAAGAGAGTGAAGAAAGACTCAGTGTTATCAAGAAGAATACTGAAGGCAAGCGTGGTGGCCGTGGCGGACGCCGTAGTTAATAAATGTATATCAGGGGTTGGGACTATGTCTCAGCCTTTTTTAATTTTATGGAGGAGCAGATGGAACTAGATAACAGAATCACCGATACAGCAAAAAAAGTTTTAAAACGTTATCAGGCTAAAAAAGTTCTGATTGCAGTCTCTGGTGGCGTTGACTCGATGGTTTTACTGAATGTCATCGCCCAAATTTTACCGAAAGATAAATTTGCAGTTGTGAATGTCGATCATGATTTACGACCGGAAAGCAGCGCTGAAGTGGAGTTTGTTCAAAAAAACTGTGTTAAGAATGGCTATCAATTTTTTACTACCAAGTGGGAAGATAAGCCAAGTGACGATATAGGTATGGAGGCTGCGGCTAGAAAGTTTCGTTATAGCTTTTTCAAGCAAATTATGGTTTCAGGACAGTTTGATACTTTGCTGACAGCGCATCATGGCAATGACTTGGCTGAGAATATTTTGATGAAATTGATTCGTTCCGGTAACGCTTATGAAGTAGTCAGCTTGAAAGAGCAGCGTCCCTTTGGTGAAAATGGCCAAATAGTTCGACCATTATTGGATTTCTCAAAACGAGAATTGGCTGAATATGCGGATATCCATGATATAAAACATGTTCAGGACGAAACAAATTTTGATAATATAACTTTACGCAATCGACTTCGAAACAATATTTTCCCTCAATTACAAAAGGAAAACGGACAGTTGTTGGCGCATTTTCGATTTTTTGACCAGCAGGTGACGGCATTGGTCAGTTTGGCTAAAAAACAGTTCAGTCAAATTGAAGCTGATATGTCGTTGGAAGAATCGCCACAACAAATTATCGGTTGGATAAAACCGATATTAAATTTAGATACTGAACAACAAACGTTGTTCTGGGGCAATTTCTTTACAAAACGAAAACTGGACATTTCCATCAGTAATCGTCAGATAGACCAGATTATTGAAATTGTCTGTTCAGATGATGCTAATGCCTCAATCAATTTAGCGGATTCGTGGGAATTTATCCGAACGTATGACAGATTCGTTGTCAAAAAGTCGACACCACAGATTCTGGACGAAATGGATGTTTCTATCGGTAAAGAAGTGACTTGGGGCAATAAAAAATTGACCATTACAACTGACGATAGCGATTACACATTAACTACAGAAAATATTCCCCAAACGATTACGTTGAGAACGCGCCGTGACGGTGATAAACTGCTTTTATCAAATGGTCGCCATCAAAAATTAAGTAAACGATTTATAAATGAAAAAGTCCCAGCCTATGAGCGTGACAACTATTTGGTTTTATTATTTGATAATCGGATAGTTTGGGTTGAAAAAATTTATAATTTGGGTGATTATTTAAAAAAAGGTAAAAATCATTACAAAATTAACTTTGTTGAGGTAAAAGAATGAATTCAGATATTGAGAAGGTTTTAGTTTCCACAGAGGAGATTGAAGCCGCAAACCAACGTCTTGGAAAGCAATTAGCTGAAGAATACCGTGGTAAGAATCCATTGTTCGTTTGTATTTTACGTGGTGCAGCTATGTTTATGATGGATTTAGTTAAGCAACTTGATATTGAAATGGAATATGATTTCATGGACGTATCTAGTTATGGTGGTGAAAATACCATGACAACTGGTGATGTTCGAATTATTAAAGATTTGGATACACCGCTTCGTGATCGTGATGTTGTAATCGTCGAAGATATTATCGACACTGGCTACACTTTGGATCGTCTAAAGGAACTCTTTGATGCTCGTCATGCTAAGTCCATTAAAATCGTCTCTTTCTTGGATAAGCCAGCCCGTCGAATCAAGCATGTCAAAGTAGATTACGTCGGTGTTCAAATTCCTGATGAATTCGTTGTTGGTTATGGAATGGATTATAACGAGCATTACCGTAATTTACCTTATGTGGGCGTTTTGAAACGAGAGATATATAGTACAAAATAATTTAGTTAGAGTTACAATTATTATTGTGTTACTGTTCACCAATGTTACAATATGTAACGTCTAAGTAATTAGGAGGAAATGTATGAAAAATAATCGAAATAGGTTAATCAATAATAGCCTGTTTTACATCTTGCTCTTTGTTGTTTTGGTTCTTGCAGCGAGTTGGTTTGCTGGTGGTCAATCCTCAGACCAATCAAAAACATTAAGCCAAGACCAATTCATCACACAATTGAAGCAAGGCAAAGTGAAGAATTTCAAACTAGAACCTATTGGAGGAGCTTATCAAGTAACTGGTGAATACAAGAAAGCTCAAAAAGCTGAAACAACACGTTCCGTTTCATTGTTCAGCCGTAACCAAGCTACGACTTCTAGTGAAGTAACTTCATTCAGTTCAACTGTTTTGCCTAACAATGATACGTTAAAGATGATTAATAGTGCCGCTATGGCTAAAGGGGTTAAGACTACTGCAGCTCCTAAGTCACAATCCGGACAATGGATCTCATTGATCTTAACGGTTATTGTTCCATTTGCATTATTCTTCTTTATAATCTTTGCGATGATGGGCCGAGGAGGCCAAGGTGGTGGCGGTGCAAACCGTGTCATGAACTTTGGTAAATCCAAGGTTAAACCAGAAGATCCAAAGAAAAACAAAGTTAGATTTTCTGATGTTGCCGGTGCTGAAGAAGAAAAACAAGAACTTGTTGAAGTTGTTGAATTTCTAAAAGATCCAAGAAAATTTGTCTCTCTAGGTGCCCGAATACCGGCTGGTGTTCTTTTAGAGGGTCCTCCCGGGACTGGTAAAACTTTACTAGCTAAGGCTGTTGCTGGTGAAGCTAAAGTTCCTTTCTATTCAATCTCTGGTTCAGATTTCGTTGAAATGTTCGTTGGTGTTGGTGCATCACGTGTTCGTGACTTGTTCGAAAATGCCAAGAAAGACGCTCCATCAATCATCTTTATCGATGAAATTGATGCTGTTGGTCGTCAACGTGGTTCTGGTACCGGTGGTGGTAATGATGAACGTGAACAAACTCTTAACCAATTATTGATTGAGATGGATGGATTTACAGGTAATGAAGGTGTCATCGTTATGGCTGCTACTAACCGTTCTGATGTCCTTGATCCTGCCTTGCTACGTCCAGGTCGTTTCGACAGAAAGATTCTTGTTGGTCGTCCTGATGTTAAAGGCCGTGAAGCTATTCTTAAAGTTCACGCTAAGAACAAACCATTTACAGATGATGTTGATTTGAAAGCAATTGCTCAACAAACTCCAGGTTTTGCTGGTGCTGATCTAGAAAACTTACTAAACGAAGCCGCACTTGTTGCTGCAAGACGTGGTAAGCAAAAGATTGACCCAACTGACCTTGATGAAGCTGAAGATCGTGTTATTGCGGGTCCAGCTAAGAAGAATCGTGTTATTCCTGAACAAGAGCGTCATACAGTTGCCTACCACGAAGCAGGACATGCTTTGATTGGTTTAGTATTGAGTGATTCTCGAGTTGTTAGAAAGGTTACTATCGTGCCTCGTGGACGTGCCGGCGGTTACGCTATCATGCTTCCTAAGGATGATCAAAACCTTGCTACTAAGAAGGAATTGAACGAACAAATTACTGGATTGCTTGGTGGTCGTACAGCTGAAGAAATTATCGTCGGTCAACCATCATCAGGTGCTTCAAATGACTTTGAACAAGCAACTCAAATTGCTCGTACAATGGTTACAGAATATGGTATGACAGACCGTTTAGGTACTGTTCAACTTGAAAAGAATGGTCAACCATTTAGTGGTGGTAACTATCGTGCTGAACCAGCATATTCACAAGATACTGCCATGGCTATTGATCAAGAAGTTAAACGCATTATCGATGAAGATCACGAACGTGCTCGAGAAATTCTTCAATCACATCGTGAACAACACAAGATTATTGCCGAGGCTTTGTTGAAGTATGAAACACTTGATGAAAAGGAAATCTTGAGTTTGTATAACACAGGAGCAATGCCTGCAAACGATGCAAATCAACAATTCCCAAGTGAAAGTGCTGCAACATTTGAACAAGCTAAGAAGGCTGCTGAAGCCAAAGATGCTGCTAAACAAAAATCAGAAGAATTAACTAAGGATGATTCACCAAAATCAGATGATTCTGATGTTGATGAAACAACATATCCTTCAGAAAACAAAGATAAGCCAGCTGACGATACAAAGTCTGATACTGATACATCTAAGAATGATAATTCTGAAGATTCAAATAGCGACAAGAATGATGATAATAACAATCAAGAATAATAATTAATCAGAAAAAGCGACTCGTGAGAGTCGCTTTTTTGAACGGAGGAATCAAATATGACTGATACTTTAACTAAAGCCGTTTCAACCGATGGTAAGTTTCGTGCTTACGTCGTCAACGCTACAGAAATGATTCAAGAAACACAAAAACGCCACGATACATGGAGAAACTCTAGTGCCGCTTTAGGTAGAACAATGGTTGGCTCACTATTAGTTGCCACTTCAACTTTGAAGGAAGATGAAGTTTTGACAACAAGAGTACAAGGCGATGGACCAGTTGGCACAATTGTTGTTGATGCTAATGCTAAAGGTGACGTCAAAGGATATATTTCTAATCCACACGTTGCTTTGAAGGCTAGAGAAGACGGCCATATCGACGTTAAAGCAGCTGTCGGTACAAAAGGAACATTAAGTATCACCAAAGATTTACATTTAAAGGCACCATTTACTGGTTCAGTACCATTAGTTTCCGGTGAAATCGGCATGGATTTTGCCTACTATATGGCTAAATCAGAACAAATCCCTTCAGCAATCGGTGTGTCAGTTTTCGTAAACCCTAACGAAACAATCGGAGCAGCTGGCGGATTCTTGATTCAGACATTGCCAGGAGCAACAGATGCAGATATTGATAAAATTGAAGCCAATTTAAAGATTGTGCCAAATATGTCAACATTGCTTAAAGAAGGCTTGAGTAACAAAGATGTCATGGAAAAAATCATGAACGGCATCGAAATGAAGTATCTTCAAGACATGCCAGTCAAGTTTCAATGCGACTGTTCAAAAGAAAGATTTTCAAAGGCTCTAGCAACATTATCACGAGCAGAGTTACAGGCAACGATCAAAGAAAATCATGGTGCCGAAACAGTCTGCAAGTTCTGTGGCAACAAGTATCAATTCTCAGAAGCAGAATTAAAGGATATCGTTGCTAATAAGGATTAATAAAGGGGTTGCCGCCGAAGGTGGTCAGTAATGTTAGTCTGCTATGAGGACCGGCTCGAGCCGAAGAGCGGTCTCGACCCTCGCTTTTGAGCCGAAAATCACGTCTCAAAAGACGTCCTGTGGTGTAATGGCTAAAGCCATAACGCCACCTTCACAGCAGACTACATTACTGACCACCTTCGGCTAGGTTATTGGTCCGCATGATGTTTTGTAGAAATATCTAGACTGGTTATTAAGAATTGATATTGCTTTATAAAATTTTATTCAAATTAATCTATTTTGAATGTGTTAGATAATTGGTTGGTTTACGTGGATTTATTTAGTCTATATTTGAATACTGTTAATTGAAATTATAGTAATTGGAAACAACAGAAAATTAGTTATCACAGAAACACTAGCCGGAGGGAGCAAGGAAAATCCATCAGCAGTGCAGGTGGCGTTAGGTCGTAAGACCTTACCCCACCGACGTATTTTGAAATTCGCGTACTTTGCGAAGTTCAAAATCGAGGCGCGAGACCTTGGCTCGCACCGGTCGCACAGCAGATGGAATTTTTCTTGCTCCAGGAGGCGGCATTTTTAAATGACTTACCATTGCCTTTTAGATAGAAAATTTGTTATTATTACGAGTTGTAATCGAATAATAAGAGGTAAAAAGTATGGAATGGAAAATAGGCAACGTCACAATCCCCAATCAGGTTGTCGTTGCGCCTATGGCAGGTATTACTAATTCGTCCTTTCGAGTTACAGCTAGAGAATTCGGCGCGGGCTTAGTTGTCTGTGAAATGATCAGTGATCAAGGTATCAAATATGGTAACTTGAAAACTTTGGGCATGATGTTCGTGGATCCAAAAGAACATCCAGTCAGCATTCAGATTTTTGGCGGTACAACGGAATCACTCGTTAACGCAGCTAAATATGTATCTGAAAATACTGGTGCCGATATTATTGATATTAATATGGGCTGTCCAGTCAAAAAGGTTACTAAGATTGGTGCTGGTTCAAGCTGGCTCCGTGATCCTGATAAGCTTTATGGCATGGTCAAAGAAGTCAGTTCGGCTGTTGATAAGCCAGTTACCGTGAAAATGCGGACTGGGTGGGACGCTGACCATATTCTGGCAGTTGAGAATGCATTGGCAGCGCAAGAGGCTGGAGCTTCTGCTGTGGCTATGCATGGACGAACGAAGGCACAGATGTATACCGGACATTCCGACTGGGAACTCTTACATGAAGTGGCTCAACATTTAACCATTCCTTTCATTGGAAATGGCGATGTGAAGACGCCTCAAGATGCTAAAACAATGATTGAAGACGTTGGAGCTGATGCTGTAATGGTTGGTCGGGCAGTGCTCGGCAATCTCTGGCGTTTAAATGAAATGAATCATTATTTGGAAACTGGCGAGATACTTCCTGAACCAAGTGTTGGAGAAAAAATTAATATAGCTAAACTTCAACTCCAACGTCTGGTAGACTTAAAAGGTGAGCATGTTGGTGTTCCAGAATTTCGTCAACAGGCAGCATATTATCTAAAGGGGATTCCCCATGCAGTCAGAACTCGTGCTAAAGTAATGAATGAAGATTCAATGCAAGAAGTTTTTGACACGTTAGATCAATTTGTTGAAAGTTACGAACAACGAGAAGCGAGATCATCAAAAATTTCGTAGACAGGGGGAAAAATTTTGAGTAACGAAAATAAGAAGAAGCAACCAACTAAAGAAGAGATAAAGAAGACAAGAGTCATGAATGACCAACTACGGGTTAGACGTGATAAACTTCAAGAATTATATGATGAAGGCGTTGATCCATTCGGTTCAAGATTCGAAAGAACTGCTTTGGCTCAAGACATTCATGACAAGTACGGTGACGAGGACAAAGAAACTCTTGAAGAACAAGATTTGCCTGTTGTTATTGCTGGTCGTATGATGACAAAACGTGGTAAAGGTAAAGTTGGTTTTGCTGATCTACGTGATAGAAGTGGCAAGATTCAAATTTATGTTCGTAAAGATGTTGTCGGTGAAGAAAACTATCACATCTTTAAGCGTTCAGATATTGGTGATCACCTAGGTATCCATGGTGAAATCATGAAAACTGACATGGGTGAATTAACTGTTAAAGCAACCCACGTTACAATGCTTTCTAAATCACTACGTCCATTGCCTGATAAATTCCATGGTTTAACAAACGTTGAACAAATTTATCGTCAAAGATATTTGGACTTAATTGCTAACCAAGATAGTTTTGACCGTTTCAAGAAGCGTACTAAGATTATTTCAGCTGTTCGTGAATATTTGGATGGTGAAGGCTTCATGTCAGTTGAAACTCCTGTCCTAAATACTCAAGCCGGTGGTGCTAGTGCCCGTCCATTTATCACACACCACAATGCGATGGATATGACAATGTATCTTCGTATCGCTTTGGAGCTACCTTTGAAGAGATTAATTGTTGGTGGTTTTGAACGTGTCTATGAAATTGGTCGTGCTTTCCGTAACGAAGGTATGGATCCACAACATAATCCTGAATATACTTCATTGGAAACATATGCCGCTTATTGGGATATGACAGATGTTATGAAGGAAGTCGAAGGAATGTTCAGACATGCTGCTGAGAAAGCTAATGGCTCACAAGTTGTTAGCTATCAAGGTGAAGAAATTGATTTGAGCAAGCCTTTCAAACGTATTAAGATGGTTGATGCTATCAAGGAACAAACAGGTATCGACTTTAGTCAAGATATGGACCTTGAACAAGCTCGTAAGTTAGCTGACGAAAAGGGAGTTCACTATGAAGACTTCTGGGGTGTTGGTCACATTATCGCTGAATTCTTCGAAGAATTTGTTGAAGATACTTTGAAGCAACCAACATTCGTTTATGAATATCCACTTGAAGTTTCACCATTAGCTAAGAAGAGCAAGGATAACCCTAACTTTACAGATCGATTTGAAGTTTATATCTTAGGTCACGAATACGGTAATGCCTTTACTGAATTAAATGACCCAATTGATCAAAGAGAACGTTTTGAAGCACAAGCTGCTGAACGTGAAAAGGGTAATGACGAAGCTGAACATATCGATAACGATTACGTAGAAGCCATGGAATATGGTATGCCACCAACTGGTGGACTAGGAATCGGTATTGATCGTTTAGTTATGCTATTAACTGATGCACCTTCAATCCGTGACGTTATTTTGTTCCCAACAATGAGACCAGAAGATAACGCTGATAACGAAGAATAAAATAATTAAGAGTTAGGGCGAAAAGTTCTAGCTCTTTTTTCTTTGGTTTTTTGCCGCCGGAGGGTGTGTGAGATGCAATTAATGCTGTGGGATTGGTTCGAGCCAAAGTGCGGTCTCGAACCTCGATTCCTACGATTAGTCAAGTGAGAATCAGGAAAATGAGAGTATTCTAAACAGTACTTCATAACTTATGACTTTAAAATTATGAAGGTAAGAGTTAGTATTTGGAATAGAGATACTAGAGTGTCTCTATGGACCTTGAGTCCGTATATGCATAAGCATATTTAGTCTTGTTTCTAATCATGGAGAACAGACATTTCAGTGTCTTGTTCATGCAAGCCACTGTGGCAACCTTGTCCCTTTTAGGGACGGGTTGCCTTTTTAGTTTGTAGTAATAGTCCACGATGTGATTAGGTGCAGCTGCTTGTTGCTTTATCATATTTCTGACAGTGAGGAATAGAATCTCTCTTGCTTTGGGATTTCCACGTTTATTTATGTGATCTTTTCTGAGATACTGACCAGATTGGTACCTAATAAGGTCAATCCCAACGTAAGCATTCAATTGATTAGAAGTATCAAATCTGGCGAAATCTCCGATTTCACCCAGTAACATGGCAGCTGTTAATTCACCAATGCCTGGCATTGAAGCAATAATTTCAAATTCGGGTAATGTTTTTCCGAGTTGAATCATTTGTTTTCTAAGTTTTCTTTTTTCAATAGTGAGGTCTTTTAATTTACGTGCATAATATTTAACTTCTTGCACTTGAACATTATCTACACGTACTGCTGGAGAGCTATTCTTAGCAAAGACTATTAACTTTTCAGCATACTCCAGTGCTTTATCACTGGAGATTTTTTTATCGGTCTTACTCATCAAAATATTCTTTAATTTTGTCCTAGAAATACCAGACACTAAATCAGGATGCGGAAAAAGACTAACCAAATTTAAAGATAGAATAGATGTCTTATTAGTAAACAGTTGTTCCATTTCTGGAAACGTCTGTTGTAACTCGTTATGTAATTCAACTTTATTGAATTTACGAGAGTCTTCGACTCTCTCGTAAAATCTACACCATTCTCTAAGATCTAGATATTTAGGATTTTGAAATGCCATCAACCGATAACTATTATCATAGGCGCTAAGAGCTATCTTATGCGCATCTTTATTATCGGTTTTAACACGACGCAAATTCTCTGTCTTGAGGTGTAATTCAAGAGGATTTAACAAAGCATAGGGTATCTTATTATCCCTGCAAAATCTTTCTATGGGGCGAGAGTATATACCCGTAGCCTCAAAATAAAAAGTTGGATTATTAGCACGTTTAACGGTTTCGCTTAGTTTGGCGAAACCTAGTTTATTATGTTCAAAATCAAATTCTTTCACGCAGTTACCATCGCTGTAATGCACACAATAACTGTGTCCTTTGGACACATCTAAAGCAATTATATCTGACATATTTTTCCTTTCTAAAGCTATCCGTATCAACATTTCGAATCTCATTTCCTAAACACGAACTCGAAGTCCCACAACCTAAAACCTGATTAAAGAAATGAAGATAACGGAGATCATTTTTTAATACGGACTCGAAGTCCCGAGGTTCATGCACGATCTTAGCTTTGTCTCCAGTGTACAAAAAAAGTTCTAAGAGAAGAAATTGATCTTCCCTCAGAACTAATCTTAGGTTGTTTTTTGAGCTTTGCAAAAACCGCAAATCTCAAAATACGTCCGTGCTGTAAGAATGGAAAATCGCCATTCTAACACCACAATCACAGCATTATTGCATCTCGCACACCCCCTGGCTATTTTTGTTGGTCTCCTCTTAAGATTTTTTTATTTGGAATTTCTTTTAGGATTTCTAATATCAAATAGCGATTATTTCAAACTAATATAAAGGTCAGTTAAAAGAGCTGGAGGTTGATAGGAGAATACACTAGCAGTGAAGGTGGTGTTAGGACGGCGGTTTTATGCCGTTCTTACAGCACGGACGACTTTGGAGACTTGCTGGTTTTGCAAGGCTTCAAAGCGAGGCGCGAGACCTTGGCTCGCGCCGGTCCTCACAGCCAGTGTATTCTCCTATCAACCGGAAGTGAAAATTAATAAAAAATGTTGTTGACAGATTTATTTCTCAAAAGGTATACTAATATAGTTGTTTCAAACGAAACACATATGGAGGATTAGCTCAGCTGGGAGAGCATCTGCCTTACAAGCAGGAGGTCACAGGTTCGATCCCTGTATCCTCCATTAAGCAAAATGCTTAGTGGAAATATCTTAAGTTTTTTGCGGGTGTGGCGGAATTGGCAGACGCGCTAGATTTAGGTTCTAGTGTCCAGTGGACATGAAGGTTCAAGTCCTTTCACCCGTATTAATAATTAGTCTTGCAAAATGATTGATTATTATGTATTATGTTAATTGTTGTTGACATAATGCCGACTTAGCTCAGTTGGCAGAGCACCTGTCTTGTAAACAGGGGGTCGGAGGTTCGAATCCTCTAGTCGGCATCGTCATAATGCGGAAGTAGTTCAGTGGTAGAACATCACCTTGCCATGGTGGGGGTCGCGGGTTCGAATCCCGTCTTCCGCTTCAGAGAATTTGATAAATAAAAAAGTGATTAATTCTAAAATTAGGATTAATTACTTTTTTTTCGTTCTCTAAAAATAAATCTAGCATATATGTCTATCTTAATTGAGTATATTAATTCCTTGAATGTGGTACGATTCTTAAAGAAGGCAATTATTTCTTTGGTCTGCCGCCTTCGGTTGTGAGATATAGAGTTATGCTGTGGGACCGGCTCGAGCCAGAGTGCGGTCTCGACCCTCGCTTTTGAACTTTGCACAGTTCGCAAATTTCAAAAGACGTCCTGTGCTGTAAGAACGGAAAATCGCCGTCCTAACACCACTATCACTGCATAACTCTATATCCCACAACCTCCGGCTAGTTTGTTTTCTTCTATATATGTATTTAATATTATATGTATTTAATATTTAAATTTTTACGTATTTTAAATATTGAATAGGAACCAATCATCAGATTGAAACAAAACCTTAGTCGGAGGGTGTCAGTAAATATAGACAGCTGTGGGAGTGGTGTTAGGACTTTAGTCCTTACTCCACTGACGTATTTTGAGATTTGCGGTTTGTGCAAAGTTCAAAATCGAGGTTCGAGACCGAACTTTGGCTCGCACCGGTCACATAGCAGGCTATATTTACTGACGCCCGGAGACGGCAGACGACATACATTTAATAATGAAATAAGATAAATTAATTGCTTTTTTTCAAAACACAATTATACTTTCTAAACAGACACTTAAAAAGTAGAGGTAACATTAATGGACAAAGTATTTACCGAAAGCGCCAAGAATGCACTTGTTTTAGCACAAGAACAAGCTAAGACATTTCATCATAATGCCGTTGGAACAGAACATATTCTGCTCGGCTTAGTAATGGAAAATGATGGTATCGCCGGTATTACTTTGAGGGATCTAGCTGTTAGTGACCGAGATGTTGAAGAGGAGATTGAACATCTGACTGGTTACGGCGATGTCTCATCTAATACCGCTAAGGGGATTTATCTACCATATTCTCCAAAGGGACAATTAATTTTAAGCGAGTCAGAAGAGACTTCTAATCTATATAAAGCCAATCGCATTGGAACAGAACATATTTTATTAGCCATTCTTGATGACACTGATAATTTAGCAAATCGTATTTTAGTTAATTTAGGACTCAGTCTAGCAAAGACTAAGTCATTATTATTAAGCAAGATGGGTGTTTCTAATAAAGCTGCCCGTCGAGGCTTTGCTGCAAATATGGCAGCAACTGCCAAGAAACAACAAGCTAAGGCCAATGGTAACGGTGGTACGCCAACACTTGATTCCTTGTCACGTGATTTGACAAAGATGGCTCAAGAAAATCAAATCGACCCAGTTATCGGACGCAAGTCTGAAGTTGAAAGAACTATTCAAATTCTCAGTCGTAGAACAAAGAATAATCCTGTCTTGGTCGGTGAACCTGGTGTTGGTAAGACTGCTATTGCTGAAGGTTTAGCTATTGCTATCGTCAAGAAGGATGTTCCTGTCGATATGCAAAATAAACGTATCATGATGCTTGATATGGGCTCATTAGTAGCTGGTACTAAGTATCGTGGTGAGTTTGAAGACCGTTTGAAGAAAGTTATTGAAGAAATTTACCAAGACAAGCATGTCATTTTATTCATCGATGAATTGCATACTTTGATTGGTGCTGGTGGTGCCGAAGGTGCTATTGACGCTTCAAACATCTTGAAACCTGCTTTAGCTCGTGGTGAGTTGCAACTAATTGGTGCAACAACTTCTAATGAATATCAAAAATATATTGAAAAAGATACAGCTCTAGAACGTCGTTTTGCCAAGGTTCATGTTGAAGAACCTAGTGCCGACGATTCAATCAAGATTTTGGAAGGACTTCGTCCAAGATATGAACAACATCATGGCTTGACGATTTCTGACGAGGCGGTTGAAGCAGCTGTTCGTTTTTCAACACGTTACTTAACAAATCGTTTCCTACCTGATAAGGCAATCGATTTGATGGATGAAGCCTCAGCTAAGGTTAGAATCCACAACGTATCAAAGAATAACAAGCTGGAAGAATTGACTGATCAATCAATGAAATTGTTGAACGATAAAAACAATGCCATTCTTGATCAAGATTTCGAAAAGGCTGCTAAGATCCGTGAACAAGAACAAGATGTTCAAGAACAACTCAGCAAGTTAAAGGATAAGAAAGCTGCTGATAACAAGAAACCAGTTGTTACTGCCGATGACATTGCTGAAGTTATCGCACAATGGACTGGCGTTCCTGTTAAGCAAATTACTCGTAAAGAGAGTGAGAAACTACTTAACCTTGAAAAAGAACTCCACAAGCGTGTTATTGGACAAGAAGATGCTATCAATGCAATTTCACGTGCTATCCGTCGTGCCAGAAGTGGTATGAAGGATCCAGCTCGTCCAATTGGTTCATTTATGTTCTTAGGACCTACTGGTGTAGGTAAGACTGAGCTAGCTAAGTCAATAGCTGAAGTAATGTTTGGTTCAGAAGACAATTTGATTCGTGTCGATATGTCTGAATACATGGAACAATACAGTACTTCCAAATTGATTGGTTCAGCTCCTGGTTATGTAGGATTTGACGAAGGTGGTCAACTAACTGAAAAGGTTAGAAATGAACCATACTCAGTTGTCCTACTTGATGAAGTTGAAAAAGCTCATCCAGATGTCTTCAACATTTTGTTGCAGGTTCTCGATGATGGTATTTTGACTGATGCTAAGGGTCGTAAAGTTGATTTTAGAAATACAATCATCATTATGACTTCTAACTTGGGTGCTAGATCACTTGAAGAGAACAAAGAAGTTGGTTTCGGTGCTCGTGACGTTCACGATGACTACAAGGAAATGCAAGAACGAATCAATGTTGAATTGAAGAAGTTCTTCCGTCCAGAGTTCTTGAACCGTGTCGACGAAACTATCGTCTTCAAGTCACTTAACAAGGAACAATTGAAGGCTGTTGCTAAGATTATGAGTAACAACTTGAGAAAACGCCTTGCTGAAAGAGAAATCAAGTTAGTTATTTCTCCATCTGCATACAGCGACTTAGTTCGTGACGGGTACAATCCTGAATATGGAGCTCGTCCAATGAGAAGAACGATTCAACGTGAGATTGAGGACCCAGTCAGTGAACAACTCTTAATGGGTAATGTTAAAGCTGGTGACGAAATCAAAGTTGGTTCTAAGAAAGGTAAGTTGACAGTAACTGTTGGCAAGCCTGAAGAAAAGAAAGCACTAACTCATCAAAAGTAAGACCTTGACTATTGACAAGATAAGTGGTTAAGAGTATTATCTTTTTTGAGATTCAAAGTTCAAATCGCATATCACGATCTATTGTCCGTGGTTATGCTAAATAAAAAACACAAAAATAGATATTAGATTCTATTTTTGGTTTTTTTTTGCCTAAAAATAGGTTGAAAAACCGTTTTCATGCAAAATGTAATCAAACTGTAATATTTATTTTTGATTGCGATTTGGACAAATTAAATGTTGAGGTGAAAAATTTGACTTATCATAACGTTAATTATGGTGCACACCGTGTTCGTCGTAGTTATGCAAAGATCAAGGAAGTTCTTCCACTGCCAAATTTAATTGACATTCAAACAAATTCTTATAAGTGGTTCTTAGATGAAGGACTTAAAGATATGTTTGACGACATAATGCCAATTGACGATTTTGCTGGAAATCTTTCTTTGGAATACGTTGATTACAAGTTACTAGAACCAAAATATACTGTTGAAGAAGCTAGAGCACATGATGCTAACTTCTCAGCACCATTACATGTAACTTTGAAGTTGACTAATCATGAAACTGGTGAAATCAAGACACAAGATGTTTTCTTCGGTGATTTCCCTATCATGACTGATGAAGGAACTTTCATCATCAACGGTGCTGAACGTGTTATTGTTTCTCAATTAGTACGTTCACCTGGTATTTATTACAATCAAGATACTGATAAAAATGGTCGTGTAAACTTTGGTACAACTGTTATCCCTAACCGTGGTGCTTGGTTGGAATATGAAACAGATGCTAAAGGTCTAGGTTATGTAAGAATCGATAGAACTAGAAAATTACCTATTTCTGAACTAGTTAGAGCCCTAGGTTTTGGTGAAGATTCAGAAATTCTTGATATTTTCGGTGATAACGATACTTTGAACCTTACTATGGAAAAAGATGTTCATAAGGATACTAGCGACTCACGTGTCGAAGAAGCCTTAAAAGACGTCTATGAAAGACTTCGTCCCGGCGAACCAAAGACTGCAGATAGTTCTCGTTCATTGCTATATGCTAGATTCTTTGACCCACGTCGTTATGATTTAGCTCCAGTTGGTCGTTACAAGATCAATAAGAAGTTAAACCTTAAGACAAGACTTTTGAACAAGACTTTGGCTGAAACACTTGCTGATCCAGATACTGGTGAAGTTGTATTGGCTAAAGACACATTGCTTGATCGTGAAGCTATGCAAACTTTGAGTACATATCTTGACCGTGAAGATTTCAAGACTGTTACATTGAATCCTTCTGATGAAGGTGTTCTAACAGACCCTATCACTGTTCAAATTATCAAAGTTTACTCAGAAGCTGATAACGAAAAGGTTGTTAACGTAATTGGTAATGGTCACATTCCAGCTACTAACCGTACAATCACACCTGCTGATATCTTGGCTGGTATCAACTACTTCTTGAACCTTAAAGAAGGAATTGGTTCAACTGATGATATTGATCACTTGGGTAACCGTCGTATTCGTTCAGTCGGTGAATTGCTACAAAACCAATTCCGTATTGGTCTATCACGTATGGAACGTGTTGTTCGTGAAAGAATGTCAATTCAAGACTCAGCTACTGTTACACCTCAACAATTGATCAATATTAGACCTGTTGTTGCTTCAATTAAGGAATTCTTTGGTTCATCACAATTGTCACAATTCATGGATCAAACTAATCCACTTGGAGAACTAGAACACAAGCGTCGTCTATCAGCCCTTGGACCTGGTGGTTTGACTCGTGATCGTGCCGGATATGAAGTTCGTGATGTTCACTATACCCACTATGGTCGTATGTGTCCTATTGAAACTCCCGAAGGTCCTAATATCGGACTTATCAATAACTTGGCCTCATACGCTATCATCAACAAGTATGGTTTCATCGAAACACCATATCGTCGTGTTTCATGGGATACACATAAAGTAACTGACAAAATCGATTACTTGACTGCTGATGAAGAAGATAACTATGTTGTTGCTCAAGCCAATACACCATTGAACGATGATGGTTCATTTACTGACAACAGTATTTTGGCTCGTCACCAAGATGACAATATTGAAACAACTCCAGAAAAAGTCGATTACATGGATGTTTCTCCTAAGCAAGTAGTTTCTGTAGCTACTGCATGTATTCCTTTCTTGGAAAATGATGATTCAAACCGTGCCTTGATGGGTGCTAACATGCAACGTCAAGCTGTTCCTTTGATTAATCCACATGCACCACTTGTTGGTACTGGTATGGAATACATTGCTGCCCACGATTCTGGTGCCGCATTGTTAGCTGAACATGCTGGTGTCGTTGACTATGTTGATGCTAAAAAGGTTACTATCAAACGTGACGAAGATGGCACAACTGATGAATATAAAGTAACCAAGTTCCGTCGTTCAAATAATGGTAAGAGTTACAACCAAAGACCTATCGTCCACAAGGATGAGGTTATTAAGAAGGGTGATATCATCGCCGATGGTCCAGCAATGGAAAACGGTGAATTAGCTCTTGGTCAAAACCCATTGATTGCCTTTATGACATGGAACATGTACAACTACGAAGATGCGATTGTACTTTCAGAAAAATTAGTGCGTGAAGATGCTTATACTTCAATTCATATTGAAGAGTACGAATCAGAAGCACGTGATACAAAACTTGGACCTGAAGAAATCACACGTGAAATTCCTAACGTTGGTGAAGATTCATTGAAGGATCTTGACGAATTCGGAATTATCCGTATTGGTGCTGAAGTTCGTGATGGCGATATCTTAGTTGGTAAGGTTACACCTAAGGGTGTTACAGAATTATCAGCCGAAGAAAGATTGCTACATGCTATCTTTGGTGAAAAAGCTCGTGAAGTCCGTGATACTTCACTTCGTGTACCACATGGTGGTGGCGGTATTATCCAAGACGTTAAGGTATTTACTCGTGAAGCCGGCGACGAACTTGATCCTGGTGTTAACATGTTAGTTCGTGTTTACATTGCTCAAAAGCGTAAGATTCAAGTTGGTGACAAGATGTCAGGTCGTCATGGTAACAAAGGTACTGTTTCAATCGTTGTACCTGAAGAAGATATGCCTTACATGCCAGATGGTACTCCAGTAGATATCCTATTGAACCCAATGGGTGTTCCATCACGTATGAATATCGGACAAGTTCTTGATCTTCACTTAGGTATGGCTGCTAGAAAACTTGGTATCCATGTTGCAACACCTGTTTTCGATGGTGTTAGTGATGACGAATTATGGGACATTGTTAAAGAAGCTGATATGGATTCTGATGGTAAGTCAATCCTTTATGATGGACGTACTGGTGAACCATTCAAGAACCGTGTTGCTGTTGGTGTCATGTACTACTTGAAACTAGCTCACATGGTTGATGATAAGATTCATGCTCGTTCAATTGGACCTTACTCACTAGTTACTCAACAACCACTTGGTGGTAAAGCACAATTTGGTGGACAGAGATTTGGTGAAATGGAAGTTTGGGCCCTTGAAGCTTATGGTGCCGCTTATACACTTCAAGAAATCTTGACATACAAGTCTGATGATGTTGTCGGACGTGTTAAGACTTATGAAGCTATCGTTAAGGGTGAAAGTATTCCTAAGCCTGGTGTTCCTGAATCATTCCGTGTTCTTGTCAAAGAACTACAAGCTCTAGGACTAGACATGAAAGTTCTAGACTCACACAAGAAAGAAATCGAACTTAGAGATATGGATGACGATGAAGATGCTGTAAGTATCGACGCTCTATCTAAGTTTGCTAAACAACAAGAACAAAAACGTGCTGAAGAGGAAGCTAAGAAGCTTGAAGCCTCAAAAGATTCAGCTGAATCAACTAGTACAAAATCAGAAAACTAGTCAAAACTTTAGGGAGGTTACCTTTTGATAGACGTTAATAAATTCGAAAGTATGCAAATTGGTTTAGCATCTCCGGACAAGATTCGTAGTTGGTCTTATGGAGAAGTTAAGAAACCAGAAACTATCAACTACCGTACTTTGAAACCAGAAAAAGATGGTCTATTCGATGAAAGAATTTTCGGACCAACTAAAGACTGGGAATGTGCCTGTGGTAAGTACAAACGTATCCGTTATAAGGGTATTGTTTGTGACCGCTGTGGTGTTGAAGTTACTCGTTCAAAGGTTCGTCGTGAACGTATGGCTCATATCGAATTGGCTGCCCCAGTATCACATATCTGGTACTTCAAGGGTATCCCATCACGTATGGGACTTGTTTTGGACATGAGTCCAAGAAACTTGGAAGAGATTATCTACTTTGCATCATACGTAGTTATCGACCCAGGCGAAACAGATCTAGAAAAGAAACAACTTTTAACTGAAACTGAATATCGTAAGAAACGTGAAGAATTTGGTAACAAGTTCGTTGCTAAGATGGGTGCCGAAGGTATCCGTGATTTACTTAGCCAAGTTGATATGGCTGCTGAAGTTAAAGAACTTCGTGAAACTCTAAAGAGTGCACAAGGTCAAAAACGTACACGTGCTATCAGACGTTTGGATATTTTGAGTGCCTTCCAAAAATCAGGTAACAAACCTGAATGGATGGTAATGGAAGCAATTCCCGTTATCCCACCTGATCTACGTCCAATGGTTCAACTTGAAGGTGGCCGTTTTGCCACTTCTGATTTGAACGATTTGTACCGTCGTGTAATCAACCGTAACAACCGTTTGAAGAGATTGTTGGATCTTAATGCTCCTAACATCATTGTTCAAAACGAAAAGAGAATGTTACAAGAAGCTGTTGATGCTTTGATCGATAATGGTCGTCGTGGCCGTCCTGTTACAGGACCTGGTAACCGTCCATTGAAGTCACTTTCTCACATGCTTAAAGGTAAGCAAGGACGTTTCCGTCAAAACTTACTTGGTAAACGTGTTGATTATTCAGGACGTTCAGTTATTGATGTTGGACCTACATTGAAGTTCTATCAATGTGGACTTCCACGTGAAATGGCTTTGGAATTGTTCAAGCCATTCGTTATGCATGAACTTGTTAAACGTGAAATTGCTTCTAACGTTAAAAATGCTAGAAGAAAGATTGATCGTCAAGATGATGATATCTGGGATGTACTAGAAGACGTTATCAAAGAACGTCCAGTATTGCTTAACCGTGCCCCTACACTTCACAGACTTGGTATCCAAGCCTTTGAACCTGTTTTGGTTGATGGTAAGTCAATGCGTTTGCACCCACTTGCTTGTGAAGCTTACAATGCCGATTTTGATGGTGACCAAATGGCTATCCACGTGCCACTATCAGACGAAGCCCAAGCTGAAGCACGTATGTTGATGCTTGCTGCCCACCATATTCTTGCTCCTAAAGATGGTAAGCCTATCGTTACTCCTTCACAGGATGTTGTTTTAGGTAACTACTATCTAACAATTGAAACAAGACATATGACTGGTGAAGGTAAGATCTTCAAGGATTCTAACGAAGTTCAAACAGCCTTATTGAATGGTGATATTCACTATCACACAAGAATTGGTATCGCTGTTGATTCAATGCCTAACAAGCCATTCAAGGATGACCAAAGAGATAAGATTATGATTACTTCTGTTGGTAAGGTTATCTTTAACGAAATTCTTCCAGAAGATTTCCCATACTTGAATGAACCAACTGATGACAACTTGATGCACGGTGTTCCTGACAAATACTTCCTTGGCAAAGGTGAAGACATTAACAAACGTCTTGACGAAATGGATTTGATTGACCCATTGAAGAGTGGTTATCTATCAGATATCATTGCCCAAGTATTCAAGATTTATCGTGTTCAAAGAACATCATCATTGCTTGATGACATGAAAGAATTAGGTTACACAATTTGTACACTTTCTGGTTTAACAGTCGGTGTTACAGATGTTCCTAATTTGACTCAAAAACCTGAAATTATTGAAAAGGCCCACAAACAAGTTGCTTCAATTTCTAAGCAATTCCGTCGTGGACTAATCACTGACTCAGAACGACACGATCGTGTTATCAGTGTTTGGAACGATACAAAGGATGAAATTCAACAATTGTTGATTGATTCATTTGATCCTACAAACCCTATCTCAATGATGTCTGATTCTGGTGCCCGTGGTAACATCTCAAACTTTACACAACTTGCCGGTATGCGTGGACTTATGGCTGCCCCTAATGGTGGTATGATGGAAATCCCAGTTATTTCTAACTTCCGTGAAGGCCTATCAGTTATGGAAATGTTCATGTCAACCCACGGTGCCCGTAAAGGTATGACCGATACAGCGTTGAAGACAGCTAACTCAGGTTACTTGACTCGTCGTTTGGTTGATGTTGCGCAAGATGTTATTGTTCGTGAAGAAGATTGTGGTACTGACCGTGGACTTGTTGTAAGTTCAATTATGGAAGGTACAGATATGATCGAACCATTGTATGACAGACTTGTTGGTCGTTATACACAAAAGACAGTTAAAGATCCTAAGACAGGCGACGTAATCGTACCTCGTGGTGTCTTGATGGATGAAACCATTGCTCAAAAGGTTGTTGACGCTGGTGTTACTCACGTTACAATTCGTTCAGCATTCACATGTGATACAAAACATGGTGTATGTAAGAAGTGTTACGGTCGTAACCTTGCTACTGGTGAAGAAGTTGAAATTGGTGAAGCAGTTGGTACTGTTGCTGCTCAATCAATCGGTGAACCAGGTACACAATTGACAATGAGAAACTTCCATACCGGTGGTGTTGCTGGTGGTGACGATATTACACAAGGACTTCCTCGTGTTCAAGAAATCGTTGAAGCTAGAAACCCTAAAGGTCTTGCTATCATTTCAGAAGTTGATGGTATTGTTACATCAATCGACGAAAACCAAGCAGAACACACTAAGGAAATTACTGTCGAAGGTGAAACTGATTCTAGATCTTATAGTGTTCCTTATACATCAAGTGTTGCGGTTGCCGAAGGTGATCACGTTAAACGTGGTGGTAAGTTAACACAAGGATCAATCGACCCTAAGGAATTGATCAAAGTTACAAACGTTCTACATACAGAAAACTATTTGCTTGCTGAAATTCAAAAAGTTTACCGTATGCAGGGTGTTGATATCTCTGATAAGCACTTTGAGGTTATGGTTAGACAAATGCACAGAAAGATCCGTATTCTTGATCCTGGTGACACAGATGTATTGCCTGGTCAATTGATGGATATTGCTCAATTTACTGACCATAACCGTGAAACATTGTTTAATGGTGGTATTCCAGCTACTGGACGTCCTGTCCTTCTTGGTATCACTAAGGCTTCTCTTGAAACAAACAGTTTCTTGTCAGCCGCTTCCTTCCAGGAAACAACAAGAGTTCTTACTGACGCTTCAATTCGTGGTAAGAATGATCCACTTCTTGGACTTAAGGAAAATGTTATTATTGGTAAACTTATCCCTGCCGGTACTGGTATGGCTAAGTACAACCACATGGAACCAAAGAAAGTTGGTCCTATGGCAGATAACTCATTAAATGGTGCCTACACAATTTCTGACATCGAAGCTCAAATGAAAGCTGAAGATGCAGCTAAATCAGAAAAACGTTAATAATTAAAAGACGACCCTCGGGTCGTCTTTTTTTTGTATAATGATAGGGTAGTTGTGAGGTGCCGCCAGAGGCTGGCAGTAATATAGTTCTGCAAGCTTTCGGCTAATGTATTTTTATGTAAAAGGGAAACGTTATGGTAATTAATATTTGCCAGTTTATTTTCAACCATCTACTGATTTGGTGTAGTTGTTTAAATCATTCAGAGTATTAGTGGATTAGTTTGTATTAAAAATCAATTAGTTGGAAGAGCTGAGAATATTCACCGGCTGTGGTTGTGGTGTTAGAGCTTTAGCTCTTACACCACCGGGCGAGTTTGGAGACTTGCCGAACTTGCAAGGCTTCAAACCGAGGCTCGAGACCGTACTTTGGCTCGGACCGGTCCGCATAGCAGGTGAATATTCTCAGCTCTGGAGACGGCAAAGCAAACAATAATTTTGGGGGTTAAGATTTTGCAAAAACAAGAATTAGCTTATCAAGATACTAAATTTAACTTGGATACTTACTGGGTTGATCCGATTGCTGACTTTGGAACGCCAAATAAACGTCCTTTAGCCATCATTTGCCCAGGAGGAGCCTTCAAGTTTCTAACTGACCGTGAGGCTCAACCGATTGCTTTTAACTTCAATTCATTGGGAATGCATGCGGTAGTCTTGGATTATCAATTAGTTGATGATGACCACAGTGTCTATCCGTTAGCTTTACAAGAACTAGCTACAACTTTGAATTGGCTAAAGTCTCAAGAAGAAATTCAACATATTGATTTGAGTAAAGTTGTTTTAGTTGGATTCTCAGCTGGAAGTCATGTAGTAGCTGACTTTAATTCAATTGTGTTGGATCCGGATCAAAAGGATAAAGTTTTCCCTGATGAATTAACTGTTACGCCAGCAGCCAATGTTCTCTGCTATCCCGTGATTGATATGACCATTGGTTGGCCGAAAGATGAGGACTGGGCGATGAAGATTGCTCCCGATATTTATTATTGGCAGGCTCAGGAACACTTAACCAAGCATGGAAAGCCAACATTTATTTGGCAGACTGTGACCGATGCAACGGTACCCGTCATGAATTCAATTTTGTACGCTCAGAAGATGGATATGTTGGGTATTCCTTATGAAATGCATCTTTTTGGTTCCGGAGCCCACGGTTTGGCACTCGGCAACTATGTAACTCAAAACCCCGGTAATGAGGCTAATTTGAATGCATATGATACCAAATGGTGGGAACTATGCGTTAACTGGCTCAAATTACAGGAGATTATACCTAATCGTTAAATCGTAAATATGTTAAAAGATAAGACCATGTAGATGATGCCCGTTGCAATTGCAATGTAGGGGATAAATCTAAATGATCTTTTTTTATTGAATAAAAAGCTAATAATACAAAAAAGGCAAGCTATCATGAGAATCCATAAGGTCATCTTTAAACCTAATATCAGACTGAGGATTGCTAGAATTTCAATGTCGCCTAAGCCAAAGGCATATTTTCGACTTAGCAACAATAGAATAAGGTAGGTCAGCAGGGCGTTCAAAATGTGCAATGGTGTGAGAAATAGTGTTGGGAATATTATCAAATAGGTTGCAGGGTAGATGTATCCGTAGTAGGCATCAGTGAATGCTAAGACGACTAAACCTAGAAATAATGTCAGGTAAATAAAGTCGCCGAAATGGATCATACTCAAAAATATTATGCCACCGATAAATTCCCAAAATGGATGCCAAAATTCAATTTGATTTTTACAGCTCAAGCACTTACCATTGATTATGAAATAACCCATAATTGGGATAATTTCGTACCATCGTAAGATCCTACCGCAGTAATCACAATGTGAACGGCGCGTGACGTCGATTTGCGGATAATCATGTGCAATTACTTTTAGAAAGGAGATAATGCAAGCTCCAAGTATGAAAATGGTAAAGTATAGAAAGTATTTCATTTATATCACCTCAATAGAAATTACGGGGTCTTGTGGATAACTTTTTAAAAATGTTGCATTGACATGGCTTTTTTAAGATGGTATTCTAGTAGACGTGCTTTTATTGGCAGCAATATTAGTTTGTTTATTAAATATAAAGCTCATAACGTACGCCACTCATGTGGTTTATTATTTTACAAAATTATGAACCACCTGGATGTGTGTACTTAAAATTTTTAGGAGGAACTTTGAATGCCTACAATTAATCAATTAGTTCGCAAAGGCCGTAAGTCACAAACTTCTAAGTCCGATGCACCTGCATTGAACTACGGCTACAATAGTATGAAGAAAGTTGCCACAAAGAACCCAGCCCCACAAAAACGTGGTGTTGCAACTCGTGTCGGAACAATGACACCTAAGAAACCTAACTCAGCCCTACGTAAGTATGCCCGTGTTAGATTATCAAACCTTATTGAAGTAACAGCTTATATCCCTGGTATTGGCCACAACTTACAAGAGCACAGTGTTGTCCTTGTCCGTGGTGGACGTGTAAAGGATCTACCTGGTGTTCGTTATCACGTTGTCCGTGGTGCCTTAGATACTGCCGGTGTTGATGGCCGTATGCAAAGCCGTTCAAAATATGGTGCTAAGAGACCTAAGAAATAACATAAAGCAATTATTCTAGAAATAATGTAATAACGGAGGAATTTAATATGCGTAAAGGTAGAGCTCCAAAACGCGATGTTTTGCCAGATCCAATGTACAACTCAAAGCTAGTAACTCGTTTGATTAACCACTTGATGTATGATGGTAAAAGAGGTACAGCTTCATCAATTCTATATCGTTCATTCGATATTATTAAAGAAAAAACAGGTAACGAACCATTGGACGTGTTTGAAGAAGCAATGAACAATGTTATGCCTGTTCTTGAAGTTAAGGCTCGCCGTATCGGTGGTTCTAACTATCAAATCCCTATCGAAGTTCGTCCTGACCGTCGTACTACTTTAGGACTTCGTTGGATCACAAGCTATGCTCGTCTACGTGGTGAACATACAATGGACCAACGTCTTGCAAATGAAATTATGGACGCAGCTAACAATACTGGTGCTGCTGTTAAGAAACGTGAAGATACACACAAGATGGCCGATGCTAACCGTGCATTCGCTCACTATCGCTGGTAGGATCTAGTTTTTAAACTAGTTAATTTGAGAGGAGAAACAATTTTTCATGGCTAATAAACGTGAATTTCCACTAGAAGAAACCAGAAATATTGGTATCATGGCCCATATCGATGCCGGTAAAACTACAACTACTGAACGTATCTTGTACTATACTGGTAAAATCCATAAAATTGGTGAAACACATGATGGTGCTTCACAAATGGACTGGATGGCTCAAGAACAAGAACGTGGTATTACTATTACATCAGCTGCTACAACTGCTGAATGGAAAGGTAACCGTATTAACATCATCGATACACCAGGACACGTTGACTTCACAATCGAAGTTGAACGTTCACTACGTGTGCTAGATGGTGCTATCACAGTTCTTGATGCTCAATCTGGTGTTGAACCACAAACTGAAAATGTTTGGCGTCAAGCTTCAACATACGGTGTTCCACGTATTGTTTTTGTTAACAAGATGGATAAAATCGGTGCTGACTTCGACTACTCAGTTGAAACACTTCACGAAAGACTTCAAGCTAATGCGCATGCTGTTCAAATGCCTATTGGTGCCGAAGACAAATTCGAAGGTGTTATCGACTTGATCGATATGAAAGCCGACCTTTATGATGAAGATGAATTAGGTACAAAATGGGATACTGTTGATGTTCCTGAAGAATATCGTGCCACAGCTGAAAAGAAACGTTCAGAGTTGATTGAAGCTGTTGCCGATGTCGATGATGACATCATGGACAAGTATCTTGAAGGCGAAGAAATCAGTAATGATGAAATTCGTGCAGCTATTCGTAAGGCTACAATCAATTTGAAGTTCTTCCCAGTTCTTGCAGGTTCTGCCTTCAAGAACAAGGGTGTTCAAATGTTGATGGATGCGGTTGTTGATTACCTACCATCACCACTTGATGTACGTCCTTATAAAGCTACTGATCCTAAAGATGATTCAGAAGTTGAACTTATGGCTGACGATAGCAAACCATTTGCTGGTCTAGCATTTAAGATTGCTACTGACCCATTCGTTGGACGTCTAACATACATTCGTGTATATAGAGGTTCTCTAGAATCAGGTTCTTATGTCTTGAACTCAACAAAAGACAAACGTGAACGTGTTGGTCGTTTGCTACAAATGCATTCTAACCACCGTAAGGAAATCCCAGAAGTATTCTCAGGTGATATCGCTGCTGTTATCGGTTTGAAGAACACTACTACTGGTGATTCTCTAACAGATCCTTCAGATCCATTGGTTCTTGAATCATTGGATATTCCAGATCCAGTTATTCAAGTTTCTATCGAACCTAACTCAAAGGAAGATAGAGATAAGATGGATATTGCTATCCAAAAGCTTTCTGAAGAAGATCCTACTTTCCAAGCTGAAACAAATCCTGAAACTGGTGAAACACTTATTGCCGGAATGGGTGAATTACACTTGGATATCATGGTCGACCGTATGAAACGTGAATTCAACGTTGCATGTAAGGTTGGTGAACCTCAAGTTGCTTACCGTGAAACATTTACACAACAAACAAGTGCTCAAGGTAAGTTCGTTCGTCAATCTGGTGGTAAAGGTCAATATGGTGATGTATGGGTTGAATTTACACCTAATGAAGAGGGTAAAGGCTTCGAATTCGAAGACGCTATCGTCGGTGGTGTTGTTCCACGTGAATACATTCCATCAGTTGAACAAGGTTTGAAGGAAGCTATGGAAAACGGTGTTCTTGCCGGTTATCCATTAATCGATGTTAAGGCTAAGTTATATGATGGTTCATATCACGAAGTCGATTCATCAGAAGCTGCCTTTAAGATTGCCGCTTCAATGTCACTACGTAACGCATCTAAGACTGCTGGTGCCGTAATTCTTGAACCTATTATGAAGGTTGAAATTGTTACACCAGAAGAATATCTTGGAGATGTTATGGGACAAGTTACTGCTCGTCGTGGACGTGTTGAAGGAATGGAAGCTCGTGGTAATGCACAACTTATCAATTCTTTCGTACCGCTAGCAGAAATGTTCGGTTACGCTACAACACTTCGTTCAGCAACTCAAGGTCGTGGTACATTTACAATGACAATGGATCACTACGAAAAGGTTCCTAAGTCAATTCAAGCTGAAATTATTAAGAAAAACGGTGGTAACCCTGAAGACTAGTCTTTAGGATGAAACCAAATTAAAGAGAAGATCATTTTGATCTTCTCTTTTTTTGCGTTCTTTTGTATATATTCTACTGCCAATCACTGGTGACCCAAATAAGGCATTTTAAAAATGATTTTCGGTTAAATAAAAAAGACATCAAATCAACCGGTTTTGATTTGATGCCTTCATATACACTGATTTTATATTTTTTAGTAACTAGGATTCTTTATAAAAGGCAACGGTACTTCCTTTGTCGCCAGATACAAAACCAAATTTTTCATAGAAATGTCTAACATTGGGTGCTTCTTCTGTTAACAGCACCTTTTGTCGAATATTTTTATATTTGGTTAACGTCATGGTCATTAGCTTGGTTCCGATGTTTTTATTTTGAAAGTCAGGATGAACCAAAATATCTTGAATATATAATATTGTGTATCCATCACCAACTACTCTAATTAAACCAACCAACTGATCATCATTCCAAGCAGTTATTACTAACAATGAATTATTGATTGCTTTCTGTAATGTTTCTAGGTCGTGGGTATAAGCAAACCATTTAACACTTGAATATAGTTGTTTTAAATCCTTTGTATCAATTTGGATGTTCACTTTGTAATCTATCATTATTAATCCTCCTAATTATTTTTTATAATTAAGAGTTAATCTTTAATCTATTATTCATTTTATATTGCTCCCTTAAGTGAAGTACTCAAAGTATACTGCTATAAGTCCATGTGTAAATGGTTTAAATATTGGGATTGAACATGAAAGTAGATTAACCCAGCCGGAGTAAGCTCAGAAATATAGTATGCAGTGAAGGTTGAGTTAGGACTTTAGTCCTTACTCAACGGACGACTTTGGAGACTTGCTGAACTTGCAAGGCTTCAAATCGAGGCGCGAGACCGTACTTTGGCTCGCACCGGTCCTCACAGCAGACTATATTTCTGAGCTTACGGAAGCGAACATACTTAAAAACTATATTTAAATGACGTGTTTCTTCTATTATAAACAGCAACGAGTAACAGAATGGCTGCTAGTACGAACAATCCGGTCTCAAACACGGTTAAAAGACTGTCAACGATAGTTACCTTACCAGACATCAACTCACCTGAGACACTGAATACTAGCGTATCAAGTAGGGTATGAAAAATCACTGGTACATAGAAGAGGTCAGTATATAAATAGATACCACACATCAACAAGCCCATGCCAAATGCAAAGATTGCTTGATTGACTGTATTGGCCAAACTTTGTCCGGCTGAAACGTTACCCAAATGAATCAAGCCAAAGCAGAGACTACTTATTCCAGCAGCGTAGAAGATTTTATAACGACTATTCTTAAAAGCTACTAATAAGATAGTAAGAAACGCATATCTGAATAATAGTTCTTCAGCGATACCTGCCTCTAATCCACTGAGAATAAATTGTGGTTTCCAGGAGATACCTGAGAAGTTAAAAGTGAAGAATGATTTCAATAAACTATTGCCACCGCCAAAAGCATTCCACATGATGAACCAGATACATACTATTAATAGAGGAATCATAACTTTCAGACTGGCTGCTTTTGACAAGCGCATCTTAGGAAAGTCATATCCCCAGTGGTGCATGATAAATAATGTTAAGACTAGAAACATGATAGCTCCTAGGAAAGCTGAATTAGTGATTGCACCGATAAAAGGATTGAAGTATAGAATTGTGCCATATGTCACGATGCTTGAAGCACCCATGGCAACTACTTCAAATAGAAAGAAGACAATCAATAGTTGCAGTAACTTATTCCTGATTCTTCCATAAAAGACAATCGTGTATGGAATGTACATGACTAGCATTGATACGAGCAACAAGCCAATCGAACTTGGTAGGTTCCAATTGTATAGATGCATCGTGGCATTGATCAAGTAGAAGTATGATTCCGCAATGATAAAAACTTGGAAGAACAATTGAAAAATAAAATTCATCCGCTCGAGAATTTTTTCAGGATTGGGTTTGATGTACAGAGCTAATAGATTAAGAATGATTGGACCGAATAGATATAGGTTCTTTGTTGCAGCACTGTAGCTGAAGATAAAGAGAGCATTCAGGATTACTTGGGTTTTGAACAAAATAAAATAAAATTTATCTTTATTATTTGTTGGAAACCTGTTATTATAACTAAATTCGAGATTATTATTCAAATCACACCTCCACGTTTTCTTTTAGAGTATAGTTGAAAATCAGGTTTTAAGAAAGCGGCAAACAATTAAAAAAAAGTTTGATTTTAACTTGAAAATGTGGAGTTCACCGTGTAGTATTATAAGAGTGCTTATTTCATATAGAAGTATGTACCAAATTGATATTAAAATAATATCGACGGCTTAGAAGTGAGAGGTTGCGACACACCCGGCCGCTTTGCCACGGCAGGGCTGTTGGAAATTTTCACGGAGCCGGTCATCTTGAAAGAGATAAAAAGGAGGTAACCCCATGGCAAGTCAAAAGATTCGCATTCGTTTGAAGGCTTATGAACATCGTATTCTAGATCAATCAGCTGACAAAATCGTGGAAACAGCAAAAAGAACTGGAGCTCAAATTTCAGGTCCAATTCCATTGCCTACAGAACGCTCACTATATACAGTGCTAGCTTCACCACATAAGCACAAGGATTCTAGAGAGCAATTCGAAATGCGTACACACAAAAGACTTATCGACGTTGTTAACCCAACAAAGAAGACGGTTGATTCACTTATGAAGTTGGATCTACCATCTGGTGTTGACATTGAAATTAAATTATAATTATTAAAAATAAATTATTGGAGGTGCAAACATGGCCAGAAAAGGAATTCTTGGTAAAAAAGTCGGAATGACTCAAATTTTCACTGACAACGGTGAACTTGTTCCCGTAACAGTTGTTGAAGCAACACCAAACGTTGTTATGCAACTTAAAACAGTTGAAAATGATGGTTATGAGGCCGTTCAACTAGGTTTTGAAGATAGACGCGAAGTTCTATCAAACAAACCAGCCAAAGGTCATGCAGAAAAGGCAAATACAACTCCTAAACATTACATTCGCGAATTCCGCGATGTTGAAATGGGAGACTATGAATTAGGTGCCAACGTTACAGTTGATACATTTAATTCTGGTGATATTGTCGACGTTACAGGTACAACAAAGGGACATGGTATGCAAGGTAACATTAAGATGTTTGGACAAGCTCGTGGTCCTGAAACTCACGGTTCTAGATATCACCGTATTGCTGGTTCAATGGGTGCTATCATCAACCGTGTCTTCAAGGGTAAGATGCTTCCAGGTGTCATGGGTAACAACCGTGTTACTACACAAAACCTTGAAATCATTAAAGTTGATGCTGAACGTAATGCAATCATGATTAAGGGAAATGTTCCCGGTGCTAACAAATCATTAGTTAAAATTCAAACAGCTATTAAAGCTAATCAAAAATAGGAAGGAGGAACTGAGTTATGACAAAAATCACAGCTTACAAAGATAATGGTGCTGAAAACGGTGCTGTTGAAGTAAAAGACACAATCTTTGGTATTGAACCAAACAACAGTGTTGTTACAGATGCAGTACTTATGCAACGTGCATCAATGAGACAAGGTACTCATGATGTTAAGAACCGCTCTGAAGTACGTGGTGGTGGTAGAAAACCATGGCGTCAAAAGGGTACAGGACGTGCTCGTCAAGGTTCAATTAGATCACCTCAATGGGTAGGTGGTGGTGTCGTATTCGGCCCTACACCAAGATCTTATGCATATCACCTTCCTAAGAAGGTTAGCCGTTTGGCATTGAAGTCTGTACTTTCACAAAAGGCTGCTGACGGTAACGTAATCGTTATTGACTCAATTTCATACGACAAACCAAGTACAAAGGCTTTTGCACAATTACTAAATACAGTAGGTGCTGACAACAAAGCTCTTGTAGTTCTTGAAGATGGTAACGACAACGTTGCTTTATCAGCTAGAAACATTGATAAAGTTACAGTTGTTGCTCCAGAAGGTGTCAACGTACTTGACGTTATTAACGCTAACAAGTTAGTTGTTACACAAGCAGCACTTTCTAAGATTGAGGAGGTGCTTGGATAATGAGCGCAAGAGACGTAATTATTCGCCCCGTTGTAACTGAAAGCTCAATGGATGCTATGAGCGACAAGAAATATACTTTCGATGTTGCCCTAGATGCTAACAAGGTTCTTGTTAGACAAGCTGTTGAAGAAGTTTTCGGTGTTAAAGTTAAACAAGTAAATATCATGAATGTTTCTGGTAAGAAGAAGCGCCAAGGTCGTTATGTTGGTTTTACAGCAAAACGTCGTAAGGCTATTGTTACTCTTACTGCTGATTCAGATGAAATTAAGATTTTTGACGAAGAATAAATAAGGAGGTCCAATAATGGCGATTATCAAGTATAAACCAACCACAAACGGTCGTCGTAATATGACAGGTTCTGACTTTTCCGAGATCACTAAGACAACTCCTGAAAAGACACTTCTAGAATCTCAAAGCCATACTGCTGGTCGTAATTCATATGGTCATATTACAGTTCGTCACCGTGGTGGTGGACACAAACAAAAGTACCGTGTTATTGATTTCAAACGTATTAAAGATGATGTAAAAGCTACAGTTAAGTCAATTGAATATGATCCTAACCGTACAGCTAATATTGCACTTATTCAATATTCAGATGGTGTTAAATCATACATCTTAGCTCCAAAGGGTCTTGAAGTAGGACAAACAATTCAATCTGGTAAAGATGCAGATATCAAACCAGGTAATGCTTTACTACTTTCAGATATTCCTGTTGGTACAACAATCCACAACGTTGAATTGAAGCCAGGCAAGGGTGGCCAATTTGGTCGTTCAGCTGGTACATCAATCCAATTGCTAGGTAGAGATGGAAAGTATTCAATCTTACGTTTGCCTTCTGGTGAAGTTCGCTTGGTTCTTTCAACTTGCCGTGCATCTATCGGTTCTATCGGTAATGAACAACATGAACTTATTAAGATTGGTAAAGCTGGTCGTAAGCGCTGGTTAGGTATGAGACCTACAGTTCGTGGATCAGTTATGAACCCTAACGATCACCCACACGGTGGTGGTGAAGGTAAAGCTCCTATCGGTCATCCATCTCCTATGTCACCATGGGGTAAGAAGACTCTTGGTAAGAAAACTCGTTCAACTCATGCCAAATCTGAAAAGCTTATCGTTCGTCACAGAAAAGGTAAGTAGACTATTCATTAGAATAATTATAAGGAGGACATAAGATGAGTCGTAGTTTAAAAAAAGGACCATTCGCTGATGCACATCTTTTAAAGAAGATCGACGCACAAGCAGATTCTGACAAGAAGTCAGTTATCAAGACATGGTCAAGACGTTCAACAATTTTTCCTAGTTTCGTAGGATATACAATCGCAGTTCATGATGGACGTAAGCATGTTCCAGTTTATATCCAAGAAGATATGGTTGGACACAAGTTAGGTGAATTCGTACCTACACGTACATTCCATGGTCACGCAACAGATGACAAGAAGACAGTTAAGAAATAAGAAGGGAGACTTAAATGATGGCAGAACAAGAAATTACATCTGCAACAGCTAAAGTTACTAACGTGCGTATTGCACCTCGTAAGGCTCGCCTTGTTATTGATCTTATCAGAGGCAAGCAAGCTGCTGAGGCACTTGCAATTTTGCAATTCACACCTAGAGCAGGCTCTCCAATTATTGCTAAAGCTCTTAAGTCAGCAATTGCAAACGCAGAACATAACTTTGATTTAGATGCACAAAACTTATTCGTTAGCGAAGCTTTCGTAGACGAAGGACCAACTCTAAAACGTTTCCGTCCTAGAGCTAAAGGTTCAGCATCACCAATTAACAAGAGAACAAGTCACATTACAGTAGTTGTAAGTGAAAAAGAATAGTATTGGAGGTAACTTGAGTGGGTCAAAAGATTAATCCAGTCGGATTCCGTGTCGGCGTTATCCGTGACTGGGATGCCAAATGGTATGCAAACAATAAAGACTTTTCAACATTTTTACATGAAGACCTTAGAATTCGTAAGTATATTGAAGACAAACTTTCAAATGCTTCTGTCTCAAGAATCGAAATCGAACGTACTGCAAAGAACGTTACAGTTTCAATTCATACTGCTAAACCTGGTATGGTTATCGGTAAGGGTGGTTCTGAAGTTGAAAAATTACGTAATGAACTAAACAATTTAACTAAGAGAAGTATTCACATCAACATCATCGAAATCAAGAAACCTGATCTAGATGCAAAACTTGTTGGTGAAAGTATCGCTCGTCAACTTGAAGCTCGTATTGCTTTCAGACGTGCACAACGTCAAGCAGTTCAACGTTCAAGACGTGCCGGTGCTAAAGGTATCAAGGTACAAATTTCTGGTCGTTTAAACGGTGCCGATATGGCTCGTCGTGAATGGCATACAGAAGGAACTGTTCCTTTGCACACATTGCGTGCTGATATCGATTATGCTTGGGTTGAAGCAAAGACAACTTATGGTAATTTAGGTGTTAAAACTTGGATCTACCGTGGTGAAATTCTTCCTGCAAAGCCACAACATAACAACGAAACAAAAAATGAAGGGAAAGGAGAATAATCTATGCTAGTACCAAAACGTGTAAAACACCGTCGTGAATTCCGTGGAAAGATGCGCGGAGAAGCTAAAGGTGGAAAAGAAGTTGCATTTGGTGAATATGGTTTGAAGGCACTTGATTCAAGCTGGATCACAAACAGACAAATTGAAGCATCTCGTGTTGCTATGACTCGTTACATGAAGCGTGGTGGTAAGGTTTGGATTAAAATCTTCCCTCATAAATCATACACTGCTAAGGGTGTAGGTGTTCGTATGGGTAATGGTAAAGGTGCTCCAGCTGGTTGGGTAGCCCCAGTTAAACGCGAAAAGATTTTGTTTGAAATCGGTGGCGTTTCTGAAGAGGTTGCTCGTGAAGCTTTAAGACTTGCATCACACAAACTACCCGTAAGAACTAAGTTTGTAAAACGTGAGGAAGTAGGTGGCGCTGATGAAGGCTAGTGAAATCAAAGAGCTTACTGCTGCTCAATTGCAAGACAAAGTTAAAGAATATAAAGAAGAACTATTCAACTTGCGTTTCCAACAAGCCACAGGCCAATTGGAAAACACAGCTCGTTTAAAGGCTGTAAGAAAGAACATTGCAAGATTAAGAACAGCTCAAAACCAAAAGAATAACGAAAATTAATAGACAGGAAGGGGACATCAAGTTGAGCGAAACACAAGAAACTCGTAACCGTCGTAAGGTATATCAAGGACGCGTCGTTTCAGATAAGATGGATCAAACAATCGTTGTAGTTGTTGAAACTACTAAACAACATCCAGTTTATGGAAAACGTGTTAGATATTCTAAGAAGTATTACGTTCAAGACGATAACAACGAAGCAAAAGTTGGCGATATTGTACGTATCATGGAAACTCGACCTTTGTCAAAGACAAAGCGCTTCCGTTTATTAGAAATCGTCGAAAAAGCAGTCAAAATCTAGACTATAACTGATGAGAGGAGGGCCTAAACGTGATTCAACAAGAAAGTCGTCTAAAAGTTGCAGATAATTCTGGAGCTCGTGAAATTCTAACAATCAAAGTTCTTGGTGGTTCAAACCGCAAGACAGCTAATATTGGTGATATTATCGTCGCTACTGTTAAACAAGCAACACCAGGTGGCGTTGTTAAAAAGGGTGACGTTGTTAAAGCTGTAATCGTAAGAACTGTATCAGGTGCTCACCGTACAGATGGTTCTTACATCAGATTTGACGAAAACGCCGCAGTTATTATTAATGCTGATAAAACACCTAGAGGAACACGTATCTTCGGACCCGTTGCTCGTGAACTACGTGATAACGATTTTATGAAGATCGTATCCCTAGCACCAGAAGTGCTATAAAAAGAACAATTAAATTCAGGAGGTGCTGATTAGTGTTTGTAAAAACTGGAGACAATGTCAAAGTTATTGCAGGTGACGCTAAAGGCAAGACAGGTGTAGTTAAACAAGCTATTCCTTCTGCTAACAAAGTAATCATCGAAGGCGTTAACGTTGTAAAGAAACACTCAAAGGCAAGCAGCACTCAACCCCAAGGCGGGATTGTTGATGTTGCAAGACCTATTAGCGCAACTAACGTTAAAGTTGTAAGTAAAACAACTGATAAAGAAGATAAATAAGAAAGGAGAAAACTAAATGGTTAACGCATTAAAAGAAAAGTACGTTAGCGAAATCACACCATCAATGATGAAGAAGTTCAACTATTCTTCAATCATGGAAGCACCTAAGGTTGAAAAAATCGTTTTGAACATGGGTGTTGGTGATGCTATTGCTAACTCAAAGAATCTTGACGAAGCTGTTGAAGAATTAGGTTTGATTGCTGGTCAAAAACCTTTGATCACAAAAGCTAAGAAATCAATCGCTACATTCAGACTTCGTGAAGGTATGTCAATCGGTGCTAAGGTTACACTTCGTGGTGACCGTATGTATGACTTCCTTGACAAACTAATCAACATTGCTTTACCACGTGTTCGTGACTTCCGTGGTGTATCAACACGCTCATTTGATGGTCGTGGTAACTACACACTCGGTGTTAAAGAACAATTGGTTTTCCCAGAAATTGACTACGATAAGGTTAACAAAATTCGTGGATTGGACATCGTTATTGTTACAACTGCTAACACCGATGAAGAATCACGTGAACTATTAACTCAAATCGGTATGCCATTCACAAAATAAATAGGAGGTAAATTCATTGGCTAAGAAATCACAAATCGTACGTAATCACAGACCTGCAAAGTTCTCATCACAAGCTTATACACGTTGCGAACGCTGTGGACGTCCACATTCCGTATATCGTAAGTTTAAGCTTTGCCGACTTTGCCTTCGTCAATTGGCTCATGAAGGTCAAATCCCTGGTATGAAAAAAGCTAGCTGGTAAGATTTTTAATATAAAAAGGAGGCAAATCAAATGGTCATGACAGATCCTATTGCAGATTACTTAACACGTATTCGTAATGCAAACATGGTTAAACATGAATCTCTAGACATTCCTGCTTCAAATATCAAGAAGAGTATGTCAGAAATTCTTAAGAATGAAGGATTTATCAAGAATTACGAAGTTATCGAAGATAACAAGCAAAACGTACTTCGTATTTTCTTAAAATATGGTAAAGATCAACAACGCGTTATTTCAGGCTTGAAACGTATTTCAAGACCAGGTCTACGTAGTTATGTTGATTCAGATAACGTGCCAAAGGTTCTTAATGGATTAGGTATCGCTATTCTTTCAACTTCAAAAGGTGTTATTACTGACAAAGAAGCCCGCGCTCAACACGTTGGTGGAGAAGTAATCGCTTATATTTGGTAATATACTTATAAAGTAAGGAGGTGCACTAATTTGAGTCGTATCGGTTATAAAGTAATTGAAATTCCTGCAGGAGTTACAGTTACTCAAAAAGATGAAAACATCACTGTTAAAGGCCCTAAGGGTGAATTAACAAGAGAATTCAATTCAAAGATCAAGTTGACAATCGAAGGAACAGAAGCTAAGTTCACACGTGAAAGCGATAATGATAAAGCTCTTCACGGAACAATGCGTTCAAACCTTAACAACATGATCATTGGTGTAACAGAAGGTTACGAGAAAAAACTTGAACTACGAGGTGTTGGTTACCGTGCACAAGTTAAAGGTGACACACTAACACTTTCCGTTGGTTACTCACATCCAGTTGTTATGGATGCACCAAAGGGTATCAAGATCGAATCTCCTTCAAATACAGAAATTAACATTCTAGGTATTTCAAAGCAAAAGGTTGGTCAATTTGCTGCTGAAATCCGCGATGTACGTTCTCCAGAACCTTATAAAGGTAAAGGTATTCGTTATGTTGGCGAATATGTACGTCGTAAAGAAGGTAAAACTGGTAAATAGTAAATAAATCTATGAGGTGAAAATTGTGATTACAAAACCAGACAAAAACAAAGCACGTCAAAAACGTCAAAAACGTATCCGTGCCAAAATCTCTGGTACTGCTGAGCGCCCACGCTTAAACGTATTCCGTTCGAATAAAAACATTTACGCTCAAATTATTGATGACGTAAAGGGTGTAACGCTAGCAAGTGCCTCAACTCTTGATAAAGAAATTAAAGATGGTTCAAAAGTTGAACAAGCTACAGCTGTAGGTGCATTAATTGCACAAAAAGCACAAGAAGCTAAAATTAGTAATGTAATCTTTGATCGTGGTGGTTACTTATATCACGGACGTGTTCAAAGTCTTGCTGAAGCTGCTCGTGAAAATGGGCTAAAATTCTAGAAGGAGGAAACCAAATTTATGACATATATCGATCCATCTCAATTAGAATTAGAAGATCGCGTTGTCTCAATCAACCGTGTTACTAAGGTTGTTAAAGGTGGACGCCGTCTACGTTTTGCTGCTATCGTAATCGTTGGTGACAAGAATGGTCACGTAGGTTTTGGTACTGGTAAAGCTCAAGAAGTTCCAGAAGCTATTCGTAAAGCTGTTGAAGATGCTAAAAAGAACCTTATCAACGTTCCTATGGTTGGTTCAACAATTCCTCATGAAGTTATCGGTACTTTCGGTGCTGGTAAGATCATGTTGAAACCTGCTGAAGAAGGTTCTGGTATTGCTGCTGGTGGTGCTGTTCGTGCCGTTATCGAATTATCAGGTGTTGGTGATGTTACAAGTAAGTCACTTGGTAGAAACACACCAATCAACGTAATTCGTGCAACAATTGCTGGATTAAAACAACTTAAGACTGCCGAAAGCGTTTCTGAAATGCGCGGAATCTCAGCCCAAGAATTGCTTAACTAGAAGAAAGGTGTGTAATAATGGCTAAACTTAAAATTACTCTAATTAGAAGTGCAGCTCACCGCCTTCCTGCTCAACGTAAAACTGTAAAGGAATTGGGACTCGGAAGAGTTTCAAGTTCTGTTGTTAAGCCGGATGATGCTGCAATTCGTGGTGCTGTACGTAAAATCGCTCACTTAGTAAGCGTTGAAGAAGTTAAAGATTAATAAAATTACAAGAGATTAGGAGGTGCAATAATGGAACTAAACGAACTTAAGCCAAGTGCAGGCTCAAGACACTCAAGAAAGCGTCTAGGTCGTGGTACTTCAAGTGGTACAGGTAAAACTGCTGGTCGTGGTCAAAAAGGTCAATTGGCTAGATCAGGTGGTAAGACACGTATTGGTTTTGAAGGTGGACAAATGCCTTTGTTCCGTCGTATGCCAAAACGTGGATTCAATAACATCAACCGCAAGGAATATGCTATTGTCAACCTAAGTGAATTAAGTAAGTTTAATGATGGTGCTGAAGTTAATGTTGAAACATTAAAAGCAGCAGGCATTATTAAGAAACAATATAATGGTGTTAAGTTGCTTGCTAACGGTGAGGTTAGTGCTAAGTTAACTGTTAAAGTTGCTAAGAGTTCAGCCGCAGCTACTAAAGCAATTGAAGCCGCTGGTGGCACTGTAGAGGTGATCTAATGCTTGGAACTATCAGAGATGCTCTAAAGGTAAAGGAAATCCGTAAGAAGATTCTATTTACCTTGATGTTACTTGTTATATATCGTTTGGGATCACAAATCACAGTGCCTGGCGTTAATGCTGCGGCAATGGATAAGGTTGGATCTACTGGATTGGTTCCTTTATTGGATACCGTTACCGGTGGTGGTCTTTCAAACTACTCTATTTTCTCAATGGGTGTTTCGCCATTCATTACGGCCCAAATCGTTGTGCAACTTCTACAAATGGACATTGTTCCTAAATTTGTTGAATGGAGCAAACAAGGTGAAGTTGGTCGTAGAAAGTTAAATCAAGTAACGAGATATTTGACGATTGTTTTAGGTTTTGTTCAGTCAATCGGTATTACTGCCGGTTTTAACCAATTAAGTGGTTTGGGATTAGTTAAATCTCCTAATATGAGAGCTTTCATTACTATCGGTATTATCTTAACTGGTGGTACGATGCTTCTTACTTGGATTGGTGAGCAGATTACTGACAAAGGTTTGGGTAATGGAGTTTCCGTAATTATCTTCGCTGGTATTATTGCTAGATTCCCTAACGGAATCCAACAAATTTACCGTGATTATATTACGAATGCTAGCTCTGCAGATCTTGCAAAGAATATCGGATTCTTGGTTGGCCTTGTGGTCATCATTTTGATTGTTGTGCAATTTGTTACTTATGTTCAACAAGCAAGTAGAAGAATTCCTATTCAATACACAAGACGTGCAGCAGGTAGTGGTAGTGAAAGTTTTCTACCATTGAAGGTTAACGTTGCTGGTGTTATTCCTGTTATCTTCGCTAGTTCATTTATTGTTACGCCTCAAACAATTTTGATGGCATTTCAAGCAAATCACAGTGGAGATCAATGGTATCAAGTATTAACAGAAATATTCAGTATGCAAACTACAACAGGTTCGATCATTTATACATTGTTGATTGTATTATTTACATTCTTCTATGCATTTGTTCAGGTAAATCCCGAAAAGCTTGCAGAAAACCTACAAAAGCAAGGGGCTTATATCCCTGGCATTTGGCCTGGTAATGAAACAATCAAGTTCATGTCAGGTGTATTGATGAAGCTATCAACCGTCGGAGCTGCGTTCCTAGGTTTAGTTTCATTGCTTCCATTATTAGCAGCTAACTTGTTCAATCTTCCTCAATCCATCGGATTAGGTGGTACGAGTTTATTGATCATCGTTGGTGTTGCTTTGGAAATGGATCGTCAATTACGTGGTCTTTTGATGAAACGTGAATACGTTGGATTTATTAGATAATTGGAGATGTGACAATGAATATTGTATTGATGGGGTTACCCGGTGCTGGTAAAGGTACTCAAGCAGAAAAGATTGTTGAAGATTTTAAAGTTGTTCATATTTCAACTGGTGACATGTTTAGAGCAGCCATGGCTAACAAGACAGAAGTTGGTTTAAAGGCTAAAGGGTTCATCGATAAAGGTGAACTTGTTCCTGATAATGTTACCGAAGCTATCGTCGAAGAACGTTTAGCTGAAGATGATGTTCAAAAAGATGGATATATGTTAGATGGATTTCCGAGAACTCTTGAACAGGCTAACGCTTTACAGACAATTGCAAAGAATGTAAACAAACCGATAGATGCTGTCATCTATATCGATGTTAAGCCTGAAGCATTAGTTGATCGCTTATCTGGAAGATATATTTGTTCTAATTGTGGAGCAACATATCATAAAATCTATAACCCTACTAAGGTAGAAGGTACATGTGACGTCTGTGGCGGCCATGACTTCTATCAACGTGAGGACGACAAGCCTGAGACTGTTAAGAATAGATTAAAAGTTAATATTGAAATGAATACACCATTAATTGATTTTTACGACAAGTTACACTTGTTGCACAAGATCAATGGTGAACAGGAAATAGATGAAGTTTATAACGAAGTTAAGAAAGTTTTACAAGACTTGTAAGACTTTTTGCTTTGATTGTTTACATGTACGGAAAATTATTGTATAATTCGCCAGTATATGCAGAAATAATTTCATCCCGTATGGAGGTTAATATCTTTGGCAAAAGAAGATGTCATTGAAGTAGAAGGCACAATTTCAGAAACATTGCCTAATGCGATGTTTAAGGTAAAGCTTGAAAATGGTGCTACAGTTCTAGCCCATGTATCAGGTAAAATCCGTATGCACTACATTAGAATTTTACCCGGTGATAAGGTTACCGTGGAATTATCCCCTTATGATTTAACCAAGGGAAGAATTACATATAGATATAGATAATAAGTTTTTTAATGGAATGGAGGTTCCACAATATGAAAGTAAGACCATCCGTTAAACCTATGTGCGAACACTGTAAGGTAATTAAGAGACGCGGTCGCGTCATGGTTATTTGCTCTGCAGATCCAAAGCACAAACAAAGACAAGGATAATAAAAATAGGAGGTGTAGTGATCAATGGCTCGTATAGCAGGTGTAGATTTACCTCGTGATAAGAGAATTGTTATCGCCCTTACATACATTTTTGGTATTGGCGAAACAACAGCTCAAAAAGTGCTAAAAGATGCAGGCGTATCTGAAGATATTCGTACAAGAGATTTAACTCCTGACCAAGAAGATAAAATTCGTGCAGAAGTTGATAATGTACGTGTCGAAGGTGACTTACGTCGTGAAGTAAGCATGAACATCAAGAGACTACAAGAAATTGGCTCATATCGTGGTATGAGACATCGTCGTGGATTGCCCGTTCGTGGACAAAACACAAAGAACAATGCAAGAACTCGCAAGGGTAAGAAAACTACCATTGCTGGTAAGAAGAAGTAATAATAAGATAGGAGGTTAATCATGGCACAAAGTAAAGGTCGTAAGCGCCGTACTAAGAAGCATATTGAAGCTGGTGTTGCACATATCCACTCAACTTTCAATAACACACTTGTTATGATCACTGATGTTAACGGTAATGCCGTTTCATGGTCATCAGCTGGTGCACTTGGATTCAAAGGTAGTCGTAAATCAACACCATTTGCCGCACAAATGGCTGGAGAAGCAGCTGCTAAAGAATCAATGGAACATGGTATGAAAACAGTCGAAGTAGCTGTTAAGGGTCCTGGTTCAGGTCGTGAAGCTGCAATCCGTTCATTACAAGCTACTGGTTTGGAAATTACTGCTATTCGTGATGTTACACCAGTTCCTCATAATGGTTCTCGTCCTCCAAAGCGTCGTCGTGTATAGAATGGTTGTATACCCATATGAACTAAGCTACACACATTTCGTTTTGAAAGGGGAACTAACCGAATGATCGAATTTGAAAAGCCATCTATTACTTCTGTTGAAGAAAGTAGTAGCTACGGTAAATATATTATCGAACCGCTTGAAAGAGGTTATGGTACAACTTTGGGTAATTCATTACGTAGAGTTTTATTAGCATCATTACCTGGTACTGCGGTATCTGATATTCAAATAGACGGTGTATTGCATGAATTCTCAGCTATTGATGGCGTAATTGAAGACGTTACACAAATCGTGCTTAACGTTAAAAAATTAAAGCTTAAGTCTTACGCTGAAGACAGTCTAAAAGCAGAAATCGACATTGTCGGTCCCGCTACTGTTACAGCCAACGATATCAAAGCTGATGATGACTTGGAAATCCTCGATCCAGAACAATTTATTTGTACTGTTGCTGAGGGTGGACACTTCCACATGCAAATGACAATTAAAAATGGTCGTGGATATACTCCTGCAGAACAAAATAAGACGGACGAAACACCTATTGGTGTTCTTCCAGTTGACTCAATTTTTACACCTGTAGAAAAAGTTAACTATCAAGTTGAAAACACTCGTGTGGGTAAGAGAAACGACTTCGACAAATTAACAATCGATATCTGGACAAATGGTTCAATTGGACCACGCGAAGCTATTAGTTTGTCAGCTAAGATCCTTACAGAACACCTAACAAGTTTTGTAAATCTTACTGAAGAAGCTAAGAGTGCTGACATGATGATCGAAAAAGAGGAAACTCAAAAAGAAAAGAAACTTGAAATGACTATTGAAGAACTTGATTTATCAGTTCGTTCATATAATTGTTTGAAGCGTGCCGGTATTAATACTGTGCAAGAGCTTACTGAAAAATCCGAAGCAGATATGATGCGTGTTCGTAACTTAGGACGCAAGTCACTTGTTGAGGTTAAAGAAAAGCTTGCTGATCTTGGATTATCATTGAAGCAAGAAGACTAATAATATCAAATTCAAACAGGAGGTATAGACATGGGCTACCGCAAATTAGGACGTAACAGTTCACAAAGAAAAGCAATGTTACGCGATTTAACTACTGATTTAATCATTAATGAACATATTGTTACAACTGAGACTCGCGCTAAAGAAATCAGTCGTACAACAGAAAAAATGATAACCTTAGGTAAACGCGGAGATTTGCATGCTCGTCGCCAAGCTGCTGCTTATGTTAGAAACGAAGTTGCTAACATTACAGAAGATGATGACGCAGTTGTTGTTCAATCAGCTCTTCAAAAATTATTCAGTGATATTGCACCTCGTTACAAAGAACGTAATGGTGGATACACACGTATTTTGAAGACAACTCCACGCCGTGGAGATGCAGCTCCAATGGTTATTATTGAATTAGTTTAATAATAATTGTTTATTAATAATTAAAAAATCAGTCATTCTGATAAATTAGTGAGTGTTAAGATGATGGTCGTTTTCGGCTAAGTCTATCTCTGAGATCCTTGTCAAAGGGGACACTAATTTGTCGAATGATTTTTTTTTGCCCAAATTTTGGTATTATATAACGTATAGTGCTAGTTAAATATGCCGTCTCCAGAGCCGAGAATATTCATCTGCTGCGCGGAACGGCCCGAGCCAAAGCGCGGTCTCGAACCTCGATTGAAGCCTTACCACAGACCGGTGAGTCTCCAATACGCCCGGTGGTGTAATTGCTAAAGCAATAACGCCACTTTTGCTGCATATGAATATTCTCGGCTCTTCCAACTAGTTATTCTATATTTCAGTGGATATAGAATAGTATTGGATTTAATTATTGAATTACTAATTTGGCTCCTTTTCATGAATCTGTATGGATGAAGACATAATGCATAATATGAGGTTGAACGAAATAAATTAGATATAATAATTACTAGTAATACTAACTATTACAAATTGTTTAGTGTTAAATTGAATATTCATGAGATAATTTGTACAAAAAGAAAATAACTAGTCGGAAGGACAGAGAATATTAACAGGCTGTGGGTGTGGCGTTATGGCTTCAGCCATTACACCACTGGGCGAGTTTGAAGACTTGCGGTCTTTGCAAGGCTTCAAACCGAGGTTCGAGACCGCTTTTTGGCTCGGACCGGTCCGCATAGCAGGTTAATATTCTCTGTCCTGGAGATAACACATATATACCAAATTTTCAGGGGAGACACTTTTGGAAAAAATTATTTCAATTAAAGACTTAAATTATACGTATCCAGAAGCTAAACGCTCAGCTATCAAGGATTTGTCGCTCGACATTTATAAAAATGAGTGGCTATCAATTGTTGGGAAAAATGGTAGTGGCAAGTCGACACTGACCAAATTGATTGACGGCTTGATTGAGGCTGATTCCGGAACTATTGCAGTTGACGGACAGGTAATTAATGAGAAAAATATTTGGGAAGCTCGTACCAAAATTGGTATTATCTTTCAAAATCCTGATCACCAATTTGTTGGGGCAACGGTAGAAGACGATGTGGCATTTGGCCTAGAGAATCAAGGTATGCCACGTGAAGAGATGGTCAAAGCGGTTGATGAAGCATTGTCTTTGGTCAAGATGTCTGATTTTAAAGAGCGTGATCCACAGTCTTTGTCAGGTGGTCAAAAACAACGTGTGGCAATCGCTGGTGTCTTGGCAACAAAGCCTCAAATTGTCATTATGGATGAATCGACTAGTATGTTGGATCCTGATGGGCGTAAAACTGTCTTGAATCTAGTTAAACAGTTACGTAGTCAACAGGACCTGACTATTATTTCAATTACGCATGATATTGAAGAAACTGAATTGTCACAAAGAATCGTTGTTTTGAATGATGGTCAGATTGTTAGTGATGGTAAACCAGAAGAAATCTATGATTTAGGGGCTGATTTGCAGAAATTTGGCCTTGAGGAGCCATTTACGAGCAAATTGGTATCAACACTAAGGGACACGATTAAATTGCCTGACGGCTATTTAAACGAAGAGGAGCTAAAGGAACAATTATGGAAATTACATTCGAACATGTAACGCATTCGTATAACCCTAATAGTCCAACAGCTAGTCTGGGTTTAGATGACGTTTCATTCAAGATTCAAGATAAGAAGTTTACAGCGATTGTCGGTCAAACTGGTAGTGGGAAATCAACTTTGGTCAGACATATCAATGCGCTTTTGAAACCAACATCAGGAACGATCACGGTTGGCGATAGAGTCATTACTCCGGAAACGAATAATAAAAATCTCAAACCATTGCGTAAACAAGTCGGTATGGTTTTCCAATTTCCAGAGAGTCAGTTGTTTGAGGACACTGTGGAAAAAGATATCATGTTTGGACCAATGAATTTTGGTGCCAGTGCTGATGAAGCTGAAGCTGCAGCACATAAGATGATCAAATTGGTCGGCTTAGACGAGTCTTTGCTGGAACAGTCGCCATTCGACTTATCTGGTGGACAAATGCGCCGTGTGGCGATTGCTGGTGTTCTAGCAAGTGATCCGGAAACAATTATCTTGGATGAACCAACTGCTGGACTTGATCCAGTGGGGCGTCAGGAGATTATGGATTTGTTTAAGAATTTGCAGCAGGAAGGTAAGACAATTATCCTGATTACGCATAATATGGACGATGTGGCTAACTATGCTGAAGAGATGGCAGTTATCCACCGTGGAAAACTAATTGCCCAGGGAGTTCCGCAAGAAGTTTTCAACAACCAGGAATTATTGCAAGATGATTTACTGACTTTACCTAAGAGTGCTGCGTTTGCTAAAGAATTAACTGAAAAAGGTTTCTCATTTGAGAAGCTTCCAATTACAATTAATGAGTTAGGAACTGAGATTGAACAACAGTTAAATGGTGATTAAGTAATGGATAAGATAATTTTGGGGAGATACTTACCGGGGGATTCACTAGTTTATCGCCTAGATCCACGTGGTAAGTTCTTGTTAACGTTCTATTTTGTGGGGATAGTTTTTTTGGCCAATAATGTGGCTTCATATGCATTTTTGTTGGCATTCGTTTTATTTGCAGTCTTTTTGTCAAAAATTAATTTGGGTTTCTTTCTCAAAGGATTGAAACCAGTATTTTGGCTGATCTTATTTACGGTCGCGTTGCAGTTACTATTCACTCCAAGTGCCCATCCGCTGTGGCATTGGGGTATCTTCACGTTTTCTAAAGAAGGTTTAGTTATTGCAGGTTATATTTTTATCAGATTTATATTAATTATTTTTATTTCGACATTATTAACACTGACAACGACACCAATCGAAATTTCCGATTCAATCGAGAGCATTCTCAAGCCACTGAAGAAAATCAATTTTCCGGTGACTCAAGTTGCTTTAATGTTGTCGATTGCATTGCGATTCGTGCCTTTATTGGTTGATGAAACAACGAAAATCATGGATGCTCAACGTGCGCGTGGGGTTGATTTCGGCGAGGGTGGCTTGATCAAACGTATCAAGTCATTCGTACCTATTCTGATTCCACTGTTTGTCAGCAGTTTTTCGATTGCCTATGATTTAGCTATTGCGATGGAGTCACGTGGTTACAAAGACGGTGAAGGGCGCAGCAAATACCGTGTCCTCAGCTGGGATAAACGTGATAATCTGATGGTTATCTTTATGGCGGCAGTAACTGTTATTCTATTATTTTTACGGAGTTATTAATTTATGACAAGATACAAATTAACCATTGCTTACGATGGTACTAAGTTCCATGGTTTTCAGCGTCAAAATGAGTTAAGGACTGTTCAAGGCGTCATGGAAAAGGCTTTGACGAATATGACTAAAGGCAAACACGTGGATGTGGTCGGTTCTGGACGAACTGATGCGGGCGTACATGCTTTTGGACAAGTGATTCACTTTGATTACCCAGGTGAAATACCGGCAGAGAATATGTTACGAGCACTTAATTCACTCATGCCATTGGATGTTTTGGTAAAAAATGCAGAAATCGTTGACGAAAATTTTCACGCTCGATTTGGTGTTAAGAAAAAAACTTATCAATATCGTGTGGATTGTGGACATTATACAGATCCGTTCAAAAGGTTTTACACAGGGCACTATCCTTACGCTCTGTCTGTGGATAAAATTCAAATTGCGTTAAAAGATCTTGAGGGTGAACACGATTTCACGAGTTTTGCGGCATCGGGTGGAGTGATAGAAAATAAAGTTAGGACTATCTATTCTGCTACATGTGTGTATAATAAGAACAATGACGAATTAGTTTTCGAATTTACAGGCAATGGCTTCCTATATAATATGGTTAGAATCTTAGTTGCTACTCTGTTAGAGATTGGTAATGGGCGTAGGGATGTTCATGACTTCTTGAGGTTGTTCCAAGTGAAGAACCGCCAAGAGGCACGTGGCACAGCTCCGGCAAGTGGTCTATATTTAAAAGAAGTTTTTTACGAATAATCTGTGGATAAATATTGACTTAGGGTCGAAATCACAGTATTATTGTAACTGGTATTGTTTGCCCCACGATAGGCCCCGGAAACTTATTGAGTGTCAAACAGACGTAGAAACTGGAGGAAATTAAAGTGCGTACAACACCATTAGCAAAAGCAAGTGAAGTTGAACGTAAATGGTATGTAATCGACGGTGAAGATGTTGTCTTAGGTAGACTTTCATCAGTTGTTGCTTCTATTCTTAGAGGTAAGAACAAACCAACTTACACACCTAACGTTGATACAGGTGATAATGTTATTATCATCAATGCAGATAAAGTTAGATTAACAGGTAAAAAGGCTAAGAATAAGATTTATTATTCTCACTCAGATCACCCAGGTGGGTTGAAGAGTATTAGTGCCGGCGAAAAGAGAGCTACAAAGCCAGAACGCTTTGTTGAAGATTCAATTCGTGGCATGTTGCCTAAGAACACACTTGGTCGTATGGAAATCAAGAAGTTGCATGTATATGCAGGTTCAGATCACAGCCACCAAGCACAAAATCCAGAGATGTTGGATATCAACAAACTAATTTAAGGAGGAAAAGAATTTGGCACAAGTATCATACGCCGGAACAGGTCGTCGCAAGGACTCAGTTGCTCGTGTACGCCTAGTACCCGGAAACGGAAAGATTACTATCAACAAACGTGATGTCAAAGATTACATTCCTTTTGACAATTTGATTGCTGATATGAAACAACCTTTAGATGTTACTGAAACAGCAGACAGCTATGACGTTATTGCTAACGTTAACGGTGGAGGCTTCTCAGGACAAGCTGGAGCAATTAGACATGGTATCGCTAGAGCACTACTTGACGTTGATCCTGATTTCAGACCATCACTCAAGTCAGCCGGCTTCTTAACACGTGACCCTCGTATGAAGGAACGTAAGAAACCAGGTCTTAAGAAAGCCCGTAAGGCTTCACAATTCTCAAAACGTTAATATTTCTATTTTCAGTTTTGGATACAAAAACATCCCTCAGTGTGAGGGATGTTTTTTTGTTCTTTGTCAAATCGTATTGATGAATGATTTTGAGCCTAAAGCATCTCTTAATTGAGGTGCTTTTCTGACCACTCACATTTTTTCCGTGACCCCGGCATGGAAACTGATTTAGTGGTGAAAGTTCAATGTGAGTTGTAGTAGTCGGAATCTGAGTCTGTACTTATTGGATAAAGGTGAAACACAATCCAAAGTCCAAAACTACTCGAAAATAGTTTTAGTAAAGATAAAAACTAACACGGTATGAAAGTGGAGCTCCTACCTGGGGAGAACTGTGTCAAATGTTTGGCAAGAAAACTGATATTTGAGTGGGAGCAGTGTGACAATTGTAGAAAATAGTGCAAAAATCTAACCATCTGAAGAATATATATCTGGAAGGCCAAAGGCAATCAGAGGCTCGAAGTACCGCCTCTGGTGAAAGCACGATTAAGAGTTTCATTCAAAAGATTAATATAAAATAGAGATAACCTTAACCAAGCTTACCACATAATTTATGGGAATAAAGGTGACGCTGAAATAGATAGATAGCATGAACGTCTATGAACCATTTGACTACATTAGAGAATTTTAGCTGGTTGGATCATTAGCCGACTTTACGTATAAAATCTAAGTCTACCAACAGTCGTCGACCGTCTGATACAACAGGGAATTGTGCAGGCAACAACACCTGTATTTGAAAGAGTCTTTTTTAGATAATAGTTTTGATTTTAGACCTAACGGGAATGTCCATGACGCCATAAAACGTGGCACAGAATTCCATTAAGTATTTGAATTAGTCTAAATAGTATACAATTATGAGTTCAATTAGGTATATATTATAAATTATAATGAATAGTATGTTGTATAATTTGATATACCATAAGATATGGAGGAATATATGCATGAGTCTATTAGATAATTTACAAATTAATCCTGATAACAATAGGGTTGAGACAGTTTCATGGAAAATCTTTGATACTTTAATTCATGATTTTGGATATGAATATTTACGAAGTGTACAAAAAGACTTTCTACAGCGATGGGAATCAAGACGAGATGAAAAGGACTTATTGGGAGTGTTGAGTACAGGAACTGGAAAAACACTTATTGGCTTACTTACGCTACAGGCTCGGCTTAACAAAGGTGAAGGACCATGTATTTATTTATGTCCTAATAATCAATTAGTAGATCAAGTAATTGCTGAAGCAAAGCACCACGGAATTAAAGTGGTCACTTTAATTGCAGGTAGAAATGGGAGAGAAGCTTTTCCATTCGAGTTTACAAGTGGGAAGGCAATATTAGTCATAACATTTTCGACAATGGTTAATGGATATTCGCGTTTTGGAGTCGATGGAGCTGATTATGTACAAGTTGGATCTATTGTTATTGATGATGCGCATACTGCTATTTCGTTAAGTCGCCAAGCGGCTACAGTAAGTATTATTCGGGATGATAATAAAGGAAGTTTGTACAACCGTCTTTTAAATTTATTCGAAGATGATTTAAAGAAACAAAATAATGCAAAATATACACTAATAAAGTCTGGTGCATATTCCAAAGCAGTTATGTGTGTACCATACTGGTTAGTTATTGATTATAAAGAACAAATCGAAAAAATTCTAAACGATACTGATGATCAAAATAAGTTTAATTTGCCCTTTGTTTTAAATAATATTAATAATCTTCAAATTACAGTTGCTAGTGATGAAATTGATATTAGTCCGATGCACACTCCTATCGAAATGATTCCTTCTTTTTCAAATGCTGATCATAGGTTATTTCTTTCTGCAACATTTACAAATGGTGCAGACTTTATCACTGAGTTGAATGTGTCGGAAGAAACGTTAAAGAAACAATTGGTTGTTGATGGGGCAGATGATAATGGTGAAAAATTGATTATTGCTCCTCAACGCATTCATCCTCAATTTACTGACCAAAGGATGAGGGAGAAAATTATTAAATGGGTTGGTGATGAAGTTATTAATACAAACGTGGTTGTATTAGTTCCTTCAAGATATGCAGCAAATCCATGGGAAAGATTAGGTGCTAAAGTATTCGATGGCGCTGATATTTATGAACTGATTGATATGTTAAAGGTGTCAAATAATAAGGTTGCTGTAGTTGTTAACCGGTATGATGGAATTGATCTTGCTGGAGACTTGTGTCATTGTTTGGTTCTGGATGGACTTCCTACTCAATCTACAAATAGAGAAAAAGCAATCTCTCAACGTGAACCGGGATCTGAAGAAGTATTGGGACAAACAGCACGAGAGATTGAGCAAGGAATAGGTCGTTCTGTAAGATCGGGAGCAGATAGTTCTTTGATATTCTTGTTGGGAACTTCTTTACAAGAATTTGTCGCATTGCCTAATAACAAGCATTTATTTACTGACAGAACACAAGCACAGTTACAATTTTCGGAAAAAATTTTAAATGTAATAGGTGAGAGTAATTCTAACGAAGATGAAGTTGAAAATAAAATGTTAGAAATAATGCAGTATTCGCTTAATCGGAATATGCAATGGCAGAAAACATACCATGATAATGTCAACCAAAACTATGAAGTTCTTTTTAAAGAAACGAAACATATATCATATGCACATGCTGAGAGCATTAGAAAGGCATGGATATATGCAATACAAGGAAATTACGTAGAAGCGGTTAGTTCATTAAGACAAATAACTGAAAAAGATGAAGGTTCACTTAAAGATGAGGATATTATGCTGGAACAAATTGCAACATATCAATATCATTTTGACAAAAATAAAGCATTGGATACGCAATTAAGGGCAAAAAATCTAAACAAATTTTTGTTTACCCCATCATTTTATCAGTATTCTAAACGTACCCGAAAAACGATGGAAGCAGGATTGGGATTCAAAAGATTAATCGATTCGTTTAATGCTGAAAATGGTAATGATTTAGCGATATCCTTTAAGTCGCAATTTGACAAACTAATATATGATGAATCCGCAGATGAATCTGATTTTCGTAAAGGTATAGAGTTTCTTGGAACAATGTTGGGATTTGACTCTAGTCAACCTGAACAGGAAATTGATGTAGGACCGGATAATCTATGGATTGGCGAAAATATTGATTTTATCCTTGAAAGTAAAAACAAAGCCACGTCTGATTTTATTTCTAAAGTATACGCTGAACAGCTAGCAAGTTCATTTTCTTGGTATAAGCATACATATCCAAGAAGAAGTGGAATTATGATTTCATTGCATCCAGTAAATTTAATGGATAAACAGGCATTTGTAGATGGTGTCATTTATGTCTTGACTAAAGAAAAATTAAAAACATTATCAGCAGCATTAAGAAATGTTTTAACTCGATTGAGTTCAAAGAATCCAACCGAATGGACAGTAAAAGAACTTCAAAACATGTTGTCTGACAATTCATTAACCGAAAAACAATTTATTTTAAAGTATACCGAAAAGGTGAAAAGACGGAGCTAAGAAGATTATTTTTATTTTTTAAATGGGGGAATATGGATTCCATATAAATACGGTTATAAATTTTTGATTTTGAATAAATGTGGGGACTTTTATGGATCCGAAGGCTAGATAAGTAATTTATACTGCTGTGTGACTAGTGTGAGCCAAGGTCTAGTGCCTTGTTTTTAGCTTGCAAAGAATACGAATCTCAAAATACGTCAGTGGAGTAAGGACTAAAGTCTAACACCACTTGTACTACGGTTTACGTTACTTGCAGTCTTCGGCTATTTTTTTATACTTGAGAGTATTTATAATATTTTGAATAGAGTAATATTGATGGTGATATGAATAGGTATTTTAAAAGGGAGATTTATAAATGCTAGAGATTGATAAGTTATCCACAAGTTATCAAGTTAAGAAACTAACTCCACGTGATGCTGATCATGCGTTGAAATTGGTTCAGAGTAATCAAAATTTCTTTAATTTCTGTCCACCAGCTCCAACTCGTCACAGTATTTTGGAAGATATGAAGGTTGTTCCAGCTGACAAAACTTTGGATGATAAATATTATTTAGGCTATTTTGATGACGATAAATTGGTTGCCATTTTGGATTTAATAACTGACTATCCAGCTCCGAAAGACGCTTGGATCGGCTTTTTCATGGTTGATTCTGAATATCAAAAACAAGGAATCGGCTCTAAAATTATTGCTGATTTAGAGGCTGCTTTGGAGAAGAGTGGTTTGGTAAGAATTGAATTAGCTTTTCCTAAAGGGAATGAACAGAGTCAAAAATTTCTTTTGAAGAATAAATTTCAGTCGATGAATCGAGAAGTTCCGGTACCTGGTTATACAATGGTGATTATGGAAAAAGTTTTCCACAAGGATAATAAATAAAAAAATCGTAGAATTAATTTTCTACGATTTTTTTATTTGGCCACGATATCTGTATAAATTGTAATTCCCATCATTATTAGAATACCAATACCGATTAAGCCAATGACTATCATATGACGTTTCTTGTTCATCAAGAAAATAGCGACGAATTCACGGATCAAAGCGTTAGGTAAGAAATAAAGTCTGGTTGGAGCTCCGACACCGTTGGCTGCAAGTCCTGCCATTTTAGCATAGAGTCCAGCTCGGAAGATGTGATAATTATTACTGAAGAATTTGATATAAGCATTGTCAGCACCGTAATCCTTTTGAATAATAGCGTTTGAAAATTGCATGTTCTGTAAAGTATTACGAGATTTGTCCTCTAAGATAACTAATTCCTCGTGCCAACCATGGGCAATTGCGTAATCAGCCATCGCTCTAGCTTCAGATAATTTTTCGTCAGGTCCTTGTCCGCCAGAGAAAACAATCTTTGGAGCTGGACGACCCTTTTTAATCTGCTTGTTAGCAAATTTAATGGCTGCGTCTATCCGGTTACCTAATAGCTTCGAAACAGTGTCACCGTTGATTAAACCGGCTCCTAGGACAATTAGATAGTTGGCTTTATAACGCCGTGGTAAGAATTGATATAAGAATGCACTGGCTAGATAGTTATATGAACAGAGCATTATATATAAACCTATGATAGGTAAGCCTGAGATCAAAGTGTTGAACCAGCCTGGTAGGAATCTCGAATGACTTGCTATGACACTATTGGCAAACCACAATGCGATTAGAAAAATTGCTAAAAATAATGTCAGCATATTTGAAACTGTATGGCTTTCGCGTTTCCAAACGACGATGGCATTCCACAACAGCAACGCCCACATGAACAGCATTACTAAACCAATTCCAAGCAGTATTAAAACAAATAGAACTCCCATGACGACAATGAATTCCTGATTGCCGGTACTGAAGATAAGTACTGCCAGCTCTGCTAAGAAGGTAATGAAGAAGATGGTAAAAGTTATCCCATGAATCAGTCTGCGTGGTTCCTTAAGCCAGAAATATAAGAATAGTCCGAATATAACGAATGTGGCTAGTCCCAGGTACAGAGAGATTTGCTGCAATTCATTGATATACGGAGAAATTTCGTTCATAAAATCACCTCACTATAAAAAATATGTTTCCCCCTGAAATAATCATATTAATTTTATCATAAGGAAGTATTTAGTCCGAGTGAAAACCTATTGTTTTAAGTATCACAACTTATGAATACTTAGTAATACTTACAAATACATATAAAGATGTTAAAATACTTATAAGAGGTGAAAATATGTATCAAGAACAGCGTTTAGAAGAAATTTTAAAGTTATTGCGTGTGGATAATGTTTTGACGACTGAGCAGATGATTGAACATTTTCAGGTTTCTCGGGATACGGTCAGACGTGATTTTGCCAAGTTATCGCAAGCGGGTAAGGTCAAACGAGTTCACGGCGGAATCATGCAGTTACCAGCTAATAACGAGATAATTTCATTTAATGATCGATTGAATGAGTTCAGTGATGCCAAGAAGCATATTGCCGTGTTAGCTCAAGCGTTTATTCAGGCTCAAGGTACATATTTCTTTGACGTTTCGACGACGGTCTTAAAACTGGCGCAAATAGTCGATACTAAGGCAACGATTTATACACATTCATTGGATAACGCCATTATGCTAAGTGGGAATCCGAATATTGATTTGCATGTATTAGGAGGGCAATTTTCCACGAAGAACCGTTTCTTTCATTCATTGAATGAAGCTGAAATTTTGAAACGCATCAATTTTGATGTGGTATTTATTGGAGCCGCCGGGTTGAAGGATGGTCAAGTTAGTTTCGAAGATCAAGAAGACGCCTACGTTAAACAATTGATTATGAAAAATGCCAAGACTAAGATTTTATTGGCTGAAAACACTAAATTCTCTAAGGAAGCAACTTATTCAATCGGTGATTTATCTGATTTCGATTATCTGATTACCGATGTTAAACCAAGCGCAGAAGTGATGGCTGCAACGACTGTTAAATACTGAGGAGGCACGATGATGATGGAAATTAAATTAATCTTGAGCGATATTGATGGCACGATTTTAAATGATGATAATGTAATCGATACGGACTTAAAGCAAGCTGTAAAGAGACTTGGTCAAAAGAATGTGCCATTTGTGCTAGCATCTGCCCGTTCGCCTGAAGGGATGTTGCCAATTGCTAAAGAACTCGATGTTTTAGACAATCCAATTGCATGTTATAACGGCGCTTTGGTGGTAAAAGACCTTGATAAGAAGGACTTTACAACTATTTTGAGTCATGAACTTGAGACCAATGATGTTAAAAATATTAATGATATTATCCAGAAACAATATCCCACCGTTTCGGTAAATCTATATTCGGGTTCAGATTGGTATGTTGGCAGTATCGACAAATGGGTCAAGATTGAAGCAGATATTACTAAAATGACTCCTGTTGTAACGGATCTAGAACGGTTAATTTCAGCACATAAAGTACCGGTACATAAGCTTTTATTGATTGGTGAGCCTGATGAAATTAGTCAAGTTTTACAACACCTGCGTAACGGTGAATTTGCTGACAGTTCATTCTATCTTTCGAAGCCAAACTATCTGGAGATTACTAATAGTCATGTTTCCAAAGAGAAGGCCTTGCGAGAGTTGGCCAAAGTTTATGGATTATCACTTGATAAAACAATGACATTGGGTGATAACTTCAATGACGTGCCAATGTTAAAGTTGGCTGGGTTAGGCGTGGCAATGCAAAATGCACCAGCTGAAGTTAAAAAGTGTGCTAACGTGGTAACAGAGTCTAATAATAAAAATGGCGTTTCCAAAGCCATTGAAAAATATGTTTTGTAATGAAAGAAGTAATCGTTATGGAGAAAGTTTCAATTATTAGAGGAGATATTTCATACTTACCATTTCACGTAGACGCAATCGTCAATGCAGCTAACTCTGCTTTAGTGCCTGGCGGTGGAGTTGATGGGGCATTGAATCGTAAAGCTGGTCCCAATTTGGGCCGTGATATGTTGAAATTTGGCGGTACACCAACTGGTACAGCAGTTTATACGAAAGCCTATGATTTGAACGCTGACTATGTAATTCACGCAGTTGGTCCCCGTTATAACGATGGTGAACATGGTGAAAAGCAGCAATTGATCGATGCATATGCAGCATCGATGAAGATTGCTCAAAAGTTAGAAGCTAATTCAGTCGCACTACCATTTCTAAGTACTGGCATATACAGTTATCCATTGGAAGAAGCAATCATGGTGGCGATAGATACTGTTATGAAATTCAATTTAGATGCTAAAGTTTATTTTGTGGCGTTTGATGATACAACGGAAGAATTGGCTAAGAAATATTTGAAGAGTAAGAACTAGTGCATTAGACATTTTTGTTTATATACTTTTTGTCAGGATACCGATATATCAACTAGATGTTTTACTTATGTTTGGTTACAAAAAATACACTAGCCTACGGAGAAACTTCTAATTAAATTAAAACAATTCAAATAAACCTATTGACAAATATTCAGTTAAGCTTTAATCTCTTAACAACAAATCAATTCGTCCATAAACCGATGAGATGGAAGTCAAGATTATCGTGCACGCCCAGAGAGTTGCCGGTGCTGAGAATGGCAATCGAACGCAGATAGTTAAATGGACCATCGAGGGTCTCTCCGAAAAACTTTGAGTACGGGAGAACGTTAGGCATACGTAAGTTGTCGGAGGGATGTTAGTCCCTCGCTAAGAGTAATGGGTGACAGGTTGTGAGTGTTTTTGCGATACTCTCAGACTATCGATCCGTTAAAACAAGGTGGCACCGCGGAAAATCCGTCCTTTAAACTGTATAAGTTTATGGGCGGATTTTTTTTATTCTCAGGAGGTAGCACAATGAAAAATGAACGATGGCAAACTTCAAATTGATTAGAACATAATATTAAATTAATTTGGAGGAATTACTCATGAAAGAAATGCAAAAAGATACTCAAGATGCCAGTCATTACGGTGAATTTGGCGGTCAATATATTCCCGAAGGTTTGATGAATGAACTAAATAATGTTGCGGATGCTTATAACAAATATAAAGATGATCCTGATTTTCTCAAGGAACTTCATGATTTGTTAAATAATTACGCTAATCGTCCATCACTTTTATATTACGCAGACAAGATGACGAAAGATCTCGGTGGAGCTAAGATTTATCTTAAACGTGAAGATTTGAATCATACCGGTGCTCACAAAATCAATAACGTTATCGGTCAAGCATTGATTGCTAAGCGAATGGGAAAAACACGTTTGATTGCTGAAACAGGGGCTGGTCAACACGGTGTTGCTACAGCTACGATTGCTGCACTTTTCGGAATGGAATGTGAAATTTTCATGGGAAAAATTGATACTGATCGTCAAAAGTTAAACGTTTATCGGATGGAACTGCTTGGTGCCAAAGTTCATCCCGTAACTAGTGGTTCAATGGTTTTAAAAGATGCTGTTAACGCTGCTTTACAAAACTGGGCTTCAAGAATTGATAATACTTTTTACGTGTTAGGGTCAGCCGTTGGTCCATATCCATTTCCTGAGATGGTTCATGATTTCCAAAGTGTTATCAGTAAAGAGTCCAAAGCTCAAATTTTGAAAGCTGAGGGTCGCTTGCCGGATACTGTTGTTGCCTGTGTTGGTGGCGGTAGTAATGCAATCGGTAGCTTTGCCAAGTATATTGACGATAAAGACGTTGAATTAATTGGCGTTGAGGCTGGTGGTAAAGGTGTTGATACTGACCAAACTGCCGCAACAATGGAACGTGGTACTGTAGGAATTTTCCATGGTATGAAGTCATTATTCTTACAAAATTCCGATGGTCAAATCGATCAAGTTTATTCAATTTCCGCCGGTCTAGATTATCCAGGTGTTGGGCCAGAACATGCCAGATTAGCTGAATTAAAACGTGCCAAATACGTTGGTATTACTGACGATGAAGCGGTCGATGCTTTTGAATATATCGCTAAAACTGAAGGCATTATCGCAGCAATTGAAAGTTGTCACGCCATTGCCTATGTGATGAAATTAGCTCCAACGATGCGCAAAGACCAAATCATTATTTGTACAGTGTCTGGTCGTGGTGATAAGGACGTTGCATCAATTGCTAAGTATAGAGGGGTAGATATCGATGACTAATTTAAAAGAAGTATTTGCAGATAAAAAGGTGTTCATTCCGTTCGTAGTTGCTGATGATCCAGACGTTGAGACTACTGTTCAAAGTATTTTGACCTTAGCTGAAAATGGAGCTGACATCATCGAATTAGGAGTACCATTCTCAGATCCAGTAGCCGATGGACCAGTGATTCAAAAGGCTGACTTACGTGCGTTTGCGGCTGGAGTTAATAGAAATGTTATTTTTGAAATTGTTGAAAAAGTTCGTGAAATAAGTGATGTACCAATAATTTTTGATACGTATTTAAATATTCCATTCAAGTATGGTTACGATAAGTTTTGTCAGAAATGTCAGGAGTTAAATGTTGCCGGATTGGTTATTCCTGACGCTCCAATTGAAGAACAAGCTGAGTTGAAACCATTCGCGGATAAATATGGAATTGATTTAATTCCAACAGTTGCACCAACATCAGCTGGTCGAATTGAAAAACTAGCTCAAGCTGCTGAGGGCTTTATCTACGTAATTTCAATTTTTGGTGCAGCTGGAGTGAGCGATGAATTGGCTACACAACAGTTACAAGCAACAGTTCAACAAATTAGATCGGTAAGTGACGTGCCAATTGTTACCGCTACGGAGGAAGTCGAAAAAGCTGCCGGTTTAGTTGATGGAATTCTTATCGAGAATGCAGTGGTTAAAATTATTGCTGCCGGTGGGGATGTTCAGAAGAATTTGAAGGAATATGCTGTTAATATTAAGAATAATCTCGCTATAAAAGCGTAATAAAAAGGGTGCTAGATGATTAGCATCCTTTTTTGATGTAGATATTCTCATGGATTGTATTTCAGCGTATAAATTGAGTTGGATATAATAAAAGCAATTGAATACTCTTAAGTTCAATTAATAACGATTAATTAGTCGGAAGAGCTGGGAAATAATTGTGTGCAGTGGTAGTGGTATAAGGACGGGATATTATCCCGTCCTTATACCACCGGGCGTGTTTGGAGACTTGACGAACTGTGTCAAGGCTTCAAACCGAGGTTCGAGACCGCACTTTGGCTCGGACCGTTCCGCACAGCTTGAGGATATTTCCCAGCTCTGTAGACGGCATATTTAATTAAAATGTTACATAATAGGCACCTAAAAGTACCTATATCACAAAAAAGTGCATACTATCCAAGTTATCCAATTCGGTTTATATTAGTAATACGAATTCAACAACAAGGAGATTAACATGATTACTTCATTAAATGATCGCATTAAATTGAACAACGGCACTGCCATTCCCGGATTGGGTTTAGGTGTCTTCCAAATCCCTAACGAGAAAACAGCAGATGTTGTAGCTAACGGCATCAAACAAGGCTATCGTCTGATTGATACTGCACAAGTTTATGGCAACGAAGAGGGTACTGGCGAAGGTATTCGTCGTGGTCTAAAAGAAAATAATTTACAACGTGAAGATTTATTTATCACTTCTAAAGTTTGGAACAATCATTTAACCTATGACGAAACGATTGCTGCTGCAAATGACAGTCTTCAAAAATTAGGGCTCGATTATCTAGATTTATATCTGATTCATTGGCCTGGCGATGATTCTTTCAAAGATTCATATTTGGCATTGGAACAATTGTATAAAGAAGGTAAAATCAAGGCGATTGGTGTCAGCAATTTCCGAACTCACCATTTAGAGGAATTGGCTAAATTTGCCACAGTCACACCAGTTTTGAACCAAGTGGAATCACATCCTAAATTGATTCAAAGCGAGCTTCGTGACTATGCAGCCAAGCATGATATTAAAATTCAAGCTTGGTCACCATTGATGCAGGGTAAGATTTTGAAGGATGCAACGTTGCAAGCTATTGCTGACAAGTATGGTAAGTCAGTTGCTCAAGTAATTTTACGTTGGGATATTCAAAGGGATGTTCTACTGGTTGTTAAGTCAGTTCACCCAGCACGTATGCAAAGCAATGCCGATGTTTTTGACTTCACTTTGGACCAAGCTGATATGGATAAAATTAACGCCATGAATGAAAACCTGCGTGTTGGGCCCAACCCAGACGAATTTGATTTCTAATTAGGAGGTATTTTTAATGGATCTTCATTTAAAAGATAAAGTAGCTTTAATTACCGGCTCAACTAAGGGTATCGGTAAGGCGATTGCGATTGAAATGGCCCGCGAGGGAACTAATGTCATTATTAATGGAAGAAAACAGCCAGAAGTTGATAAAGTTGTAGCTGAAATTAAGCGTGATTTTCCTGATACAAAGCCATTAGGAGTTGCAGCAGATTTGGCAAACGAGACTGACCGTCAGAAGTTATTTGATCAAGTATCGAAAGTCGATATTTTGATTAACAATATGGGAATTTTTCAGCCTATGGATTATTACGATATTGACGATGAAACTTGGGAGAAGTTCTTTCGCGTCAATGTGTTAGCCGGGAATTCTCTAGCTAAATTTTATTTACCAAAAATGCTTTCCCAAGATTTCGGTCGCATCATCTTTATTGCAAGTGAAGAGGCCATTATGCCATCTGGAGAAATGCCTCAATATAGTATGACAAAGTCGATGAATCTTTCATTGGCAAAGAGTTTATCTAAGCTGACTGTTGCTACTCATGTAACGGTTAATACCATCATGCCCGGCTCAACTTTAACTGAGGGTGTCCAGAAGATGCTCGATGATATGTATCAAGACAGCGATTTGCCTAAAGACATGTGGGAAAAAGATTTCATGAAACATCACCGTTCACGCTCGCAAATTCAACGTTTGATTCGTCCAGAAGAAGTTGGTCGGTTTGTGGCATTCGTTGCCAGTCCCGATTCATCCTCATTTTCAGGTGAAGCATTACGTGTCGATGGTGGCTTAGTTCCAACTATTTTTTAAATAAGAACATCAAAAAAGCAGGTGCTGAGAAAAGTCTCAGTTGCCTGCTTTGTTATTTAGATTGAATTAGTTAACGACTTGTTCTTTAACATATTCTGCATATAATGCATGGTCTTTCAATAGTTCTTGATGTGTACCATGTCCAGTAACGGACCCATTTTCAATGAAATAGATTTGATCTGCATCAACGATTGTTGACAATCTATGTGCGATAACTAAAGTGGTTCTGCCAACCATCAATTGATCCAAGGCACGTTGAACTTTTTCTTCCGATTCTGAATCCAGACTAGCAGTAGCTTCATCCAACATCAAAATCTTGGGATCACGGAGAAATGCTCTAGCAATAGCAATTCGTTGCTTTTGACCACCGGAGAGTTTAACGCCACGTTCACCGATTTGAGTATCGAGTTGGTCAGGGAAGTTGTGGACAAATTCGTCTGCGTAAGCCAGTTCTAGTCCGTGCCATAATTGGTCATCAGTTAGTTGCTTGTCCAAACCGTATTGCAAATTATCGCGAATACTACCGGCAAAGACAGCACTATTCTGAGAAACGTAACCAATTTGTGAACGCCAACTAGCAAGATCAATATCTTTAATATCCTGTTTGCCAATTAAAATTGTTCCATCATCTGGTTGATAAAATCTTTCTAGTAGTGAGAAAATTGTTGATTTACCACCACCAGAAGGTCCAGCAAAGGCAATAACAGTGTTAGGTGTAGCTTCGAATGAAACGTCGTGTAAAATTTGCTTATCAGTATCATAACTGAAGTCCAAGTGTGCAGCGGTAATAGTTTGACCTTCAACATCAACGGATTTTCCAGTTGTGGCAACTTCTGGTTCAGTATTCAAAATTTCTTGAATTCGTTCAGTTGAACCCATAGCTTTTTGAACTTGGGAGAAGAATGTAGCAAAACTGGCCACAGGTGTAATGATATTGAATAAATATAGAAGGAATGCGACTAGAGAACCACTTGATAAAGTACCTTGTTGAATTCTAACAGCACCGTATCCTAGGATTCCGACGAAGATACCCAACATAGCAGTTGTCATGATTGGTTGTAAAACAGCCTCAACACGGGCATCTTTAATTCCAACTTTAAAAATTTTATCAATTAAATTGCCACCAGTAGTTTTTTCAAAAGATTCACCATTACTAGATTTGATCAAACGAACTTCAGATAATTTTTCACTGGCATCAGCATTGAAGTCAGCTGTAGCAGCTTGTAATTTCCGTCCCAATTTTGACATTATTCGACCAATTGGCAAGAGAATTAGTACGAAAATTGGGATAATACCAAACATCAATGATGCCATGCGCCAGTCCATGAAGAAAAGAATAATCATTGAACCGACTAATTGAATAGCACCGGTGATAAAGTTGGGAAATTGTGACGTAATTAAATCCTTGATAACACTCGTATCATTGACTAAACGTGAACTAGTTTCACCGGATTTGTGATTATCGAAATAATCGACTGGTAAATTCAAGAGGTGAGACCAGAGTTTTTCACGTAATGTTTTAACAGAGCTTTCGCCGACATAACGCAGAATGTAGCCTCCGACTGTCCCAAATCCCAATTGGATCAAGAAAGCTAGAATCAAAACAGCCAACATTTTACCGTCAATTTTAGAAAGCCCACTCGTGTCAACTAGGCCTTTCGTAAGCTGTGGCACAATCAAACTGGCACCACTAGTAACTAAACTTAGTAGCATCCCTAGAATAAATAAGCCTTTCTTAGGGTTAACACTACTGATTAAATGCATAAAATCTCGAAACTTGAATGTACCATTACGCTTTGGTAATTCAGCTCGCATCATTGCTCCATCGTGCATTGTATTATCCTCACTAAATTAAAATTTATAACCATTCCAAAAGTTATTGTGAAAGTCTGGGCGGTGTCCGTGTCCAAAGTTTTCGTGACCATTAAAATCAGGACGACAGCGACCATCAAATGGCATATTTCGCATATTCTTGTGCATTTCATGACGCAAATTCTGGATTTCTTCATCAGTCATGTCATCACGCATGTGCATCATCTGATCACGCATATTTAACATGGCCTTAAATTTATCAGTTGGATCAACGAATTTAGCTGAATTATTTTTAAAATCTTCATCCCAACCGTCAGAAATCTTTTGAAGATATTCACTGAATTGAGCCTTCTCGTCATCATTTAACCCAGCAAAGAAGTTTTCACTATAATCTTCATTCTTGAGTGAAGCATTTTCCTCAGCCTTTTTACGGCCAGCGTCAGTTAAGTGAACATGTTTTGTACGCTTGTCCTTTTCATCCTCAGTCCGAGTGATGTCGCCATTATTTTCCATTTTCTTCAATAGTTCAGCGATTGAACTAGGGCGAAGATCCAGAACCTCAGCTAGATAATTTTGAGTTAAGCCATCTTCAAGGGTGAGAATGGCTAGAACTCGTTGTTGGCCAGTGAGTTTCTGTTTCTTTTGGCCCATATAGAAATTACCAGCCTCACTGATAAAGCGAAGCTGCTTCATTAAGTCTTCTGTAAGTTTACTCATATTTAAAATCCTCATTTCGTTTATATTAAATTAATTCGGTACCAAACTTTATTGCAAAACGAATTATAGTTCGGTACCGAATTAATTGCAAGCTTTTTATTTCTGGGGAAGTGAAACTAATTATTTGACATTGATTAATAAAATGAATAATATGTACAGATGGTAAAAATTACTATTTAGTTTTATCTGGGGATGCCGCCGAAGGTGGGCAACAATCTCACTTGCTGTGGGACCGGTTCGAGCCAAAGTGCGGTCTCGAACCTTGCTTTTGAGCCGAAACCCACGTCTCAAAAGTCGTCCCGTGATATAAGGACTTGCGTCCTTACATCACCTTCACGGCTGGTGAATTGTTGCCCACCTTCGGCTAGGGTGTTTGTGCTTATTTTTGGTGTTGGATATTTTGATTAGTATTGTTGATATCTAGATTGTTGGAATCAGCGCGATAGTGAATTTAACCTAATATCTGAACATTGGGTTAGATTATTGGATTTTTATCATGGTTTAAAAATAGAAAAGATAAAATTCTTTAGTTATCGATGATCAGATCAATAACTATTTTAAAGAATTATCAAATAAAAAATGCATTAGCCTCCGGTTGTCAGTAATGTAAACCGCCGTGCAAGTGGTGTTGAGGCTTTAGCCTTTACTCCACTGACGTATTTTGAGATTCGCGTACTTTGCGAAGCTCAAAATCGAGGTTCGAGACGCAAGGCTTGAACCGGCCACATGGCAATCTACATTACTGACAACCGGAGGCGGCAGTCTATAAAATAAAGAGGTTATTATAATGGCAAAAAAATCAAAAATTGCTAGAAACAAAAAACAAATGGAATTGGTAGCTCGCTATGCTGAAATTCGTAAAGAATTAAAGGCTAAAGGCGATTACATTGCTCTTTCTAAACTACCAAGAGATTCAAGTCCCGTTCGCTTAAAGAACCGCGATTCATTAGATGGACGTCCACATGCATACATGCGCAAGTTTGGGATGTCTCGTTTGAATTTTAGACAATTAGCTCATGCTGGTCAGATTCCTGGCGTTAAAAAAGCTAGTTGGTAAGGAGAAAATTATTATGGAAAAAATGAACACTGCAACGGCTTATCGTATGTTGAAGAGTCCTAATAAAAAGACTCGCAAACGCGCTTTACGTGCCATTAAGGACAGTAAACGTAAATAAATTAATATTCTAATAATGTGATGGAAACGCTTTCTTTTCCTGTTATAATTAATTTGTGAAGGATTTAATTATATGGGAAAAGAGGGGACAATTATGGCTAATGCTAAAAAGAAGAAACACAGCTTTCCTTCCGCGTATACTGTTATTATTATTGTTTTACTTATGGTTCAAGTTCTGACATTCTTTATTCCGTCGGGTAAATATAGTACCTTGGAATACAATTCAGGCTTGGATAAATTTGTTATTACCGAGGCTTCTGGTAAGACTCTTAAAGAGAGTGCTACACAAAAGACGCTCGATAAGTACAAGATTAAGATTAAAGTTTCCAAATTTAAGGATGGTACAATTTATCGTCCGGCAGCAATTCCCAACACGTATCACGAAATCAAGAAACCAAAACGTGGTGTCTTAGGGACTATCAATCAATTTTTGACGTCACAAGTTCAAGGTATTGTTGATAGTGTCGATATCATTGTTTTCGTGCTGATTCTTGGTGGAGTTATCGGGGTCGTTAATAAAACTGGAGCGATGAACTCTGGGATGATGCGACTGTCTGAAAAACTAAAAGGTAAGCAGAAATGGTTGATTGTTATCGTTACAGCGCTGATTGGTTTAGGTGGGACTACTTTTGGATTAGCTGAAGAAACAATTGCCTTTTATCCAATCCTGATTCCAATCTTTCTACTGGCGGGGTATGATACGTTGACCGTGGTTGCGGCGGTATATTTAGGTACCGCGATTGGTTCGATGAGTTCGACCATTAATCCGTTCTCAACAGTTATCGCTTCAAACGCTGCTGGTATCAACTTTACTGATGGGATGACTATGAGAGTTTTGATGTGGGTCGCATCTATTGGTATTTCAATTATTTACACGATTCACTATGCTGAAAAAGTTAGAAAAGATCCTTCGAAATCATTCGTTGCTGATCAAGCAGAGTCTGATAAAGAAAAGTTCTTGGGCGATTTAGATTTAGACAGTAAAGGTGACTTTACGATGCGCCAGAAGTTATCACTAATCGTCTTTGCATTAGGCTTCGTAGTTATGATTTATGGTGTGCAGCAATTAGGCTGGTACTTCACTGAAATTGCTGTAGTCTTCTTAGCTGTAACATATGTTTTGATTTTTACCGCTGGTTTGAAAGAAACTCAATTTGTCGACAGTTTTGTTTCCGGGGCTGGAGATTTACTTGGAGTTGCTTTGACAGTTGGTTTGGCTAGATCAGTTGGTATCGTAATGGAAAATAGTTACGTCAGCGATACCATAATGAACTACTTCAGTAACCAAATTAAAGGTATGAACAGTGTCTTGTTCATCTGTGTACTATTCTTCGTTTACATTATCCTTGGATTCTTCATCCAATCATCATCAGGTTTGGCCGTACTATCAATGCCAATCATGGCGCCATTGGCCGATGTAGTTGGAATTGACAGATCCATGATTATCAACGCTTATAACTGGGGACAAGGATTAATCGGACTAGTTGCACCAACAGGTTTGATTTTAGTTTCCTTGGCAATGGTTAACGTTGGTTTCGATAAGTGGATGAAATTTGTCACGAAACTTTTAATTATGATAGTTGTTTTGATACTTATCTTCTTGAGTGTCGGAGTATTAATTTAAAAAATATTAATATAAAAATAATCCCTACTATGTTTTTTTGATGAATTGTTAGGTTCATCAGATTAGGCATATAGGGATTTTTTTTGTATCAAAAACTATTAAGAGCAATATATGAGAATAAATCAGCAAGATTTAGCGATGTATGTAAGCGCTTTTCAAGATACTATAACTGTGTTGATTAAGAAGACATCTCAACAAGATACGGAATAGAGGTACTTATATGACAAATGATTTTTTGTGGGGTGGTGCGATATCTGCCGCTCAAACTGAAGGTAATAAAGATAAAGTGAAAAAGCAATTGTCAAATTTTGACATTCTTCCAATGGATTCACGACGACTCCAATTGGTTTATAAAGATGATTCTAATAATATTTTTAATACATATAATAAAGATCATCATCCAAGTGAACATGGAATTGATTTTTATAATACTTATGAAGATGATATTGATTTGATGCACGAATTAGGCATCAACTCTTTCCGGTTTTCAATTTCTTGGACCCGACTTTTTCCAACTGGAGAGGAAGAGAGTCCTGATAAAGAAGGTATGAAATTTTATCAAGAAATTGTTAAAAGACTAAGAAATTATGGAATGGAGCCAGTCGTAACATTAAGTCATTTTGAAATTCCAATTAACTTAATAAAAAAATATGGTGGTTGGTCTAATCGAAAGGTAATAAATTTATATATTCGATATGCTACAGCTGTTATGAAAGAATTTGCATCAAGCGTAAAATATTGGATACCTTTTAATGAAATGAATATGATTTTACATATTCCGTTTATTGGTGGTGGATTAATCTTTGACAGAAATGAAAATATTCTTCAAAGAGAGTATCAAGCGGCACATTACCAATTGGTTGCTAATGCCCTAACAGTGGAAATCGGAAAGAAGATAAATCCCAAGTTTCAATTTGGGTGCATGCTGGCGGCGGGTAGAACCTATCCATATACTCCCAAGCCTGAAGATGTTTGGGCGGCAAACTTAAATGATCGTAACGCCTTATTATTCTCAGATGTTCAAGTACGAGGAAACTATCCAACTTATTTTGAATATTTATGCAAGACAAATAAATTCCAATTGGATATAACGAATGATGATTTGAAAGTCTTGAATGACAATACCGTTGATTTTGTATCATTTAGTTATTATTCTAGTGCCTGTTCTGCAGCTGAATCAGATGGCTTAGAACGGATAGCAACTAATGGATATCAAACGTTGAAAAATCCGTATTTATCTAATGAGACTAGCGTTTGGCAAAACGATCCGATTGGTTTACGAATCACATTAAATCAATTATATGAACGATACGAGAAACCGGTATTTATTGTTGAAAATGGTATTGGAACAACAAAAGATGAATTGGTTTCTGGACAAGTACACGATTCGTATCGAATTGAATATTTACGAAATCATTTTGAAGAGTTAAACAAAGCTCGAAAAGAAGATGGAATTCCAGTGATTGGATATCTAATGTGGGGCGTAATTGATCTTGTTAGTGTCAGTGAAGGTAAAATGTCAAAGCGTTACGGTGTTGTATATGTTGATTTAGATGATAAGGAACAAGGTTCTAATAAGCGATATAAAAAAGATAGTTTTTATTGGTATCACGATTATATTCAGCAACAATTAGTAGGGGGAAGAGAAAATGGCTAAAGATTATTCGAAATTAGCAAGAGATATTGTAGCTGGCGTCGGTGGACAAGATAATATTAATTCACTAGTACATTGTGCTACGAGATTACGTTTTGATTTGAAAGATGATAAAAAAGCTAATCAAGATGCAATTGAAAATTTGGCTGGAGTTGTCACTGTTGTTGAAACTCCAACGCAATATCAAGTAGTTATTGGAAATGAAGTTGAACATGTTTTTAACGCAATTATAAAATTAGGTGTAACCAATGGGGATTTTGACGCAACTTCAACAACTACAACTGATACTCCTGACAAAAAAGAAAATAATCAAAGTATTTTTGGAAAGATTATTGATGCAATCACAGCTTGTATGACTCCAATGATTCCGGCACTTACTGCTGCTGGTATGATTAAAGTTATTCTTTCACTTGCGACAACTTTTAAATGGATGAGTACGGCGGCACCAACGTATCGTGTTTTAAATATTATGGGCGATTCAGCATTTTACTTTATGCCCATTCTTCTAGCTATTAATGCGGCAAAACGATTTAAAGTAAATACGTCATTGGCAGTAATTGTTGCAGGAATTTTCTTACATCCTGGTTTCACTTCTTGGGTTGCATCAGGAAAACCAATTTCATTTTTAAGTGTACCTATTGCACCAGATACTTATGCAGCAACCGTTATTCCAGCTTTATTGATGGTCTGGATAATGAGTTACATTGAAAGAGGTGTTGATAGAGTTACGCCTAGTTCTTTAAAAATTATTCTTAATCCAACTCTAGTGCTTTTAATTAGTGCACCAATAGCTTTAATAGTTGTTGGACCATTAGGAACTTATGCTGGTGCTGGATTAGCTTGGGTAATCAACATTCTTCAAGGTCGTTTAGGATTTATTATGGTTACATTATTGGCCGCAGGGATGCCATTCATCGTTATGACTGGTATGCATCATGCTTTAACACCTATTTTTCTTTCAACCTTTGCAGCAACAGGGCACGAATCATTGATTCTTGTTGCTCAAGTTTGTTCTAATTTGGCTCAAGGCGCTGCTGCCTTGGCATTTGGACTAAAAACTAAGAAGACTAATTTGAAATCTTTAGCTACATCCTCAGGTATTTCAGCAATTATGGGTATTACAGAACCAGCAATGTATGGTATTAATTTGAAATATAAGAAACCACTTATTGGTGCGGTAATTGGTGCCAGTGTTTCTGGATTGTACGCCGGTTTAATGGGAGTTACATTGTATGTACCTCAGAATAGTTTCATGGCTATTTTAGGATTAAACGGGGCTAAAGGATTACCAAATGTTATCAATGGTGTAATCATGATGATTCTTTCATTAACCGTATCGTTTGTTGCCAGTTTAATCTTGTCAGATGATAAAACTAAGAAACAACCAGCTACAAAGAAAGAAACCAATTTAAATATTTCAACGGTTAACTAATTAATGATGGAACGGTAGATGATACTGTTCCATTTTCTTTGGAGAAAAATTTATGAATAATGAAAAAGTTATTACTACAAGTGATTTAATATCAGACGATCCTAGTTATTTAGAAACTATTTTTTCAATTGCCAATGGTCATTTTGGAATTCGAGCTAGTAATCCAATAGTAAGTTCAGAATCTGCAGGAACAATAGTTAATGGATTTTATGAAATGTCTGAGATAAATTACGGTGAAAAAGCATATGGATATGCTGAGAATAATCAAACAATCGTTAATTTACCAGATGTGCGTGCTATCAAAATCTTTGATAGTGAAAGTAATGAATTCTCTCAATCAGAATTGAAATCTGAAACCTTGGATATGAATACGGGATTATTAACGTCAGTTTATAAACTATTAAATCCAAATAATCAAGCAATTGAATTGAAGTTACAATCAGTTTTGCAACAGACGGATAACCATGTTTTGGGATTGCGTTATACGATTAAATCAATTGATTATACTGGTAGAATTAAAATTACTAAGCATTTTGGAATTAATAATGATACAGCCGAAACGGATGATCCTAGAAAGTCTCGTTCACTACACACGTTAACTTATGATAGAAATAAGATTGACGATTCTTGTGAGGTATTGGAAGTCAAGACTAAAAAAAGTCAACTGGTTATTGACTTGGCAATTTGTTCACAGCATGCATTAGAAGAAAATCTAGAGTTAAATCAGCCTGTTGATTTTGATATCATTGCCTTAGTAGGTGATATAAATACTAAATTACAAATGATTAAACCAAGTTTTTCGGAGATTCTAGCCGATTCAAAGTCCTTCTGGCATGAGTTCTGGCAAAATAGCGAAGTTGGTATTGATGGTGATGAAAGTTTGAATCAAGCCATACACTATAATTTGTTCCAATTGACGTCATCGACCGGTCGAGATGGAAAGACTAACATTCCTGCTAAGGGTCTTTCTGGAACGGGATATGAAGGACATTATTTCTGGGATACAGAAATGTATATGTCGCCATTCTTTGCATATACGAATCCCCAAATTGCCCGTGAACTGATTCTTTACCGATACAGTATTCTAAATGAGTCTAAGAAGCGGGCTAGGGAGTTAGGCGTTGATAATGGCGCACTCTTTGCTTGGCGCACTATTAATGGTGAGGAAGCCAGCGCATATTATCCAGCAGGAACAGCACAGTATCATATTGATGCGGATATTTCATATGCAATTGATCGTTATTATAAGGTCACGTTGGATAAAGATTTTATGAAGAAATATGGTTTGGAAATTGTTCTGGAAACAGCTAGATTCTGGCGCTCGTTTGGAAGTTTCAATAATAAAGGCTTTTGCTTTTTTGATGTCACTGGTCCAGATGAGTACACAGCGATAGTGAATAATAATTATTACACTAATCGAATGGCCAAGTTTAATATGGAGTTTGCTGTCAAACTGATTGATGAATTTCCAGAACAGTCTAAAAGACTAGGTGTGACAGAAGAAGAATACGATAGTTTAAAGGATGCTGCTGAGAAAGTTTATCTTCCTTATTCGGAGGCAGAACAGATTAATCAACAAGATGATAGTGCTTTTGATAAACCGATTTGGCCATTTGAAGATACACCTAAATCGAACTATCCATTGTTATTACATTACCATCCGCTGAAAATTTACCGTTATCAAGTAAATAAACAGGCAGATACTTTATTAGCTGACTTTTTATTTGATGATATTTCTCAAAATCAATTAAAACGTGAATATGATTACTATGAGAAAATAACGACACATGACTCTTCACTTTCGAGATCTATATTTAGTGCTTTGGCAGCTAGAATAGGTTTAAAGGAAAAATCCTATGATTATTTTATGGATACAGTTAAGACTGATTTGATTGATTTGCAAAAAAATACTGCTGATGGATTGCATGTAGCAAATCTTGGTGGTAGTTGGCTTACCATTGTGATGGGATTTGGTTGTATTGAGATAAAGGACTCACTATTAGTAATTAATAATAATTTACCTAATAAATGGAAAAAGTTATCCATTCGCATCAAGTTTCAAGGAAGATTAATAAAGATAACGTACCTTCATGCTAAAACTGTAATTGATATTCTGGATGGTGAACCATTAAATGTAATCGTTGATGGAATTAAGAAAAATATCAAATAGACGATTATTTTTGATAAGATTGACTTGATAGGGGGGATAAGATGACCATTTATTTGGAAATGCCACGTTTGAATCCAGACCTAGGATTTAAGTTTCTTAAAAATAAAGGCGATATTTTAACTACCCCACATTGGCATCGAGAATATGAGTTGATTTTAATAACTAATGGCAAAATTAATCTAGGCATTAATGATAATCAGTATCAGTTAAGAACAGGTGATATGGCATTTTTTAAAAGTGGTGATGTTCACTATATTGTTGCGACACCAGAAACTAATCGTTACGTATACCAATTTGATATGTCACTTTTCAACGAGACAATTGTTGAAAAATTACATTTAGTCGATAAGTTGAACGAACTTTCACAGGTTAGTTTGTTTTGGGATAAAAAAATCAATGATAAAATGAGAGACATTTTATTAACGATAGTTAATGAAGAAGATTCAGATAGAATTGACCGAGACTTTGCGGTCGAAGGTTTGATGTATACTTTGGTAACCTTGATGATACGAAAATTACCAAAAGATAATGAGATTCAACAACCCAAAATAAATATTAAAAGTAAAACCATTTTGGAGACTTTGAATAAAGTATTTAAATTTGTTGAAGTGAATTACCAAGAGAAAATCACTCTAGAAGACGTTTCAATGAAAGCTGGATTTAGTCCATATTATTTCACACGCTTTTTTAAAAAGAATGTTGGACAGACGTTTGTCGAGTTTTTAAATAACTATCGTATTGATAAAGCCAAATGGGAAATTATAAACACTGATGTTTCCATAAGTAGTATTTTGAATCAATCAGGGTTCTCCAGTAATAAAACTTTCTATAGAGTTTTTAAGAGTCAAGTGGGAATGACACCAAAGCAATATCGCATGAAATATAATATTAGCAAGTAAAATTAGAAGTTGTTGAAAAACAACTTCTTTTTGTTTTGTTGCGACTTACAACTCCGTTATAATTGAGTTAATTCTTTTTGTTTTGGAGGAAAAATATGTCTGATTATAGAATTGAAGAAGATACGTTAGGTGCTGTCAAAATTCCAGCTGAAGCACTCTGGGGTGCGCAAACTGAACGTAGTCGTAATAATTTTTCAACTGGTGCTAAGATGCCATTGGAAATTATCAAGGCGTTGTTACAGATAAAAAAAGCGGCTGCAATTGCCAACAAAGAGGTTCAAGCAATTGATGCTAAGAAAGCTGATTTAATTGTTGAGGCAATTGATCAACTCTTGAGCCTTGATGATGCTGACTTGCGAAAGGATTTTCCTTTGGTTGTTTATCAAACGGGTTCTGGTACGCAAACTAATATGAACGTTAATGAAGTTGTGGCGCACGTTGCCCAGAGAATCAATTCTGAAATCCAAATTTTGCCTAATGACGATGTCAATCACGGTCAGAGTTCTAACGATATTTTTCCAACAGCAATGAACATAACAGCTGCCATAGCGGTTGATAAACTTGAGGTTTCAATTCAACATTTGATTGATGAATTGAAGCAAAAACAAGCTAAGTATTGGAAAACTGTCAAAATTGGTCGGACACATTTGCAAGATGCCACACCTTTAACTTTTGGACAAGAAGTCAGTGGTTGGGTCAGCATGCTTGAACATGACTTGTCTTACTTGAAGATGTTGAATAAAACTCTTGGCGAATTGGCAATGGGGGGAACAGCTGTCGGAACTGGTTTGAACGCTGCACCACACTTCGCTGATAAGATTGCTGAACAAATGAGTGTCGTTTATGAGCATGAATTTACAGCTGATACCAATAAATTCTTTGGACTAGCGGCTCATTCTGGTTTAAATGTTGTTCATGGTGCTATTAAAACTTTGGCTAGCGATTTGTTGAAGATCGCCAATGATGTTCGTTTTCTTGGTAGTGGTCCCAGATCTGGTTATGGCGAATTGAATATTCCAGCCAATGAACCTGGTTCTTCAATTATGCCCGGTAAAGTTAATCCTACACAGGCTGAAGCAATTACGATGGCTGCGGTTCGTGTCATGGGAAATGATGTAACTATCAATGTGGCTGCCAGTCAAGGTAACTTTGAAATGAATGTTTATAAACCTGTATTAATTTATACATTTTTGGAATCAGCTGATTTATTAACTGGTACGATGTATGGCTTCGCTGATAAGATGATTTCCGGCTTGACAGTCAATGAAGAGCGTATGGAAGAATTGGTCGACCGTTCACTGATGACCGTTACCGCCTTGTCGCCACACATTGGTTATCACGAAAGTGCCGAGATTGCTCAACAAGCACTGCATGATGGCACGACATTGAAGGTTGCGGCACTTAAATCTGGCTTGGTAACTGAGGAACAATTTGATAAATGGGTTGTACCGATTGATATGACTAACATTGAGGAGAAATAGCATGGCAGAAAAATTTGTCTTTGAACCAACTAAGATTGAACAATTAAAGGATCATTATGACGTTATCATTATTGGTTCCGGTGGAGCTGGTTTGACGGCTGCCATTCAAGCACACGAATTAGGGCTTTCACCAGTTATTTTGGAAAAGATGGATAAATTAGGTGGCAATACTACTAGAGCCTCATCAGGTATGAACGCGGCTGAAACTTCAGTTCAACTTGACCATAAAATTGTCGATAGTTTTGAGGAATTTTATAACGAAACTTATGTCGGCGGTGGCAAACAAAATAATACTGAACTATTGAAATTTTTCACAGAACACGGCGCTTTAGCAATTGATTGGTTGGCTCAACATGATATCAAGTTGGATGACATCACAATTACTGGTGGGATGAAAACGATGAGAACGCACCGTCCCAGCACTTTAGCACCAATTGGTGGTTACTTAGTAACTGAATTGTTGAAGTGGATTGCCAAGGATGAGATTCCATTGTTTGACAATATCAAAGTGACTGACTTGTTGCTTGAAGATGGTCATATTGCTGGTGTTAAAGCCGATGCTGCAAATGAAGTTCAAATCAAAGCTCCATCGGTAATTTTGGCTACGGGTGGTTTTGGTGCGGGTAAAGATTTGTTGGCAAAATATCGTTCTGATTTGTTGAATTTGCGAACAACCAATCAACCCGGAGCAACTGGTGATGGTTTGAAATTAGCTGAAAAAGTTGGTGCCAAATTGGTGGATATGGACCAAGTCCAGGTTCATCCAACGGTTCAACAAGATACACCACACGCATTCTTGATTGGTGAAGCAGTTCGTGGTGAAGGTGCCATTCTGGTTAACAATGCTGGACAGCGTTTCGTCAATGAATTGGACACTAGAAAAAATGTTACGAAAGCAATCGATGATTTAGGTGGCACTGGCGCTTACTTGATTCTTGATCGTGATATTAGAAACCGTGTTAAAGCCATTGAATTTTATGATCACGTTGGTTTAGTTACAACTGGACAGACAATTGCTGAATTGGCAGCGGAAATTAATGTCAATGCTGATAAATTAGAACAGACCATATCTAAGTGGAACCAAGCGGTTAAGAATCATAATGATACAGATTTCGGTCGTACAACTGGTATGGAAAGAGATATTTCTGATGGACCATTTTATGCAATCCATATTGCACCAGCGGTTCACTACACAATGGGTGGCGTGGCAATTAACCATCAGACCCAAGTGCTTAATGAAGCCGGAAAAGCTATCGCAGGATTGTTTGCAGCAGGTGAGGTTGTTGGTGGATTACACGGAAACAATCGTATCGGTGGAAATTCAATTGCTGAGACAGTTGTTTTTGGTCGACAGGCTGGACAACAAGTATTCAAATATTTAAGTTAGTTGGTGGAGCCGCCGAAGGCCGCGAGGACGGAGTCAGCTATGGGGGCCGGCGAAAGCCTTGTGTCTCACACCTCGCTTTGAAGCCTTGCCAAAGTTCGGCAAGTCTCCAAAGTCGTCCCGTAGAGTAAGAACGGAAAACCACCGTCCTAACTCTACCTTCACAGCAGTCTCCATCCTCGCAACCTTCGGCTATTGTGTTGGTTTGAGGCAGCATCGTTGTCTCTTCTAGTATGTTCATGCTTCAATTAATTTTATAAATACGAAAAAACTAGCAATCGATTATGATTACTAGTTTTTTTGTATAAATTTCAATTGTTAAACCAATTTAACTAAATCGGTCGGTTGCTTTAATAAATAATCAACTTTTGAAAACTCGGGATTATCTTTAGATCCCCAACTAGCTAAAGCAAATTCGACATTAGCGTTGCGTGCGCATTGGAAGTCATAAATTGAATCTCCGATATATAACGTTTCGGCTGGGTCAATTTGTAATGTTTCAATTGCTTTGAGGATTGGCTCAGGATTTGGTTTATGGAGTTTTGTTTTTGAAGCGGTGATGAAAGTGGAAAAGTATTTTTCAATGTCAAAATTATCCAATACTAATTGAAGTTCTTTATTAGTTCTTGAAGTGACTACGCCTAATTTGATATTCTTGTCTTTCAATTGTTGCAACATGGTCGTGATGCCGTCAAAGAGTTCCGAATAGTGAAACATCTTGTGATCGTTTTGTTCCCACAATGTTAGTAATTCTTGGCTTTGTTGAGGTCCATTGGAATATTTTTGAACGGCTTTAGTTCCAGGGATTCCCAAGACGTAGAAGAGTTCTTCAGCTGCTGGCTCAATATTTAGTGTATCTTTTAAAGTCTTTTGCCATGATTTTATAATAGTTTTCTCAGTATCAATAAGTGTTCCATCGACGTCAAATAAAATTGTTTTCGACATAAATAATTTCTCCTTAGATGTAAATCATTTGCGTTTTCGATTTTAATAAACGATTCTCCAACTTTTGTGGCAAGTGGCTGTTGGTGATGATGTAATCAATCTGATCGAGGTTGAGGACTTTAAAGTTGTGTTTAACATTAACCTTGCTGCTATCCAAGAGTAAAACTAATTTTTTTGCTTGTTTACGAATCTTGGCTTTGTAATCGATATCGTCGTCATAAGCGTAATAAATACCGTCCTCGTCAATACCCACGCTGCTTAGAAAAGCGTAGTCGAAAGTATAGTTTTCCAAACCCAGACATGGTCTAGTTCCGGTAACACAGCGTTTTTCGGCATCCAGATTGCCACCGAGAATTCGTGCCTGACAAGGTGAGTGGCGGATCAGTTGGTCGGCAATATCGAGCGAATTAGTGACGGCGAAGAGGTTTTGCTTGGTTAGATATTGGGGCATGAATTCAACCGTTGTCGAAATGTCCAAGTAAATCTGAGTTGCCTGATTAGCATAAACGGCAGCCTTTTTGGCTAACTCACGCTTGGTATTGACGTAATCATCGCTACGTTCTAAATAACCATCTAGTTTTTTGAAAGTATTGGGCATACTGATGCCACCGTAACTGCGTTCAACCAGGTTGCTGTCAGTTAATTTGACAATGTCGCGACGGGCAGTGTCACGTGAAGAATTAGTTAAATCAATGATTTCCTTGAGGGTTAAAGTTTGTTTTTCCTGTAAAGTTTTTAAAATTAAATCTAAGCGCTCTTTTTGCATAAGCAATCACCACTTTTAAGCTATAATAAGTATTTAACTTGATAGTAACTTATTTTCGCTTAAAATACAATTAACAATAAAAAAAGACCCGAAGGCCTTTTTCATAATTTATTATGCTTCTTGATCAGATGATTCCATCTTGTCATTGAATCCGAAGAGGAATGTTAAAACGAAGGCGACTCCAAAGGCAATCAGGTGTGAGATGACATAAGCAGTAAAGTTGCCGTCAATACCAGTTTTAGGATTAATAAAGGATGGGAAACCAATCAAACTTCCGGTAAATCCGTAGATAACTAAGTGCATACCACCAGCTACAGCACCACCGACAGCATTACCAATCATGACCATATAGAAGACACGTTTGTATTTCAAAAGAATTCCGTATAGTGAAGGTTCGGCGATTCCACAGAAAGCTGAAACGCCAGCCGAATAACCTAATGCTTCAAGGCTCTTCTTCTTAGTTTTGATAGCTACAGCAAGTACACCACCAGCGATACCAACGGCTGTAATTGATGTTAAAGCACAGATAACACTTTGACCAGTAACGGCTAAATCATTGATAACGATAGGGATGAGTGGCCAGTGTAAGCCGAAGACTACCAAGATAGGATAGAAAGCACCATAGATAGCGCCACCGATAATTCCGTTGAATGAAAGTAGAGCTGAAATGCCGTTAGCTAAACCTTTACTTAGAACGGTGATAACTGGAGCGACTAATAGTAATAGAACAAATGATAAAATAATAATTTCGAGAATTGGAACGAAGATTCCTTGGACCATTTCAGGGATAGCTTTCTTAAGATATTTTTCAACGTATTTACCTAACCAGGCAGCAACGATGATTGGAAAAACTGATCCGGAGTAGTTCATAACTTTGACCGCAAAGCCACTCCATAAGCCGATTTCAGGTACTTTGGCTGAAGCAATACCAATAATATTTGGGTGGATCAGAAACGCACCGATAATAGCTAGGGCAATTGGATCAGAACCTAGTTTCTTGGCTGCAGTGAAGCCAAGAATAACAGGTAGAAAGTAGAAAATTGTGTCAGCCATGGTGTTGATGAGCATAAAAATACCAGATTTGTCACTCAAGACATTGGCACTGACTAGACCGGCGAGAATACCTTTGGTAATACCAGAACCAGCAAGAACACCGATAATTGGCATCATTGAGGCCGTCAGGACACCAATAAACTCGTCATAACCGTGTTTAAATTTAGCTCCAAAACCTTGAGGAACAACTTTTTCAGTCGTCACTGTTTCGGCAGCCGCTTGACCATCTTCAGTCGCCAAACGAGGCAATTGTTTCAAAATGGCATCGAAGACATCCGTAACTTTATTACCAATAACGATTTGATATTGACCTTGAGCTTGCATAACTTTGATAACAACACCCATTTTTTCAAGCGCAGCCCCGTCGGCTTTACTTTCATCCTTGAGAGTAAAACGAAGTCGAGTCATACAGTGAATTAGTGTGTTGATGTTTTTATCACCACCGACATCGGCAATGATTTGTTTCGCATCATTTGAGTAGTCCATGATAGATTCTCCTTAGATAGTTTCTGTTTTTATGTTTTATTCATTACTAATTCAATAGAAATAAATTAGTCGGAAGAGCTGAGAGTATTCATCAGCAGCGAAAGTGGCGTTATGGCTTTAGCCATTACACCACCGGGCGTGTTGGAGACTTTCCGGTTTGTGGAAAGGCTTCAACCGAGGTTCGAGACCGTACTGTGGCTCGAGCCGTACCGCGCAGCAGATGAATACTCTCAGCTCTGGAGATAGTTAGCACAATCTTTCTTCTGGAATATAGCCGATTGGTAACCATTCCAAAATGTTCTCAATAAACTTGTCCCAGTAATACCAATCGTGTTTGCCATTAGTAAATTCAGTGTCAACTGAGATATTTAAAGCCCCTAAATTTTTGATAAATGCTTGATTATCTTGATAGAGAAAATCCTGTCGACCGCACCAAGCGTAAAGTTTTGGCATTGGTTCATTCAGAGCTAGTTTTTGCTTAGCCAAATGGATAAGATTTTCGGGTGAATTGTCGAAATCGTCACGTTGGTTGATAACGCCATTCCAGTATTCCTTACTACGGAAACTTTCGAGAGTTTCACTAGAACCGCTGGGATTGAAGGCACCGGATAAAGCAGCCGCGTGACTGAAATGATTAGTGGATAAGGCAATTTTGTAAGCACCATAACCACCCATGGAAGCTCCAGCAATGAAGTTCTTCTCACGTTTTGCTGAGATCTGAGGGAATAGTTCACGGACGATTTTTGGTAATTCAATCGCAATTTCATCATAGTAGTCCATGCCGTAGGTCGTGTTGGAATACCAACTAAGGTCGGCGTTTGGCAAAATTATTGCAATTGGCAAATGTTTGACCAATCGTTCCAGACGAGTCTTGCGTAACCAAGAAGTGTTGTCATCACTCATACCGTGCAGTAAATAAATTACTGGCAAATCAGTTAGTGTATCTTTAGTCCATTCGGGATTGTCAGCTGTCCTTTGGGGAAGCAAGACATCCATTTGACAATCCTTTACTAGAACATTTGAAAAGTAATTAACTTGAATATGTGCCATTTTTTGCTCCTTAGTAATTATATAAATTGTAGATATTAGTAATATCTCATTGACAAGCTCTATTGTATACGCTTACAATTATGGTAATAACCTTAAATATGTTCAAACAACTACCATTTGTTGTCTTGAAGCAAAAGGAGTGTTTAATTATGGCGACACCAATGGAACTGTTAGAATTCGATTATATAAATCCCATTAAGTGTATTTATCATCGTCCAATTGGAAAGAAATTTATTGTCCCACATTGGCATGAGGCGATTGAAGTTTGTTACGTTGCTAAAGGAAACCCAGGAACTATATTTATTGAAGATCAGAAATATCAACTAGAGGCTGGGGATGTTTACGTAATTAATTCGCGTATGATTCACAGTTTTAATACGTATATTACTGATGATCAGAGAATTATCACATTGTTGATTGATTACAACTGGTTGAGACACTGCTTGCCACAGACCGTACGGGAAAAGAGTTTTGATTTAATCAAAGGTCCAGTGCGGGATAGTCAAATTCCAGCATTCGGTGAATTGGTTAATTTGATTAATGAGACAAAGGATCTTCAAACTCAAGATTTGTCAGAAGATAATCATTTACATCAATTGACCACGTCAGTTGAATTGATCAGTATTTTGGTGAAGAATTTTACGCTTGATAAAGAATTGAAACATGATATTCCGGAAGTGATTTCACAAATAATTGCGGAATTTCATGAACAATATCAGGATGAAATTCAATTATCAGATATGGCAAAAAAATATAATTACAGTTATGCTTATTTTTCAAAATTATTCAAAAAATATCTGGGCATATCTCCAAAGAAATATTTGACGCATTTACGGATTCAAAAAGCTGCTGAGTTGATTGAGAGAACGGATAATAAATTCACAGAAATAGTGGCAGATACTGGCTTTCCAGATGAAAAGAGTTTCTACGCCGCATTTAAAGAACGTTATCATCAGACACCTTTGGAGTATCGTCGAAAATTACAATTGGTTCCTAAGGGATAGCATGCAGTGTTATTTGAATATCCCGTCTACAGAGCTGAGAAATATTCACTAGCTGTGCGGAACGGTCCGAGCCAAAGAGCGGTCTCGAACCTCGGTTTGAAGCCTTGACACAGTTCGTCAAGTCTCCAAACAATACCACTACCACGGCACACAAATATTTCCCAGCTCTTCCGACTAATTAATCGTTATTAGTTTAATGTAATAATATTCAAATGTTCTTATACTTAGTCGTTTTTTAATACTAAGCAGAATTGATGCAAGTATTTGTAATAAATTATCAACTGACATTACGCGTTAAAAGAAAAAAACGTTCTAAAATTGATTTTAATTAATCAATCTTAGAACGTTTTTGACTGTTTAGAATCGGGGAGGAGTCAACAGTTAAATTGCAGTAGCGCCTTTAGTATCAACACTTAAATGATGAGTTTCCCAATTAGGGAAGCTTTTTTTGATATTTGAAATAATCTTGTCAGCAGCGTCACCATCAGTAGTGATGGCCATCATAGTTGAGCCACTGCCGCTAATGTACATGACACCTGCATTATCTTGGCAAATCTCTTTGGCTGCTTGATAATCGGGAATCAGTTGAGAACGGTAAGGTTCATGCATTTTGTCAACGATAGCTGATTTGATCAACTTCAAGTCACCAATTTCAAAAGCCTTGGACAAGGCAACTGCATGACCGATTTGATAAATAGCTGTTTGGTATGACATTTCTTTAGGCAAAATTTGGCGAGCTTTTTCAGTGCTGACTTGATAATCAGGAATCAAAGCTACGAAATGTAAATCAGCAGCTACTTCGAAGTGGACTGTTTGAACCTCATTTTCATCGATAAATGAAGCACCTAAGTTTCCATAGATTGCGGGGGAAACATTGTCAGGATGACCTTCAATTTCAGTAGCTAAATCTAGTAGTTGTTCTTTCGACAAACCACCATCAAACCAAGCATCTGCACCCATCAAGCCGGCGACGATACAAAATGCTGAACTGCCTAGTCCGCGTGAAATCGGAATGTGATTATCGATCGTGATTTTGACGTTAGGGACATCCTTTTGAAGAAATTGGCATCCTTTGACAAAAGCTCGATAGATGAGATTATCTTCTGATTGATATTTTGGAGCACAGCCACTGATAGTTAATTTGACATCGTAGGGCTCGAAAGAAGCTGCTGAATAGAGGGACACAGCCAATCCTAAGCAGTCGAAACCGACGCCTAAATTGGCACTGGTTGCGGGGACACTAATTTTTATCATTGAAATTGTCCTCAACTTTCTCTAAAACGTATTTTTCCATTTCGTCTTGGGCGATTACATCTTGGTGAAGAATTGGCAAGTCCCAAACTTTAGCCAAATTGGCAGGAATTGGTTGATGAGTGAATGCTTGTAGCTGTTGCATAGCTTCATGGTCATCGTCAAAAGATTCATCTAGGAGTGATTTAGTTACCACATGGACAAATTTATATGGACTGGCGGTACTCAAAAGAATTGAAGGTGTATCAGGGTCATTTATCTGATAGTCACGCATAACTTTGTAACCGACTGCTGTGTGTGGGTCCATCAGATAATTATCTTTTTGGTAAACATCTTTAATAGTAGTTTCAATTTCTTTATCAGTTGCAAATCCACAATAAAAATCTTCATGAATACTCTTTAAAATTTCTTCTGAAACTTGGTAGGAACCGTTTGATTCTAGTTCATCCATTAAACTCTTAACGTAATCGGTATCTTCATTACTCTTGTAGTAAAGCAAGCGTTCGAAATTGCTAGAAATCTGAATATCCATACTTGGTGCATCGGTTTGCAAGAAGGGAATATTGCGATTGTAAATACCTGTGTTGAAGAATTTTGTCAAAACGTTATTGGCATTGCTGGCAACGATAAATTTGTTTACTGGCAAGCCCATTTGTTTAGCGTAAAAGCCAGCTAGAACGTCGCCAAAGTTACCAGTTGGAACAGTGAAGTTAACTTTTTCGCCAAGGTTGATTTCTTGTTGCTTGGCTAATTGTAAGTAGGCATCGAAGTAGTAGACAACTTGAGGAATCAGACGGCCGATATTGATTGAGTTAGCACTGGATAAGCTAATGTTATCCCCAAGCTTTTGCTTCAAACTTTGGTCATTGAAGATTTTTTTGACGTTAGTTTGAGCATCGTCAAAGTTTCCTTTAATAGCAGTAATTTCGGTATTATTGCCGTCAGTTGTTTCCATTTGAAGTTGTTGGACCTTGCTGACACCATTGTGTGGATAAAAGACGGTGATGGCAGTTTGGTCAAGATTCTTGAATCCTTCTAGGGCGGCTTTACCAGTGTCACCACTTGTGGCAGTCAGAATCATGACTTTGTTATCTTTTTTTAAGACACGTTTCATTAATTGAGGCAACATCTGTAGGCCAATATCCTTGAAGGCACTAGTTGGACCGTGGAATAGTTCGAGTACGTGGAAATTATTAACTTTAACAAGTGGAGTTATTTCGGCGGCGTCAAAACTATGGCCATAAGCGTTGGCAATGCTGTCCTTTATTTCAGCTGTGGAAAAGTCTGGCAATAACTTTTCGAGAACGACATTGGCAACTTGTTGATAACTCATTTCTTCCATAGAACTGAGATCAACTTTGAGTTGGGATAATTCGGGGTAGACGAAAAGCCCACCATCATCGGCAAAGCCCTTTTTGATTGCTTCCTTAGCTGAGAGCTGGATTTGCTTGTTACGAGTGCTTGTATAGTTTTTATTCATGAGTAATAACTCCTTGCTTTTAAATTATCTATATAGTAAACTGTCTATAAATTAAAAACAAGTGTTTATTATTAATGAACACAATAAAACGAAGAAGCAGGAGGTTAAACCTATGAAAATTGCAATCTTAGGATTTGGAACAGTAGGAAAAGGCGTGTACAAAATAATTAAGAAGGCCAATGTACAAACGCAAGACCTCTCTGTGAGTCACATCTTAATTAGAAAAAATAAAGCTCGTCTGATGCCAGAAATGACTGACGATATGAATGAAATTTTAAATGATTCTCAAACAGACGTTATAGTAGAAGCAATTGGTGGAATTGAACCAGCGCACGAATATATTTTGGCAGCTTTGAACCATGGCAAGCATGTGATTACAGCTAACAAAGCTGTGATTGCCAAATATCTCAAAGAATTTACTGAAGCGGCTGATAAACATAATGTTAAATTTTATTTTGAAGCATCCGTTGGTGGCGGTATTCCTTGGATTCAAGGGTTGGAAAAGGCCTTACGTATCGATAATGTTAATTCCATTTCCGGTATCTTTAATGGAACAAGCAATTTTATCCTCGACCAAATGAGTCGCAATGGTGAATCATTTATTGATGTTTTGAAAAAGGCTCAACAACTTGGTTATGCCGAAGCTGATCCAAGCGCTGATATCGATGGTATTGACGTAGCAAATAAGCTTTGTATCAGTGCTGATATTGCTTACGACATTGATATTCATGATCACAAAGATTTACCGATTTTTGGAATCCGCAACATTACTTGTGCCGATGTGAAGTATTTCCAAGCCAAAGGATTGGCAGTCAAGTTGATTGGCCGCACACATCAAAAAGGCAATAAATTCGATTATGTCGTGGAACCAGCTTTATTCCTTGATCGGACTTTGGAAGCTAATACACCTGATAACTACAATTTGATTTCGTTAAATGGTGACACTATTGGTAAACTTGATTTCTTTGGACAAGGAGCCGGGATGTTTCCGACAGCTAATGCCGTTGTCCAAGATGTTTTGGATATTAAAGAATCTAAGAGCCATTTGAAACGTGATTTCAATAAAAAGATGGAATATTGCCCTGAATTAACTAAAGGCGATTATTTAGTTCGTAGCAACGCGGATGTCAGTGAATTGTTTGGAGACTTCCAGCCAACAATGGAGGGTGCCTATCTAGCTGTTCATCAAATTCCAGTTGGTGAAATGCACCGTTTAATGAGAAAAGTTTTACAAAAGGATGCAGCTGCCTTTATGGTCAGTCTGCCTAGTCAGGGGGCTGTCGCATAATGAAAGTCGCAAAATTTGGTGGTAGTTCGGTAGCAGATGCTGGACAGTTTAAAAAAGTGAAACAGATTGTTGAAAGTGATGCTAAACGTCAAATCATCGTTGTTAGTGCAGCTGGTAAGAGCGTTGCGGAGCCAATCAAGGTGACTGACATGTTGCTGGATTTAGAGCAAAAATTAGTCGCTGATGAGGATCCAGAACCGATATTTCAAGCTATCAGTTCACGAATTATTGGTATTCGCGATGACCTCAATCTGAATGTTAATATTGAAGCCGATTTGGATATTATTGCTGATAACTTAGTTAATTGTTCACACGATTATTTAATTTCTCGAGGTGAATATTTAACTGCTAAATTGATGGCTGCATACTTAGGTTATTATTTTGTTGATGCCAAAGATATTTTGGCTTTTGCAAACGATGGCATTGATTATGTCCAGTCGCAACAACGATTGTTAAAGGTTTTGTCAAAGCACTCGCAATTAGTAATACCTGGATTTTACGGTGCTAATGTTGATGGCTCAGTTCATTTAATGCCTCGTGGCGGCAGTGATATTTCCGGTTCAATTTTGGCTAATTTAGTCGATGCTGAATTGTATGAAAATTGGACAGATGTCTCAGGCATTTTGATGGCCGACCCAAGGATAGTTGCTCATTCAGAAAAAATTGACAGTCTAACTTATGATGAATTACAAGAATTATCATATATGGGTATTGGTGTCTTTCAAGAAGAGGCCGTTCGTCCAGTACGTGAGAAAAAAATTCCGACAGCCGTTTTGAATACAAATCATCCTGAAGCTGGGGGAACAATGGTCGTCAGCGCTGATGAGGATAAGAATAATGATCATATCGTGACTGGTATTGCCGGTCGTAAAGATTGCACAGTTATCACTATTAGAAAATATCAGTTGAATAAACATTTGGAAGTTTTACAAAATGTTTTGTCAGTCTTCCAAAAGTTCAATTTGACAATTAGTTCAGTTCCATCGGGAAATGATGGCTTCAGTTTCTTGTGTCAGCATGGCGAAGTGGCTACACATTTACCAGCCTTGATTGCAAAATTGAAGCACACTTGCGGGATTGATTCCGTTGAAGTTAATCAAAATATTGCTTTGGTAGCAGCGGTTTCTTTGCAGCTAAGTAGACGACCAGCTATTGCAGGAAAAATTATGAATTATTTGGATAATAGTTTGATTCATGTTCGGTTTGTTTTCCAAGAAGGCAGTGATTTGAAGATTGTCTTTGGCGTCAATAATGACGATTATGAAAAAACTATTAAACGAATTTATCGTGAATCGATGGAACAACATTTAAAAAGGATTTCAGCATAGAATTTGAAAGTTTATTGAAGTATGCCGTTTCCAGAGCTGAGAGTATTCATCTGCTACGCGGCACGGTCCGATCCAAAGTACGGTCTCGAACCTCAGTTGAAGACTTTCCAAAAACCGGAAAGTCTCCAACACGTCCGGTGGTGTAATTGCTAAAGCAATAACGCCACTTTCGCGGCCAATGAATACTCTCAGCTCTTCCAACTCAGTTATTTTTTGTGAGTGATGATTCTTTTACCATTTAAATAAATTGTTACTAGAATTGCGACATCAATTTTCATCGTTCAACGTTTAGATTTATACAAAAAAATTCCAAGCTAGGATTAATATCCTAACTTGGAATTTTTTATTTGGCATTATTTTGATTTGTGTAAGTAGTTGATTTTTCCAAAAATTCTTTGTCATCGGGATCAGCACCAACACGTTTGTCACTGTCCAATGTAGCGATTTTAGCCATTTCATCAGCTGTTAAGTCAAAGTGATAATCGAACAAATCGATATTTTCTTTGATACGACTTTCGTGAGTTGACTTAGGGATGACAATTTCACCACGTTGAATGTGCCAACGTAAGATGATTTGAGCAGGTGATTTACTGTATTTCTCAGCGAATTCTTTAATAACAGGATTATCCACAACCTTGTTCAAACCGGCACCGAGTGGACTCCATGATTCGTGAGCGATGTGCTTTTCTTGAAGATATTCGTGAAGGTCAGTTTCTTGTAGATAAGGATGCGTTTCAATTTGATCGACCATTGGTGCAATCGTAGCAGTTTTCATCAATTGTTCGATATGGTGAGCTTTAAAGTTTGAAACACCGATTGCACGAATTTTTCCAGCTTTGTAAAGATCTTCCATTGCACGCCAGTTTTCTTCAAAGCCAGCAGCAGGCCAGTGAATTAAGTAAAGGTCTAAATAATCTAAACCTAATTTTTGTAGTGAATTATTGAATTGAGCAATAGTTTCATCATAACCACGAATGTTGTTCCAAACTTTAGTTGTGATGAAAAGATATTTACGATCAATGCCGGATGCTTTAATAGCCTTGCCGACAGCCTCTTCATTGTCATAAAAGCTAGCAGTATCAATGTGTCTGTAACCACTCTCGATAGCCCATTTAACACTGTTCAAAACTTGTTCGTCATCCATTCTGAATACTCCCAAACCAACTTGGGGAATCATGACGCCATTTGCTAATTCGATATAAGGAATATTTGTAGCCATAAACCTACCTCCTATTTATTTTCAATTCCATTATAGCCTACTTAAATGTATATAAAGTGTATAAATCATGTAAAGAATTCAGTTAATTATTTTACAGAAAGTTAACTGATACTTTACATAGCTTTGTTAACCTTAAATTGTTCAAAAAAAATTGATATAGAAAGTTGGGAGTTATTTATGAAAAAAGGGCGATTATTAACCGCTTTTCTAGGGGTATTCTTGCTACTTACTGGGGTTCTAGCAGGTTGTTCATCAAAGAGTTCAGCTGCAGGAAAAGCAGGAAGTGCAGATAGTAAAGAAATTACTATGGTTTTCTATCCAAATGAATCAGCAAAGAACTTTACTGCTTCACGTAAAGCGTTGCAAGAAGAACTACACAAGGCAACAGGTAAGAAAATCAACATCCAAACAACAACTGATTACAACGTAGCTATCGAAGCTATTTCATCAGGTAAGGCACAATTGGCCTTCATGGGTGCTGATGGTTATATCCAAGCTCATGCACAAAACAGCAAGGTTGAACCATTACTTCTTCAATCAGGTCCAGATGGTACTACAAAGGGTGCTAGTTACCGTTCATACCTAATGGTTAACAAAGATAAAGCCAATCAATACAAGAAAGACGGCAAGTACAATATCGACAAGATTAAGGGTCAAAAAGCTTCATTCGTTTCAACAAGTTCAACATCAGGTTTCGCCGTTCCAACAGATGAGATTCAAAAGCACTTCAAGTTGAAGAACAAGGATGACCTTTCAGAAGGTGGCAAATTCTTCGATAAAGTTCTTTATGGTAGTACTCACCCAGGTTCAGCAATCAACTTATTGAAGGGTGACGTTGACGTTGCTGCCTTTGATGATATTGATTTGACACCATTCCTAAAAGTTTCAGAAGGTAGTTATGACAAGGTTGGCTCAACATTCAAAGTTAAAGATGATGCTGATGCTCCATTCTCAGAATTCAAGGGTAAGGAATTAGTTAACATCTCAGTTCTACCAGTTCAAAACGGACCTTTCGTAGTTAATACAAAAGCTCTAAGCAAGAAAGATACAGACGCAATTGCAAAGCACTTTACATCAAAAGATATCACAAACAACAAAGACCTATTCTCAGATGGTAAAGGTAAGACACCAACATTATGGCAAAAGAAGAGCGACAAGATGACTCTTCTAAAAGTTACTGATGATTGGTACAAACCAACTCACGAACTAATTGGTAAATAAGAGGTAGCTATGTTAGAGGTAAAAAAATTACAGAAGAGTTACGAGAAAGATAGACCCGCTTTGACTGACATTTCATTTAATATCAAGCCAGGTACATTCGTAGCTATTATTGGACCTTCTGGCGCTGGGAAAACAACTATTTTAAGAAGTTTGAACCAGTTGATCAAAGATGACGATGGTCAGATTCTATTAGATGGAAATGACATCCGTACCGCTAACAAGACACAATTACGTAAATTCCGTCGCCAAATTGGAATGGTTTTCCAAAACTACAATTTGGTAGAACGATTGACTGTAATTGAAAATGTTTTGCACGGTCGACTAGGTTATAAATCGACTCTAGCCGGTGTTTTTGGACGATATACTCAAGAAGAAAAAGAAGAAGCAATGTCACTTCTAAAGAAAGTTGGCTTGGAAAACTTTGCTTTAAAGAGATGTTCAGAATTGAGTGGTGGTCAAAAGCAACGTGTCGGAATTGCCCGCTCTTTGATTCAACACCCTAAGGTCATCTTGTGTGATGAACCAATTGCGTCGTTGGATCCAGCTTCTGCACAAAACGTCATGGAATTATTAAAAGACTTAACCGAAGAATACAACCTAATCTGTATTGCCAATCTTCACCAAATCAACATGGCCAAAAAATATGCTGACCAAATCATCGGAATTAGAAAAGGTAAATTGGTTTTCGATGAGAGTGCAGATTTATTGTCAGAAGATATTTTACGGACACTTTATGATCAAGACATTACAGAGGAGCTTGAATGATGCAATCTCCTAAAAAGTATTTAGCACACAAAGGTTGGCATCAGACAGCAGTTATCGCCATTATTGGTGGTATCTATGTATTCGGTAGTTGGGCACTAGATTTTAATAGTTTAAACGGATTTCTAGCTGTACCTAAGGCTTTTGCCTGGTTGGGAGTTAACTTCAGACCGACAGCAGATTCAATGACGTATTTGCCAAAGATTTGGCAAAAACTACTTCAAACAGTATTATTGGCTATTTCATCAACCGTAGTAGCCGCCATTATTGCAATATTCGTAGCATTATTGGGCTCAAAAGTGACTGGAGTTAATGGTTTTGTCCAGACAATTGTTCGTGGAATTGCTTCTTTCTTCCGAAATATTCCTTTAGTTGCATGGTCAATGATTTTACTCTTTTCATTCAAACAGAGTGACTTTACCGGATTTCTAGCATTGCTATTAATGTCAGTGGGTTACTTGATCCGTGCTTTTATGGAAATTATTGAGGACGAGGCTAGTGAAACTATGTTGGCTCTAAAGGCCACTGGAGCTAGTTACTTCCAAGTTATTTTCCAAGCTGTTCTACCACAGATTCTACCAAGTATTCTTAGTTGGATTCTTTATATGATTGAAAATAACGTTCGTGATGCTACGCTGGTTGGTATTTTGACTGGTACCGGTATTGGATTTATTTTCGACATTTACTATAAGAGTTTCCGCTTTGCTGCCGCTGGTATGACAGTATTGGCAATTATTATCGTAGTAATTGCTTTAGAGACTATTTCCAATCAAATTAGGAGGGTGATCTTGTGATAAATAGTGAAGAGAACATTGTTCAAAAGCCTAAAACACCAAGGTCTCCTCAGATTAAATTGCATGAATGGTCTCTTTCAAGAACAATGATTTTTACAGTTTTCATTGGATTAATTTTGATTACAGGTTACACATTGACTCATTTGGATACCGCAGGTGTCAAAGTCAATGTTGCCTTTAAAGAATTAGCCATGACTTTGGATCAGATGTTCTTACAACCTAATGCAGGTACTGACGGGGTGCCATTGCTACTTCAAGCTTTGGCAAGTAGTGTAATGCTTTCAATATTAACTACTATTATCGGTGCAGTTTTTGGATTCTTGTTTGCTGTTTTAGCATCGAAGAATCTAACAAATGCATACTTAGGTGCAGGAATTCGTGTCGTTATGGCAATTGTTCGAGCAATCCCCACAATTATTTGGGCTTTGATCTTCTCAATTGTCTGCGGTTTAGGAAGTACTGCTGCTATCTTGGGGTTGAGTTTTCACAGTATTGCTTATTTAACAAAAGCCTATTCTGAAAGTATTGAAGGAATTGATAAATCAACAATTGAATCCTTAAAGGTTACCGGGGCAAAATTCTGGGTTATCGTATTTCAAGCAATTTGGCCAACAATCGTGGCATCCTTTGTTTCCTGGACATTCATCCGTCTAGAAATTAATTTTGCTAATGCGATTGCCGTCGGTGCTGCCGCAGGTGCAGGTGGAATTGGTTATCAATTATTCGTTGCTAGTGGAATGAGTTTTGATTTTCACGAGACAGGTTTCATCGTTTATCTAGTTATTTTTGTAACATTTGTACTTGAGTTTATTGCGGTTAAGATTAGACAGTTCTATCTGAACCGTTAAGTGTAGGGAGAGAATTTTATGATTGAAGCAGTAATTTTTGATTGGGCCGGGACAACTGTTGATTACGGTAGTTTGGCTCCAGTTATCGCATTTAAAAAGGCGTTCAAAGATGCCGGTATTGAGTTGAGTGATGAAGATATTCGCCAAGATATGGGCATGGCTAAATGGGACCATATTGGTAAGATCTTGGAACTTGATGATGTTAAACAACAATGGGAACAAAAGTATTCAAAAGAACCTAATAATGATGACCGTGAGAAAATCTATGCAGATTTTCAAGAAGCGTTACTTCGTTATTTGAAAGAATCTACTGAATTAAAGTCCGGGGTATTAAAGACTTTTAACTACCTTAAAGAATACGGAATAAAAGTTGCGACAACTACTGGCTATACTGCAGAGATGATGAAAATTGTTCAGGATAAGGCTGCAGAAGCGGGCTATACTCCGGACTTGGTCATTACATCAGAAGATGTAAATGGATTAGGTCGTCCAGCACCAGCAATGATTCAATTCATTATGAAGAAATTTGATATTGATGATCCTACTAAAATCATCAAGGTAGGGGATACTTTGGTTGATATTGAAGAAGGTCAAAATGCTAATGTTAAAACCGTTGGGATAGTTGAAGGTAGCAGTTTGATGGGATTAACACAGGTTGAATTTGATGAATTGAATACTGAAGAACAAATAACTAAACGTAATGAAGTTAAACGTAGTTTTGAATCAGTTAATACTGATTTTGTGATTGACAGCATCTATGACTTAGTTCAAATTATTGAATACTTAAATGAATCGATGGATAAAAAATGGTAGAAAAATACTTACTCTTAACTCCAGGTCCCTTAACAACTAGTGAATCTGTGAAAGCAGCAATGGATTTTGACTATTGTACTTGGGATGATGATTATAAAGAAATTACTCAATCATTTCGTCAATCATTGTTGGATGTAGCACAAGTTAGTGCTGATGAATATACAGCCGTTCCAATCCAAGGTAGTGGTACTTATGGAGTGGAATCAGTTATTAGTTCAACAATCTCTGATGATGATAAGTTGATGATTGCCATCAATGGTGCTTACGGTAAACGAATCAGTGAAATGGCTGACATTTATGGTATTGACCACGTTGATTTGGTAGTTGATGAAAGAGAACCAATCACATTGGAAAAGGTAACAGAATATCTTGATAAATATCCTGATATTTCACATTTCGCCATGATCCACTGTGAGACGACTACTGGTATTTTAAATCCTGTTGAAGATATTATTCCTTACGTCAATGCTCACGGAATTGTTACTATCGTTGATGCAATGAGTAGCTTTGGTGGTGTTCCCATCAATGTTAAAGAAGAAAAAATCGACTATTTAATAAGTAGTTCAAACAAATGTATCCAAGGTGTTCCTGGATTTTCATTCGTAATTGCCAGAAAGCAAGTTCTTGAGGCAACACGAGGTTTATCAAGAACATTATCACTTGATTTATTTGATCAATATGCTGAAATGGAACGTAATCATGGTAAGTGGAGATTCACTTCACCTACACATGTAGTTCACGCCTTTTATGAAGCTCTACAAGAGCTAAAAGAAGAGGGCGGTGTAGTTGCTCGACACAAACGTTATGAAAGCAACCAGAAGCATTTAGCTACTGGGATGGAAGAACTCGGATTTAAAGTTTTGATTGATGAAAAGTATCAATCACCAATCATCACTTCATTCATTTATCCAAATGACGACTTTGATTTTCACGATTTTTATCATCAATTGAAACAAGATGGCTTTGTGATTTATCCTGGTAAGATTTCTCAAGTACCAACTTTTAGAATTGGTAATATTGGGGAAGTTTACGATGAGGATATTACTGAGTTACTTGTAGCGATTAAAGATATCATTAGTAAATAAGCAAAAGAAAAAACGACAATCCTTAATTCGATTGTCGTTTTTTTTATTGGTCTGAGTTATTCAGTTTTAAAATATTACCAACTGAATCATAGTATTTTAGATAAAGCATTACAGAACATTCCCACCAAGCGCCAGCTAATAACATACTGCCGACAGTATCACTGAGAAAGTGTCCACGTAAATATACTCGAGAAATCGCAACGACTATCAACCAGATAATTAACAGTACGTTGATAGTATGTCGATTTGACAGTGACTTGAACATTGGTAGTACTAAAAATATTAAAGTCATGATAACTAACATAGTCCCAAAAACATGTCCACTGGGAAAACTGAAACCTGAAGCAGGGATGATTTTACCAGTCGGTCTGGATCTTTTTACGGTTATTTTAATTAGATAGGAAATAATATTCCCACCGATTAAAACAAAGCCAATCCAGAAACTTGAATCTTTTTTACCCATTCGATAGAGCAAAAGCATCATGATGATTAAATAAATTACATCCATGAGTGGACTACCGAGAAAGGTAATAAACGAAAAAATCTTTGTGTCGAACGGTGAAGTTATAGCACTAAAGATATCTTGGGCAGCGTGATCGATACCACCAATGAAAGGACTGTTGGTAACAATCAGTATTTCTAACAGAAAAAATGCGACTACGTAAATTATGGTGAGCCATTTTCTGCGACTATTTTCTTTGAATATCAAAATATGAACTCCTTTGAAACCAGAATGATAAGAACTCCCCCTTATCTATTCTTAAGCTTTGATTGTAATATTATTTTCATAAGAAATACAGGTATTTACATAAAATTTTAAAATATATTTAATCGTACAAATAAATATACCTGCAGAATAATTAAATGTTATAATTTGGGTTACTAAAAAGGAGGCTGAAAATGCTCACATTAATGGCAGCCAGTTCCAGTAGTTCAGCACCACTGTTAATCGCTATTGGAGCGGCTATTCTCGTGATTATTTGGTTATTTATCAAAACGGGGATTGCTTTATTACATCATCCACTCATCGGAATAATTCTGATTTTACTAGGAGTTTTAGGATTATGGAATTATCTGATCATTGGTATCGGGGTAATTGTAGGTGGAATAGTTTTCTTATTTGTATCACGATTCTTTAATAATTAATGAAAATGGGACAAGGCGAAAGCCTTGTTTTTTTGTTTTCGTAGGTGAATGTTCTCAGACCTGGAGGCGGAACCAGAATAAAGATTAATCGTGTCACATTATTTGATAACAAATTAAATTATGAACAAGATTAAATATTTGATTTTTCCTTAAAATTGTTCGATGATAACGTTTGCAAGCAGTATATAAAGTAATACAATTTTTTATCGAAACTTTGCAGAGGGAAAGTGGAAAAAATGACAAAAATGATTGCTGGACAAGCTTTAGTTAAAGTTCTTGAGGACTGGGATGTTGATCACATTTATGGTGTTCCCGGTGGTTCAATTAACCATACAGTTGAAGGTCTTTATTTAGAGAAGGATAAAATTAAATATATTCAAGTACGTCATGAAGAGGTTGGTGCGATTGCCGCTTCGGCTGACGCTAAATTTACTGGTAAAATCGGAGTAACTTTTGGTTCTGCTGGTCCTGGTGCTACGCATTTGTTCAATGGTTTGTATGATGCCAAGATGGATCACGTACCCGTTTTGGCTTTGGTTGGTCAAGTTCCACAGGAGAATATGAATACCAACTATTTCCAAGAAATGGATGAGGGTCCAATGTTTGCGGATGTGGCAGTTTTCAATCGGACTGTAACAACTGCTGAACAGATTCCTTATGTTATCAATCAAGCTATTCGTGAAGCTTATCGTCAAAAGGGTGTTGCGGTAGTTATCTTGCCTGAGAATTTGACTAGTGCTGAGATTGACTACGTCCCAAGCAAGACGCCAAAGACGGTTGAACAAACTTATACACAAACAATCAATCCAGAAGATATTCAAAATACCTTGAAGATGTTAAAGGAAGCTAAGCATCCGCTAGTTTATGCTGGACGTGGTTTGCTAGGTGCCAAAAATGTTTTGACTAAGTTTTCTGAGCAATTCAATGTCCCAGTTATGACAACGGTTCCCGCAACTGGTGTTATCAGTAGTGACCACCCTAACTTTATTGGAACATTTGGTCGTTTAGGTACTAAGTCTGGATTTGAAGCTTTACAACACACTGATTTAATTCTGTTCATTGGTTCAGAATTTCCATTTGCTAGATTCTGGCCAGAAGGTGTCAAAATTATCGATGTAAATAATAATCCTTATGATATCGGTAAAACAGTTGATGTTGACTATGCAGTGATTGCTGATGCTAAGAGTTATTTGCAAGGTTTGATTGATACGAAGGAGACTTTACCAGCTGGTGTTTGGTTGAAAGCTAACCAAGAAAATAAAACTAACTGGGATAAGTGGCTTGATAGTCGTGCTACCGATGACAGTCAAGGCTTGAATCCTGAAACAATTACTAAGAAAATGGCTGAAATGGCTGGTCCTAATGATACATATGGTGTTGATACGGGTAATGTCACAGAATTTGGTGTTCGTGGATTGCCAATGAATCACAACCAGCGTTTTGCTTTGTCAGGATTATTTGCCACAATGGGCTTTGGTCTACCTGCTGGATTGGCTGGTGCTTTAAGTGTGCCTGACGCTCAAGCTTGGACGTTGTCAGGTGATGGTGGCTTTTCAATGGTTGCTCCTGATTTAATTACGGAAGCTAGATATGAATTGCCAGTTATCAATGTGATTCTTTCAAATGAAAGATTAGGTTTCATCTATTACGAGCAGGTTGCCTCTAAACAACACTTGTATGGTGTCGATTTGACTGGAGCTGACTGGGCTAAAGTTGCTGAAGGACTTGGCGGCATTGGCTTTACCGTTAGTTCAATCAAGGAAGCTGACGAAGTCTTTGGCAAAATCAAGGAATTGCAAGCTAATGGCAACAAGAAGCCAATCGTAGTCAATGCAGTTATTAGACAAGTTGATCCAATTGCGACTGCTTTCATGCCAATGGATGCTAAATTGTATGGTCAAGATGCAGTAGATGAGTTTGCTAAAAAGTACGAAATTGACCCTAAGACTCAACCAGCTCTAGGTGAATTATTGCGTGCTCAAGGCGATAATCTTTAATTGATTAATTTTCAACCTTTAGATTATTTGATAAACAAGTAAAATAAGAGACGGGTCAAGAGGATGACTCGTCTTTTTATTTACAAATGAGGGGTTTGTCTATGTCAATTGATAGTATTGAAGATTTGAAAAAAGCAACAAGCAATAATGAATCAGCTTTTGAGGTTTCCGGTGCTGCGTATGATTTGTGTTATGAAATTCATATGCAACAAGTTGTTGGTAGTGCTAATGACTGGTCGATTGCTGTAACGCATGGTTGGATGGCGATAATTACGCTATTTAATCACAAGGTTCATCGTGCATTTATGAGTCAGAAAAAGAAAGATTTAGCGGATTTGAAACATGTGATTTTCCGTCACTACATTATTAAGAAGACGGATGATCAGAATAAATATGAACTAGTTTTAAGAGCTCAAGTTGATTGATTGTTTTCTAAGGAAGATTTATGTAACAAATCAGCTTGAAGTACAGGACAACAAAAAAGAGATAATTCTTAATTGAATTATCTCTTTTTATTATCCAAAGTTTCCAGAAACGTAATCATCGGTTGCTTGCATCTTTGGATTAGTGAAGACATTAACTGTCGAATTATATTCAATGATGTGACCTAAGTGTAAGAACGCTGTGTAGTCACTGATACGTGATGCTTGTTGGAGATTATGTGTCACGATGATGATTGAGTAGTCTTTCTTCAATTCTTGCAATGTTTCTTCGATCTTCGATGTTGAGATTGGATCTAGCGCACTGGCAGGTTCGTCTAGTAACAAAATATCGGGGTGCATGGCAATTGATCTGGCAATGCATAGTCGTTGTTGTTGACCACCTGATAATGCTAGAGCACTTTTATTCAAGTCATCTTTGACTTCATCCCACAAGGCAGCGCCACGTAAACTTTGTTCCAAGCGTTCTTCCAGTTCGTCTTTTCCTTTAATACCAACATTCTTTAATGGAAAAGTGATATTTTCACGAATAGATTTAGCAAATGGATTTGGTCTTTGAAAAACCATTCCAATGTGCTGACGGACTTCATAAACGTTGATCTTTTTACTATTGATGTCCACATTTCGATACATGATATTGCCATCCACACGGGCAACTTTATCGTTCATTCGATTTAAGCAACGAAGAAATGTTGACTTACCACAACCAGAGGCACCGATTAGGGCAGTGATTTTGTAACGTGGAAAATCCATATTAGCGTCGAAGATGGCGTGATTGTCACCATAGTAGACTTGTAAATCTTTAGTTGAGAGTGCCTTCTTTTCCGGGATATCAGTTATATATGATTCATTTAAGTTATATTCTTTCAAAAGCTAGGACCTCATTTCGTTGCAGTAATTTTTTTGTACAGTTTATTACCCAAGAAACGTGCTCCTAGGTTGAAAAGCAAAATAACGATGATCAAGACGGCAGATGATGCACTTGAAATTAAGTTGGCATCGGGAGTAACACTCTCAGTATTAACTTTCCAAATGTGTACGGCTAGTGTTTCAGCGGGACGCATTGGATTCAAGAAACTAGTAGCTGAGAAAATATTCCAATTAGTGTAATCAACTGTTGGAGCACTTTGACCAGCTGTGTAGATTAAAGCAGCAGCTTCACCGAAAATTCTTCCGGCACTGAGGATTAAACCAGTCAAGATACCAGGTAGAGCGGCTGGTAAGATGATTTTTGTAGTAGTCTTCCAGTTCGAAAGACCAAGTGACATTCCAGCTTCTCTTTGCAAGTTAGGCACACTGCGGAGCGATTCTTCAATATTTCTTGTTAATAGCGGTAAGTTGAAGAAAGTCAAAGCAATGGCACCAGAGAGAATTGAGAAACCAAGATTTAATTTAATAACAAATAGTAAGTAGCCGAATAAGCCGACAACCACTGAAGGTAGGGAACTCAATACTTCGACACTGGTTCTGATTAAGCCAGTGAACCAATTATCGGCAGCGTATTCAGATAAGTAAATTCCGGCACCTAAACCAATTGGTAATGAAACGATAATTGTTAAAACTAGTAAATAAAGAGAATTGAATAGTTGATCACGAATCCCACCACCAGCACTGAATGACTGAGCGGGAGACGTTAGGAAATGCCAAGAAATATCAGGCACCCCGTTAAAGAGAATATAACCTAGAATTGCTACCAATATTAAGATGACCGCTGCTACTAACACATAAATAACGCCTGAAGCAACACGGTCCCATTTTTTTGCATTCATCTAGAAACGACCTCGCTTTCCAATGAATTTAACAAGCATATTGAGAACTAGAGACATTAACAACAGAATCAGGGCTAATGACCAGAGGGCATTGTTAGGTAAAGTACCCATGACCGTGTTACCAATATCGGTAGTTAATTTACTTGTCAAAGTTGATGCGGGAGAAATTAAGTTTTTAGGCATCAAAGCGGCGTTACCAATAACCATTTGTACAGCCAAAGCTTCACCGAAAGCTCGAGCCATACCGAAAATAATGGCAGTTAAAATACCTGGTACGGCGGCACGTAAGATGACTTTGTAAATCGTTTGCCATCTAGTGGCACCTAGCGCTAATGATGCTTGACGATAATAGAGGGGTACTGACTTCAAACTATCGACTGACAGTGAAGTAATTGTAGGTAAAATCATTACGAATAGAACCAATGTACCTGATAGGATACCGAATCCCGTACCGCCAAAAAGATGTCTGATAAAAGGTACGATAACGGATAATCCAATAAATCCATAAACAACTGAAGGAATACCAACTAGTAACTCAATAACGGGTTGTAAAATCTTACTACCGTTTTTACTTGAGAATTCAGCCATGAAGATAGCGACACCTAAGGCAAATGGAGTGGCCAACAAGGCTGCTAAGAGGGTAACGCTGAAGGAAGTTACGATCATTGGCAATGCACCAACATCGGGATGTCCTTGAGCATCAGTTGCTCCGGGGTTCCAGTTAGATTTAGTTAGAAAGTCGAGCACTCTAACATGATCTTTAGTGAAAGTTGCTAATCCTTTAGAAGCAATAAAATAGAGGATACAAGTAACTAGTAAAATGATTAAACCTATACAAAAATAACAAATTCCCTTGCCAAAGTAGTCTTGAAAAGTGGCTTTGGATTTCGCTTGTAATTTTTTTTGAATATCATCCATGGGAATCACACTCCTGTATATTAAAAAAAAGAACCTCGACCAGGATTAGGCAAGGTTGAAGTTCTTTTTATAATTGATTATTTTGAACTAACTGTTCCTTTAGAATCTTTTTGAACCTTCATATTGTGGATACTGATGTAACCCATGTCTTTAACTAATGAGTCTTGAACATCTTTTGAGTTCATGTAGTCTAGGAACTTAGTTGTAGCACTGTCGGGTTTACCGTTAGTGTACATGTGTTCATATGACCAAATCTTCCACTTGTCTGATTCAACATTTTCGTCAGTTGGTTTTACGTTATCAATTGAGATTGGTTGAATCTTGTCATTAATGTATGAGAATGCTAGGTAACTTATAGCACCTGGTGTACTTTCAACAATCTTTTGAACAGTACCATTTGAGTCTTGTTCTTGAGATTTAACGGCTTCTTCACCTTTAAGAACAGCGGCTTCGAAAGTTGCACGGGTACCACTACCCTTAGCACGGTTTACGACAGTGATCTTTTCATCCTTGCCGCCAACTTCTTTCCAGTTTGTAATCTTACCTGTAAAGATTTGTTTTACTTGCTCCATCTTAAGGCTCTTAACGTTAGCATCTTTGTTAACAACTGGTGCCATACCAACAACGGCAACCTTGTGGTCAACTAATTTCTTTGAATCAATACCTTGCTTTTCTTCAGCAAAAATATCTGAGTTACCAATTGTAACTGATTTGTCTTGGACTTGGCTCAAACCTGTACCTGAACCGCCACCTTGAACAGTAATGTTAACCTTGCTGTTCTTCTTTTGGAAGTTAGCAGCTGCTTTTTCAACTAGTGGTTGTAAAGCAGTTGAACCAACGGCAGTGATCTTTCCTGAAGCTTCACTACTTGAACTCTTTGATGAAGTAGAGCTCTTGCTACTGTTATTTCCACAGCCAGTTAGAACCAACATCAATGCGGCAAAACCCAGCACTAATGAAATAATAGTTTTCTTTTTCATTTCTAAAACCCCTATTCAAATTCGAATTAATAAAATCATTTACTGAACACTTATAAAGATAGCGAGGTCGTGTATAAATAATGTTTATTTAATGTAAAGTTTTTGTAAAGTTGTGAAAAAAATATACATTTGGTTTGTAGACTGAGAAACGCAGGGGAATTAAGGGACAGCCAATTATTATAAGATTTGTATTTGTATATATTCAAAGACAATAGGTGATTTAGTCAATATAAATGACCCACCTTATTTACATTGCTATAATCAAATTGTGATGTGGCTGTAGTTAGTTTTATTTCAAGAAATCTATAAGCAAGGATGCCTTGAATTTTAATATTGTAATAGTTTCAGCCCTTGCAATATTAAATGACAGGAAGGAAGTAGTGTACATGCAACCGCTAGTATTGCTCAGCAATAAGCTACCACTCTTTATTGAAATCAATGGTTATTTTAATAATCAAGGTTGGTTCATTCGTAATATCACTGATCCAAATGAAGTCGAGAAATTAGTTGAAAAAGAAGATATCGCCGGCTTATTATGGGACTTTTCGACTACTGATTTACAACAGTCGCTAAAGATTCTCAAAAACGTCCGTAGTAAAATATCCGGTCCGATAATTGTCTTGGCACCGGCTAAAGAAAAAAAGCGAAGATCATTATTTTATAACATCAACATTGACAGCTTCATCACGAAACCTTTTGAATATCCAGAACTAGTCGCAAAAGTTAAACAGTTATTCTGGGTTTATGACCGGTTTTCCATCACCAAAGATGTACCGAAAAATTCGCGTAAAGAATTTAAAAATGATACCGTGAAATTCAATGATATCGTAATTGATTTTAAGCATTATCGCGTGACCCATAATGGCTATGATTTAGGGCTGACACCTAAGGAATTTAGTTTGTTCTGGTATTTAGTCCAGCATCGGGGCAAAGTCCTCAGTCGAGATCAACTATTAGAAGGTGTCTGGGGCTACGATTCAGCGGGTTCCAGTAGAACGATTGACATCCACATCAGTCATTTACGTGACAAATTAGCAGAAAAGTCTAAGTCAACTGACTGTATTAAAACAGTGCGTGGCTTTGGATATGTTTTAGATAATGATTATCCGTTAGTTTCTGAAAAGTAAAAAAGGGACTGTAAATCCGACTCTGGATTTACAGTCCCTTTTTGGGTTAAGTAGAAAATTGTTGTACATTTACGCTACATATTTGACTCAAATTCATTTTTATTATCTTTTAAATTTAAGACGAATTAATTTATCAAATTCAATAACAACTAAGACAATGGCACCAGCAGCGACGGCCATACCCCATTCAGTCCAGCCAATTGAACCAGTTGAGAAGATTCCTTGCATAAATGGAACGTAAGTTAGGAATAATTGTAACAGGATCATCAAGCCAACGAATACGAATGCTTTCGGATTGGAGAACAGTTCTTTGGAAAGGGCTAACTTCGGTGTTCTGATATTGAATAAGTAGAAAATCTTACCAATAATCAGCGTATTGACCATGGTTGTACTAGAGATAACTTCACCGACACCTTGATTATTTAAATAGATGTCGATAATCAGACTGACAGCCGCAATCAGAATTGCCACATAGGTCATTTGGAAAACATCGTGGAGGTTCATTAGCTTGCTACCAGTCTTTCGAGGAGCTCGGTTCATGATACCGTCTTCGGCTGGCTCGAAAATCAAGGCGAATTGAATCGTAATGGCGGAAACCATGTTGATCCAAAGCAATTGAGTCGGTTGTAGTGGGATTTCTTGTTTAGTCAAAATCGCATACGCTACGATCAAACCTTCAGAAAACGAGATAGGTAAGAGGTAGAGAATACTTTTCTTAATGTTATCGAAAATTCTTCGACCTTCACGAATAGCAGATGACATTGTCGCAAAGTTGTCATCAGTCAGAATCATGTCGGCTGAATCCTTCGCAACGTCAGTACCCTTGATACCCATGGCAACACCAATATCGGCACGTTTTAAGGCTGGGGCATCATTGACACCATCACCAGTCATGGCTGTAACTTTGTTATTCTCTTGTAAAGCTTTGATGATTTCTAACTTGTTGCTTGGAGTAGTACGGGCGAAAACTTGGTTCTTGTCAGCAGCTTCGATTCGTTCGTCGTCAGAAAGTTTGTCCCATTCAGGACCAGTAATGGCGTGAATTTCAGCGGCTAAGCCCAATTTTTCACCGATAGATTTAGCGGTAACTGCGTTATCACCAGTGATCATTTTAACTTCAACACCAGCGCCACGCATGACTTTCAATGATTCGATGACTTCTTCACGAGGTGGGTCGATGATGGCAACTAAGCCTAAGAAGTTTAAGCCGTCGACAATCATTTCGTGTGTTACTTCGTCGGCATCACTCGGAGCTTCTTCATAACCGACCGCGATAACACGTTTACCCTCGGCTGAGAATTGTAAAACTTTTTGCAACCAATAATCGTAATTAAAGTTGGCGTCTTGTTTCTGAGCCATTTCCAATAATTTATCAGGTGAACCCTTCACAAATAGAAAACGTTTCTTGTCAGAGCCTTGGACGATTTTACCCATATAACGATAGTCAGAATCGAAAGGCAAGATGTCGACTTCTTGATAAGGATTATCTTGTTCGTAAGGGAAAACCTTGTGATAGAGGGTTAAAAAGGCACCGTCAGTTGGCTCACCATTTATTTCCCACTGATTATTTTCATGGACTAGGGTAGTATCGTTAGCTTGATAACCAGCTTCTAAAAATAGTTTCAAACGTTCAGATACTTCAATTGGCTGACTATTTTGAACGATTTCACCAGTTGGTTCATAACCAGTTCCAGTAACTTGATACTCTTGATCATCAATCAAAATATCGGTAACGGTCATTTCGTTCTTAGTTAAGGTACCAGTTTTGTCAGTCGCCACAACGTCAACCGAGCCCAATGTTTCAACAGCGGGTAAGGTTTTAACAATTGTGTGCTGACGTTTAGCCATATCACTAACACCTTTGGCTAAAATAACTGAAGTTGTCGCAGGCATACCTTCAGGGATAGCACCAACCATCATCGCAACGACGGCTAGGGAAAGCACTGGTAATGAATAAGTGTCAAAGATTAAACCAATAATGAAGATAACGACCGATGCGGCCACGATAAAGTAGGAAACGTTAGTACCTAGGCTATCGATAATTTGCATTAAAGGTGTTTTACGTTGTTTAACGGAGCTCACTTCGTCGGAAATTTTACCAATTTCGGTATCTTTAGCAGTCGCAACGACCAATCCGCTACCACTACCATTTGTTACAGCAGTTGATGCGAAAGCCATATTCTTTTGTTCAGCTAAAGGCACATCGTTTTCCAAAGCGTCCGAAATTTTAGCAACTGAGTTGGATTCACCAGTCAAAGCTGACTCTTGGATACGTAAGTTATCGGAGTCAATAATTCTCAAGTCGGCAGGCACGTTGTCCCCAGCTTCTAAGAAGACCGTATCACCGACAACTAAATCTTCGGCAGGGATGTCAGTCCGCTTACCATCACGATAGACGGTTGCCTCAATCGAGAGCATCTGCTTAATTTTATCCAGCGCATCAGAGGCGTTCGATTCTTGATAGTAACCAATGATGGCGTTGATAATAACCACTAAGAAAATAATGATTGAGTCGGAATAGTGACCCATCAATAAAGTGATCAATGTAGCGGCGATTAAGACGTAGATAACCATATTGTTGAATTGGCGGAAAAAGATTTTCCATTTCGGCGTCTTATGAGCCTCTAATTTGTTAGGACCATTTTCACTCAAACGTTTTTGAGCTTCTTTAGTAGAAAGTCCTTCTTTAAAATCATTTGTATTATATGTTTCTTTTAATTTCTTAAATCCTATCTGATAGGGTTTAGGTTTCAATTGGTATCTCCTCATTCGTTTAAATTAGATGGTCTGGGTGGCTCCGGTTTCGAGGAGATAAAGTCTGCTGTGGGACCGGCTCGAGCCAGAGTGCGGTCTCGACCCTCGATTTTGAGCTTTGCAAAGACCGCAAATCTCAAAATACGTCCTGTGGTGTAAGAACGACTTCGTCGTCCTAACGCCACTGCTACTGCTGACTTTATCTCCTCGAAACCTCCGGCTGCTGTATTACTAAAGTTATTATTGCTTTTAACTAGCGTAACAATAACTACCTCAACCATAGATTTTTAGATTTAAAAAAAGCGCATTGCTAATTGAAGTAATGTGCCGCCGTCTAATGTCTAATTCGATGTAAGAAATATATAAGTTTCGTTTTCAGTTAAAATTTTACTCCTTAGGTTCTGTGTAGATATAAATATATCAGATTGTATACATTATGTCAATGTTAGAGAAATGATTAGTTTCTTCTAATAATAGTAGCTGTGTGGAATATACCAATATTAAAGTAATCTAGTCCAATTAGGTATTGAAAACGTTTAACCACTTTACATGATACATAAATCATAATAAAACTATTGCCATGTATAATGTATACCAGTATGATTGGGTTCGTTAGAAAAATATTTTAATTTTGGGGAGGAAAATAGGAAAATGAAAACCTATCTTCAAAGAATGGGCCGATCTCTTCAATTGCCAGTTGCCGTTTTACCAGCTGCTGCGCTATTAGAGGGTATTGGACACTGGCTACCGCAAAACTGGGGCTTTTCACAGTTCTTGCAAGTCGGAGGAAGTGCTATCCTCAGTCAGTTAGCTTTATTATTCGCCGTGGGCTTGTCAATTGGGATGACAAAGGTGAAAGATGGAGCGGCTGCTATGGCTGGTGTTGTAGCATATATCGTACCAACTTATGTTTTAGCACCTAATCAAGTGGCGTTGTTAAAAGGTATCAAAGTGGGACAAGTTGATCCTGCCTTTAATGCAATTGCCGGAAATGTTTTTATTGGTATCGTTGCTGGCTTAATTGCGGCTGCTTTATTCGACCGTTTCCATGAGACCAAACTACCAATGGCTTTATCATTCTTTAGTGGTAAACGACTCGTACCAATTATGGCTACACTCGCAATGCTACTAGTTTCAGTTATTTTGTTATTTATCTGGCCCGTATTATACGGAGCTTTAATTACTTTTGGTAAATTTATCGTAAATCTAGGTTGGGTCGGTGCTGGACTCTTCGGATTCTTCAACCGTCTTTTGATTCCAACTGGATTGCATCAAGCTTTGAACCAAGTCTTTGAGTTTAATATTGCTGGTATCAACGATATTGGTAATTTCTGGGCTAACAAAGGTACTAAGGGTGTAACTGGAATGTACTTAGCTGGTTATTTCCCTGTCATGATGTTCGGACTTCCTGCTGGAGCCTTGGCAATTTACAAAAATGCTTTGCCAGAACACAAGAAGACTACTGCCGGTTTGATGATGGCTGGAGCCTTTGCTTCATTCTTTACCGGAGTTACGGAACCATTGGAATTCTCATTCATGTTCGTTGCCTGGCCACTTTATGTTATCCACGCAATTTTCACTGGATTGTCGATGGCTTTTGCAGCATTCATGCACTGGACAGCTGGATTCACATTTAGTGCTGGATTGGTTGATTATATTTTGAGTTTCCACATGCCAATTGCTAATAAACCTTACATGTTATTAGTTCAAGGCTTAGTAATGGCAGTTATTTATTACTTTGGTTTCGACTTTGCCATTAAGAAATTCAATTTAATGACACCTGGTCGTGAACCTGTTGAAGCAAATGCGGTACCAGTTGAAGAAGTTTCAACATCTAAGACTGATGACAAATATATGGTTATGGCTAAAAAAGTTTATGCTGGAATCGGTGGTCACGATAATATTAGTGTGATCGATAATTGTACAACTCGTTTGCGTTTGCAATTGAAGGATACTGGTAAAATTAACAAGTCTCAAATCATGAGCGCTGGTGTTGCCGGTGTTAATGTTTTGGATAAAGTTAATATTCACATTGTTGTCGGAACGGAAGTGCAATTTGTGGCTGATGCCTTGAAGAAACTTTTCGATGAAAACGTGGCAATAACAGCTTCTGACGCTCCGGTTGAACAGCCAAAGAAGGCTGAACCAGTCATTGACGTTAAGTCTGGCGAAACAGATACCTTCTATAGTATTGCAAATGGGTTAGTTGAAGATATTGAAAAAGTATCAGATCCAACCTTTGCTCAAAAGATGTTAGGTGACGGATATGCAGTTGTGCCAACAGATGGCAAGATTACTGCACCGGTTGATGGAACTATTTCAACAATTTTCCCAACCAAACATGCTTTAGGTATTAAGACTGCCAATGGTTTGGAAGTCTTGGTACATATGGGTATCGATACCGTTCAATTAAAAGGCGAACCATTTGATCTCAAGGTTAAAGAAGGCCAAGAGGTTAAACATGGTGACCAATTAGCTCAAGTTGATTTGGATAAAATCAAACAAGCTGGTAAGAAAACTGACATGATGGTTATTATCACCAATATGCCAAGTGTTTCCTATATGAAATACAATGTTTTGGATAGGGATTCTAAGTTGGATACCGAAGTTGTTAAAGTAACTACTAAGTAAAATTATTTGTATCACCCTTCATAAGTTAATTAAAAATATAGATAGTATATGGTGCTAGTTAAATATGCCGTCTACAGAGCTGGAAAATATTCTCAAGCTGTGCGGAACGACCCGAGCCAAAGTGCGGTCTCGGGCCTCGGTTTGAAGCCTTGACACAGTTCGTCAAGTCTCCAAACACGTCCGGTGGTATAAGTACGGGAGATTCCTCCCGTACTTATACCACTACCACGGCACACAAATATTTCCCAGCTCTTCCGACTAGTTAATCATTATTAATTGAATGTTCAAATGACCTTTTTATTCATTTTGTATCCAGTTCATTTTGAATATTGAAATATAATTGGGACGAATATTTAAAATAGATTATTAACTAACATCATGAGTTAAATATAATATAGATAAGGTGTACTGGAAGTTTTTCCGGTGCACCTTATTTTTGTTTGGTAAATAAAATAATTATATTGGATAATTTGAGAGTATAAATGTCCCACTAATCCTAGTATAAAGGCATTTGTAACTGTAACAATCTAGCTAAAGCCTCCGTAATAACTATTGACTAAAACGTTTACAACTGTTAGATTGTGTTTGAAATAAACATTAGCAAACATGGGGGAACAGCATGAGTTCATTAGAAGAATTTCAAAAATTAAATCCAGAATATAAGATCCTCTCAATTGATGATCCAGATTTTAAAAAGTACGGTAAAGTTTATACAAACTACGACATCAGTGAAGTAACTGATTATATGGATAAGAACGTTAAGATTTCTAGTCCTGCTAATTTCTACACACCAACTAACAAGGGTCTCGAAGCAATTCCAGTTATCCAAGAAATGGGTAAGGATATCTATGCTAATATGCCAATTGAAGCTGGCGAATGTACTGGTCAATCAACTAACTTTTCAGCTATCGAATATCACCAAGGTAGCGAAACTAATATTATGTTGACTGATGTCATCATGGTCTTGGGTCAACGTTCAACACTTGATACTAAAGGTTCATACAGTCCTGCTGATGATGGTCAAACATTTTTCGTCCCAGCCGGTACAGTTGTTGAATTCTACAGTTCAACTTTGCACTATGCACCAATCAAGGTTCATGATTCAGGATTCTCAATCATCGTTATGTTGATTAAGGGTTCAAACGAAGAGTTGCCTGCAGGTTTCAAGAGTACAAACAAACGTATCGTTAAGCAAAACAAGTTCCAATTAGTTGATCCTAGTCGTAAAGATAAGATTGCTATCGGAGTTCAAGTTGGTTTGACTGGTAAGATGATTGAAATGAAGCCACTAGCTAAATAATTAGTATGGAAGATTCTCGCTAATGAGGATCTTCTTTTTTTATAGTTAATGAATCCAAGTGGAAGTTTTAAATATAATAGCTTAAGTAATAATTTTCCATTTATTTATAATTTAGGGTGTTAGAAAATAAATATATAAGGCTGTTAAATCTGAGTAACGTCTCAAATTTAGCAGCCTTTTTCTGTCTTAATAAATTCTTAAAAAAATATTTTAACTAAAAATGGGCTATACAAATTGGTAACTACCAGTTTCAGCAAATTGAGATAAGTTCGACAGTATATTTCTCAAACTAAAACCGATATAAACATAAGTAACAAGCTGTTACATATATGTAACATGTGAAATAAATTTAGATAAAATATCTTATCTTTTTTAATTAAATTGAAAATGCTGATAGAGTGGGGACTAGACCGACTTTTGATTGAAAATTATGAAAAGCAGTGAGAACTTTCAACCATCACAAAGTAGCAATAATTAGGGTGGAATCAGTCCAGATCTCTTTGACTAAATAATACCTATTTTTTAAACATCCTGATATGAAAGCTACTATAGAGGAACCAGAAAATTGAAAAATGAATTATTTAATTTATCTTAAAAGTTTAGTTTTGTTTTTATTTGGTTCTTTTTGTTAAAAAAGCTGTTTTTTTTCTGAAAAAATGATATTATGTAAGGGTTCACATGAAGGGTGAGCTCTATTAAAGCGGTTTATTTAGAAATTATTCTATTTTTATTGTCAGTATTGACCTGAAATGGGTGGTCAAAGTAAGCGCTTTAATGACATAAAAATAAAGGAGGATTAAACATGGTTGGAATTGTTATTGCAAGCCATGGTGACTTTGCTGATGGCATCAAGATGTCAGGTTCAATGATTTTCGGTGAACAAAAAGACGTTCAATCCGTTACATTACAACCTAGCATGGGTCCTGATGACCTTAAAGCAAAATTGGAAGAAGCTGTTTCTTCTCTAGAAGATCAAGAACAAGTATTGTTCCTTGTTGATTTATGGGGTGGAACACCATTCAACCAAGTAAATGGTTTGTTCGAAGCACATAAAGATAAGTGGGCTATCGTTGCTGGCCTTAACTTACCTATGTTGATTGAGGCATATGCTTCACGTTTATCAATGAACTCAGCACATGAAATTGCTGCTCACATTATTGAAACAGCAAAAGATGGTGTTAAGGTTCGTCCAGAATCACTACAACCAAAGGAAGCTCCTAAGGCTGCTGCACCAAAACAAGGACCTACAGGTGGTCAACCAGGACCAATGAAATATGTATTGGCTCGTGTTGATTCACGTCTATTGCATGGTCAAGTTGCTACTGCATGGAGTAAGACAACAAATCCTACTCGTATCATTGTTGTTTCAGATAACGTTGCTAAGGATGATTTGCGTAAGCAATTGATTATGCAAGCTGCACCAGTTGGTGTTCATGCTCACGTTGTCCCAATCGATCAAATGATCAAGATTGCAAAAGACGACAAGCACTTTGGTGCTGAACGTGCTCTATTACTTTTCGAAACACCACAAGATGTTAAGAGAGCAATTGATGGGGGAGTTCCATTGAAGACAGTTAATGTTGGTTCAATGGCTCATTCAGTTGGTAAAGTTCAACCGAACAAAGTTTTGGCTTTTGATCAAAATGATATCGATACTTATAAGGCTATGGAAAAAGAAGGCATCAAGTTTGATGTTCGTAAAGTTCCTACAGACTCAGAAGATAACCTCGATAACATCATGAAAAAAGCTCAAGATGAATTGAACAAAGAAAATTAATTTTATTCATACATATATGTAAGAAATAACACGGAGGATTATAATCATGCAATTGAATGCTATTCAAATGATTTTAGTCGTTATAGTATCTTTCTTAGCTGGTATGGAAGGTATCTTGGATGAATTCCACTTTCACCAACCAGTTATCGCTTGTACTTTAATCGGCTTAGTTACAGGTCAATTATTACCTTGTCTTATCTTAGGTGGTTCATTACAAATGATCGCCTTAGGTTGGTCAAATATCGGTGCTGCCGTAGCACCTGATGCTGCTTTGGCAGCTGTTGCTTCAGCTATTATTCTTGTTCTTGGTGGTAAAGGTAAGGCCGGCGTTGGTTCAGCTATTGCTATTGCTGTTCCTTTGGCTGTTGCCGGACTACTACTAACAATTTTGGCACGTACATTGGCAACTGGTATTGTCCACATCATGGATAAAGCTGCCGAAGAAGGTAGTTTTAGAAAGATTGAAATGTGGCAATATATCGCTATTGCTATGCAAGGTATCCGTATTGCTGTTCCTGCTGCATTGATCTTAGCTATCGGTGCTGGTCCCGTTAAGGAATTATTGAACGCTATGCCCGCTTGGTTGTCAGATGGTTTGTCACTTGGTGGTGGTATGGTTGTTGCTGTTGGTTACGCTATGGTTATCAATATGATGGCTACAAGAGAAGTATGGCCATTCTTCGCAATTGGTTTCGTACTTGCTACAGTTACACAATTAACACTTATCGGTCTTGGTGCTATCGGTATTTCAATCGCCTTAATCTACTTGAAATTATCTAAATCAGGTGGTAATGGTGGCAACGGTGATGGAGGAAACTCTAACACTGGTGACCCAGTCGGCGATATAATAGATAACTACTAAGAGGGAGGAACACACAAACATGGCAGATCAAGTAAAGATTTCTAAAAAAGATAGAATTTCCGTTTGGTGGCGTTCAACATTCCTTCAAGGTTCATGGAATTACGAACGTATGCAAAATGGTGGCTGGACTTATTCATTAATTCCAGTACTAAAAAGATTATATAAGACAAAGGAAGACCGTGCCGCAGCTCTAAAGCGTCACATGGAATTCTTCAACTGTCACCCATACTTAGCTTCACCTATCCTTGGTGTTACTATGGCTTTGGAAGAAGAACGTGCTAATGGTGCACCTATTGATGATGTAACTATTCAAGGTGTTAAAGTTGGTATGATGGGTCCTTTGGCTGGTATTGGTGATCCTGTGTTCTGGTTCACTGTTAAGCCAATTATTGGTGCTTTAGCTGCTTCACTAGCTATGACAGGTAACATTATGGGACCTATCATTTACTTCGTAGCATGGAACGCTATTCGTATGGCCTTCATGTGGTACACACAAGAACTTGGCTACAAAGCCGGTTCAAAGATTACAGATGACCTATCTGGTGGTATTCTACAAGATATCACAAAGGGTGCTTCAATTTTGGGTATGTTCATTCTTGGTTCATTGATCAACCGTTGGGTTGTTGTTAAGTTCACCCCAGTTGTTTCAACAATTAAACAAGATAAGGGTGCTTTCATTGACTGGTCACATTTGCCAGCCGGTGCACAAGGAATCAAGGAAGCCTTGATTCAACAACAAGCAGGCCTATCATTGACTGCTCACAAAGTAACAACATTGCAAGATAACTTGGATCAATTGATCCCTGGTTTAGCAGCTTTGCTACTAACATTGTTCTGTATGTGGTTACTAAAGAAGAAAGTTTCTCCAATCGTTATCATTCTTGGATTGTTCGTTGTCGGTGTTGTCCTACACGTACTTCACATTATGTAATTATTTGAAACTTTCACATGGGGTGGACTCAAAAGAGTTCCGCCTCTTTTTTGATAGTTAGTAAAGACGTATAATACTTTTTATAAAGAGATAAAGGGGTTAGTTTAAATGGTTCAATCATTAAATACGAAGTCGGATTTGGTCATGAATGCAACTTCTCACTTAGGAATGACAGATTACGGTAAGATCATGGTCGGAGACAAGGGCTTCGAATTTTATGATGATCGTGACGCTAATAACTATATCCAGATTCCTTGGACTGAAGTTCGTTTGGTGATCGTATCAATTATTTTTGGTGGCAGATGGATTCCAAGATTTGCTATTGAAACAAAGAAGAACGGTACTTTCTCATTCTCAGCTCGAGACCCTAAGAAAGCTTTGCGAGCAATCCGAGTTTATATCAAACCGGACCATATCGTACGTTCACTCAGTTTCTTCCAAGTTGTTAAACGTGCGTTTACTAGAAATCCTAACAAGAAATCTAAAAAGTCGAAAAAGTAAATATTCAAAAGAGTCAGCAAATTTTATTTTGCTGGCTTTTTTTGCATTTAAATATGCCGCCGGAACTTGCCAGTGAATTGCACTCCGCTATGGGGACCGGTCCGAGCCGGAGTGCGGTCTCGAACCTAGATTTGAATCCTTGCCAAAGTGCGGCAAGTATCCAAACTCGTCCCGTGGTGTAATGGCTAAAGCCATAACGCCACCTTCATTGCGGGTGCAATTCACTGGCAAGCTCCGGCTTGGGTTTGTTTAGAATTTAGTTGGTTGTTTATGATTTTTATTTAATAAAGTTAAATTAATTTAAAAGTGTGCTCAAATAATGTTACAGAAGTTCAAATAGTAACATTATTTGAATATTGGAGGATGAACTTTATTCGTAAAATAGATTAGTTGGAAGAGCTGGGAGTATTCATCAGCCGCGAAAGTGGCGTTATTGCTTTAGCAATTACACCACCGGGCGTGTTGGAGACTTTCCGGTTTTTGGAAAGGCTTCAACCGAGGTTCGAGACCGTTCTTTGGCTCGGACCGTACCGCGCAGCAGATGAATACTCCCAGCTCTGGAAACGGCATATTTTAATGCCAAAGGAAGACATCTGGGATATTTAAAGACTTTATTTTTGATAATAGTGGCCGTTATGTATTATTTTAAGGGTACTCATAGAGCAAAAATAAGGTGATTGAAATGGAAAAAGGATTGAGTTTTGCAAGAAAAATCAATTTTGAACCATTACTGATCAGTATCTTTTTTGGAATAGTCGTAGCGACCATTTCTTATGCGATATTTCCAAATTATCCATTAGTTTGGATTGCGGTGGGCATCTTGGCATTCGCGGTTGAAAGTTTGCTGGTATATCCGAAATATCTCTCCAATTACTATGGCTATTGGAAAGCCGATGACTCTGGAATTCACTACTATGATTACGGGACCTGGAATAAAAAGGTTCAGGCAATTTTTTCACCATTATCTAGAAAGACTATTGATGTGCCATATTCGGCTATTAAGACGTTTGTGATTGTCGATGGGCAAACTATCATGAATACTCAGAATACACGTGGAGGCGCGTTCAACAGGCCCCTGACACGAAAAGTTCAGTATCTGATTGTCCAGACTCATGAACGGGAAGTTAAATTAAGCTGTGCTTGGAGTTCTGCAGGCACTCCAACAACGGCTACCGATATTAAAAATGTTGTTGAATTAATTAATTCAAAAATATGAATCATAATTTAGGACAAACTCATTTTGGGTTTGTTCTTTTTTATTGCAGCAAAAAAGCCCACCATATGGGCTTTTAATAAACAAATAAATTATGTGAAATACAATTTGAAGGGTGAACTCAGTAAAAGAGAATCATCGTGTTATTTTTACTGAATTCGTATCTCAACGGTTAAAGAATACTTTATCGAACGCGTTTCATGTCAAGAATATTTTTAATAAATTTTTTTAGAGTGTTAAATCAAAAAAATCTGTTTTCATAAAAAGATAAATGGCTATATAGGCTTTGTTGAAAACATATCATTAGATATACTTTAAGTAATCAAGATAGTAAAAGGAATTTAATTTATGAAGCATCGTAAAAATAGCAAATATTTTATGTACTTGCTCATTTCCCTGCTTGCAACTAGTTTTTTAATTTTTTCTAGTGTTAGTAAAGTTAGTGCACAGACTAATGATGATCCGGTTATTGAGCCATTTCATCCTCCGTCTAAGGGCGCTGAACATGGAATCTTTTGGGGTACTAGCGGTTTTAATACTCAACCTGAGGCAAATTATTATATTAAACGAGGGGAGTCTGTATCTATTAACAGTAACTTTGTACGATATATCGGTTGGTTTTCATGGTGGGGGACGTCTAAATATGATTGGTACGAAAATATTGATGGAAAAGGTTGGCAAAGATTAAACAGAGATTCAGCGAGTATGAAGGTTCAAACTAATAAGGATTCGAAAGTCCATGATATTTATTATCAAGCAATCAATACTTTTAGAAATGATACTTATTATTCAGAGATGGCGCATGTTCACGTACTTTCTAATGAAATCAAAGCGGAGTCTGTAACGATTGAGCCGAATAAAAACTATTTATATAGCACCAAAGACAACAAGTTATTTGATAATTGGACGTACGTTAATGATGAGACAAAACCTCAGGATTCAACTGGTAAATTGCAATGGACTTTGGGAGAATTCAAAGGAAAAGACACTGTTCCGGAGACTGAGAATAAGTTGGCAACTGTAAATACATCAGGCTTAATAACGGCTAAAAATGGTGCTGTAGGAGTTTTGAATGTAACTGGTTATATCGTCAACGAGGATGGCACAAGTGTTTCAGATACGAAGAAGCTTCGAATTGGCGGTGGACTGGAAGATCAGACTGGTCATGTTAAGCAAAAGGCAACGTTTAATATTGAAACGGGTAAGTCAATTGCTAGAGATAATGAAACAGCACAGATTGATATTAAATGGCATCGTGTAAAGGATAAAAAAGATACAATCGTTGCTGGAAATAAGAATAATCAATTATCTATGACTACTGATGTGTTGGATGAATCAGATAGTCATAATGAGTACTACGCGATTATTACAGCCGGAAATTCACAGTTAAGAACCAATAATGCTCATTTGAAGGTTTTACCGCCAATTGACCCAATGGTTCATTTAGACAGTAAAATGGAGAATGTCAGTTTCCCCAAAGGAAATAGTGATAATAAAACATTGCATCATGTAACCAATGATGATGTAGTCAAATATACAATGACGTTGAAAAATGGTGGAATTAAGAATTTGAAGAAATCTACTTTGAAGTTGCCTTTAAATCAGCACACTGAGGTTGCGTCGATTAAATTGGATGGGGTTGAAAATAATAAGCACAGTTTCAATACTGTTGAAAAAAGTTTGGAAGTTCCGATTGACGATTTGGAGCAGGATCACGAGCATAAAGTTGAGATAGAAACCAAGACAAAAGGTATTAATGATGAACACAGCTATTCATTTAAGCCGATTCTGTCGGGCTTTTATGACGATATGACTCACAAATATGAAAGTGATGGCGACTTGTTGACGTTGCATTATACAGATGATCGTATCGCTGCGGAATTTAAGAAGATTCATTTTCAACCGGTGGCACTTTTTGAACGTGAAAAATATAAATTTCGGACTAGTGAGACTGTGGCTCCAAATCCAGTTGTTTCAATTCGTGATTCTCGTCGGAACCGTGTACCTGTGAAAGTAACAGTTAAGCAAACAACCAATTTTATTAATGGCAAGAATATTTTAGATGCCAATTTACTCTTTGTTAGTCAAAATGCTCAGCCAGTTTCATTAAACGAGAAGGTGACTGTCGCTCAAACTGACCGTGAGCAGCCACTGCAGTCGATTACATGGGATGAGAGCCATGGCCTGATACTTCACGTTGATAACACAAAGGCAAGGCCACCAGGGAATTATAGTGCTACCTTGGTTTGGAATATTGAGAATGCTCCTTGAATCGACATAAGTGCTAAGAAACGGTATTGTTTAAATATGAAAAGGAGCTTTTATGAAATTATTAAAGAATAATATTACAAAAATTATCGTTGCCAGTTTAATATTTCCGTTTGTTATGACTATCATCGGACTTTTAGTAACAAAAAAGTCATCCACTAGTATCTTACAATTAGTTGGTGATCTAGCTGTATTTTTGGTAGCTTATCTGTTAAATGCTAAATATTTTCGCCAAAAGATTCACTGGTTCAACAGTCATAAAGTGAGCGCCCAGTTGGCAACTTCCATGCCAGCAATAATTATTGTGGCCTTGTTAGATTCACCGATGTTAGCTGTACCAGATTTCAAAGTTAAATTTAGAATTATTATTATTTGCTTATTAGTTGGTTTAGCCGAGGAGTATATATTCCGTGGCGTATTGATTGGACTATTTCTGAAAGTAGCGCACAACAACGCATTTGGAGCTGTCATTGGTTCAAGTATCATGTTTGGCTTGATCCACACAATGAATTTGGGTGCATTGCCAATCGGTTACGTTTCAGCTCAAGTTATTTTTGCGGCAGCTATTGGAATTCTTTTTGGTACGATTTATATCAAAACTCATAATCTGGGAATTGTGATTGCATTACATGCTTTACGTGATATGTTCCCAATGTTTTCTAATAAATTGGTAGCTCAAATGAGTCACACAACGTTTTCGATGGCATCACTATATGTCACAGTTGTCTTTTTAGTGATTGCGTTATTTATTGCCAGCGTGCAATTACGAGATTATACAATAAAAGAAGATGCAGAATAAAATCCGCATCTTCTTTTTATTTTTTCAAAATATTTTAGTCTAGTTTCAAAGGTTGTGTACTATCAAGCCAAGCATTCGTTTGGATATTCTTGAAATACATCGTTACCTCAGAGGTCGTGCTATTGACTTTAACCAAGAGGGCTCCGTCAAAACTCTTACCCGGTTGAACTTGACCATTGTTACTACTATTAATAATAGCCGCATTGTCACCAGTAGCAGTTGTGGCAGATAATTGTTTGCCATCTTGCTTGAGCATAATTGCATTATTTTGAACTTGCTGAGGTACTTCATTATTGTTAGTTTTATTTGTGTAATTATATTTGACCATCAAAGCAGCATCGCCGTTAGCATCCTTAATTAACTTAACTTCATTTGAGATTTTAAACGTATACCAATCGGTGTCATAAGTCAGATTGTCGTAAGTGCCAGGATTTTTAATTTGTGGAGCTGTTTGTTTTTGTTCAGGTTGCTTCTCAACCTTTTGAGCAGGCTGATCTTTAGTAACCTTTTTAGGTTCATTCTTTTTAGCTTTTTTGGTGGTCTTTTTCTTGGCGGGTTTCTTAGACGCAACCTTTTCAACTTTGTGAGACGGTTGCGTGGAATTCGTATTGTTGGAACTATTTATCTTCCAAAAAGTAAATAGACCAATTACCAAAATGATGACCAAAATAAGTGGAATGATAAAAGACTTTTTCTTATAAAATGGCGATCTTTTACGACGAAGTGCTTCACGAGTCATGCGAGATCTACTATTGCCGTTTTGCCTTTTCATAATGTTACTCCCCTGCAAATAATTCGTTAAGACCATAATATCATAATTAGTTAGTCGGAATTAATTAACTAAAAAATGCTTAGTTTTTCTTAAAAAAAGAAATTTCAAATTATGTTATTGAACTGACTTTGAAAAAGTGGTATAAATATCTGGTCGAAGTTAATGAGATAGTTATTTTGTGTAGAAGGGGGTCACAATGATGTTGTTTTTTGGTAATCATGGCGATTATGAAGTTACTTGTAATTTCTTTAGCAAAGAAGGCCAAACAATTGCTAAGAAGCGCATTTGTCACAACGTTTCTAAGAAAGAAGCCCGTGACGGTATGAGAGATTATGTTACAAATAGATTCTCTGATATCATTGATGTAGCTCATCCCATTAAAGTTGTTGCTAAGCTAACAGCTAAATAAAAGGATAAAAATATATTGTTGGAAAAGGTGGAACCTGGATAAGGCTCTATTTTTTTTGCTTTTAAGTATGCCACCTACGGGTTCGAGGGAGAGAGGCAGCCAGCTGTGGGACCGGCTCGAGCCGAAGTGCGGTCTCGACCCTCGATTTTGAGCCGAAGACCGCGTCTCAAAATACGTCCTGTGGTGTAAGACCGGAAAGTACGCCGGCCTAACACCACTACCACTGCGGTCTACCTCTCTCCCTCGAACCCTTCGGCTAGTGTATTTTTGAATGAAAGTTTAATTTTCAATGTTAGAGTGATTTTGAAATGTAGTATTAATCCATATGTGACTTGAGTCGCTATTAAGAAATTAAAAAGGGCATGGAATTTGTTGTAATAACGCCTGTTACGATTTATCCAATGTATTTAATTAGGAGTATAGAAACTGCAGGTAGTAAATTAGGCGGAAGGTATGAGAATATTAACCCGCTGTGGGTGTGGCGTTAGAGCTTCAGCTCTTACGCCACCGGGCGTGTTTGGAGACTTGCGAACTGTGCAAGGCTTCAAACCGAGGTTCGAGACCGATTTTTGGCTCGGGCTGGTCCGCATAGCAGGTTAATATTCTCATACCTGGAGACGACAAAATCAGTGAAATATTGGTATGATAGACACGAGGTGGCGATGTTATGGATCATGAAAAAGTAACGGGTAAACGTTTCTTTTACGTAACTGTGCTGAATGTGTTGATTACTATTACTGAATTTGTCGGAGGTTTCTTTTCCGGAAGCCTAGGATTGATCTCTGATGCATTCCACAATTTGGAAGATTCGCTGTCAATTGTAATTTCATACGCAGCTAACGTTATTGGCAAGCGCAAAAATAATACTAAGAAGACTTTTGGATACAAGCGGGCGGAAATTTTAGCGGCGTTCGTTAATTCGATTGTCCTAGTCGTGATAACTCTGATGATGGTTGTTGAATCATTTCGGCGGCTATCACAACCGCAACATATCAATGGTAAATTGATGATGATTGTTTCTTTGATCGGCTTAGCAGCTAATTTTATTTCAATGTTGATGTTGTTGAGCGGCTCAAAGCATAATTTAAATATTAAAGCGACGTTTCTACATATGCTGACAGACACATTGTCTTCGGTTGGCGTTTTTATAGCTTCAATCTTTGTTATTTTATTCAATTGGAATTGGGTCGACCCAATCATAACAATTGTAATTGCCATTTGGCTCTTAAAAGAAGCCTATACGGTTGTTTCGGAAACAATTAATATCCTGATGGAGGCCAGTCCGAAAATTGATTTGGACGCTGTTCAGGCTGCAATTTTGACAATCCCTGAAATTGTTAAAGTTCATCACGTGCATTTATGGATGATTGACGAAAATCACATCATGTTGGATGCCCATATTAATGTTAAGAGAAATTGTAATATGGCTGAGCTTGACGGCCTTTACGATCAAGTTGATAAGTTGTTGAAAGATAAATTTAATATCAAGCATGTAACTTTACAGGCTGAGTGTTCAAGAGGATTAGATAATTCGCTGATAGATTAGTTGTTATAGAATTTGTTAAAAAATAAATTTTTTTATTATTATGAAAAAGTAATCTCAACAAGCTATTTATGAAGAACACAATAGCTGGAAGTTGAAAGAAAAATATAGTCAGTAGTGAAGGTGGCGTTATTGCTTTAGCAATTACACCACGGACGACTTTTGAGACGTGGTTTTCGGCTCAAAATCGAGGCTCGAGACCGTACTTTGGCTCGGGCCGGTCCTCACAGCAGACTATATTTTTCTTTCAACTGGAGGCGTACCGCCTCGTTTGAGATAAATAAGAAATCAGAATTGTGCTAATATTAGAGGGTAATTCTATATGAAAGTTGGGAATGTCGTAATATGGTAAAACTTGTCATGGTAAGGCATGGAGAGAGTATTGCTAATGCTTTAAATCAATATACGGGGTGGAATAATGTTGGTTTAACTCAAGAGGGCATCGTCCAAGCACACGTGGCCGCTAAAAAGTTACAAGGCTTTTATTTCGATCATGTACACACATCTGTTTTGCAAAGAGCTATTATCACAGCTTATATTATTCAAGATGATTTGAATCTTAATTATGTGCCAATCACAAAGTCTTGGCGCTTAAACGAACGTCACTATGGCGCTTTACGAGGTCAAAATAAGGATGCTACGAGACGTGAATTTGGAGTTGAACAAGTGCATCAATGGCGCAGAAGCTTCTATTCAGTGCCTCCAGAACTGCCACAGCCAGACCCTAATGTTGGACCTTACAAATATTATGAGTCTAGTATCATGCCAGTTGCTGAAAGTTTGTATGAAGCTTATCAACGAATTATTCCTTATTACGTCGATAATGTTGCACCCAAATTGTTGGACAATAAGAATCAGTTGATTGTTGCTCACGGTAGTACTATCAGGGCTTTGATCAAATATATTGAGGGAATTAGCGATAAAGATATTGATGGAGTTGAAGTCGCAAATGGGAAGCCATTGATTTACGATTTTGATGAAAAACTTAATATCATTAGCAGTAACCGAACAGAAAAATAATTATTTTTGAAAATAAATGAAAGATGCACCATGGTTGAGAAAGGCCATGAATGCACTTTCATTTTTTTTGCTTTTTTAAAAGAAAATGCTTTCTTTTTAAAAATAATGAGTTAAACTATTTAAATGGTCTAGATAAGCCATGACATTTTTTAGTGCCAAAAGTGCCTATTTGGACAATTTAATTGTAATAATGTTCGTTTAATCATGAGTAGTACAGATTGAATTATGAGAAACAAGTAGTTCCTTATGCAGATCAGATATACCACATTAAAAAAATAATTATTACTAATATTCAGTTTAAAACAAGAAGGAGTTTCATAATGAATATTTTAATTGCTTTGATTCCAGCGCTTGGTTGGGGCTTCATGCCAATCATCACTGGTAAAGTTGGGGGATCTCCAGTTAACCAAATGTTCGGAATTGGTGCTGGTGCAACAGTCGTTGGTTTGGTCTCTTATTTAGTTACACAACCGAGCGTTAGTGCTCAAGCCTTTTGGTTCTCAGTTCTCTGTGGTGCCTTATGGACTATCGGTCAAATCGGTCAGTTCATTTCTTTCAAGCGTATCGGCGTTTCAGGAACAGTTCCACTATCAACTGTTTTTCAATTAGTTGGTAACTCAATTATCGGAATGTTGATTTTCGGTGACTGGGCGGGTGCACATGCCAAAATTATTGGTATCATCGCTTTAGCAATCGTTGTTGTTGGTGCTTTATTGACATCAGTTTCAGACAGCAGCGACGGTCAAAAGATGCAGACGAAAGATGCACTCTTCCTATTATGTACAACCGTTGGATTTTGGATCTACTCTTCATTTCCAAATATGCCAATCGTTAAGGCTGAAAGTCCAACAGGTATCTTTCTACCAGAAATGTTAGGAATCTTACTAGGTTCAATCATTTATGCCTTATTCACAGACAAAAATTCATTTAAACAAAAGCAACAATATCAAAATATGATTGCCGGAGTTGCTTGGGGAATTGCCGCATTTGCGTACATCTTCTCAGCCAAAGCAAACGGTAATACATCAGCATTTATTTGGACACAATTAAACGTAGTAATCGGAACATTCGGTGGAATCTTCGTTCTACATGAACAAAAGAGCAGCCGTGAATTGAAGTTTACTATTTTGGGAATCTTGTTAATTGTAGTCGGTAGTGTAGCTACATCGTTCGCATAAAAAGTATTAGTTAAGTATGCCGTCTCCAGAGCTGGGAAATATTCACAAGCTGTGCGGAACGGTCTGAGCCGAGGTGCGGTCTCGAACCATGGCACACAAATATTTCCCAGCTCTTCCGACTAATTAATCGTTATTAGTTAGTTAATTAAATAGAGAGAAAAAGCTGCAGTAATCCAGTCCAAAGGATTACTGCAGCTTTTTTTATAAATTAATGTTTGGGAGTATATCTATACCGATAACACATCCAACAAGATAATTAGCCGGAGGTCGTCAGTAATATATAGTCAGCAGTGAAGGTGGCGTTATTGCTTTAGCAATTACACCACGGACGACTTTTGAGACGTGGGTTTCGGCTCAAAAGCGAGGCGCGAGACCGAACTTTGGCTCGCACCGGTCCTCACAGCAGACTATATATTACTGACGACCGTAGGCGGCCCTATTCAGCAATAGCTTCAAACATATTCTCCTTTAAATAATCGAATTCACCATAGCCACTGTATAGAAAAATAAAGCGCTTTCCATTATAATTAAATTTGATTCTATTCCAACCGTAATAGGTATCTTCAGCGACATCTTTAATTTCTGAAATGGGCACTGTGATCTTGTCGATATTTACGACACCTTTGAGAGATGAGATGTAGAGATTATGGTTGGAGAATTTAAAACTGACGTATCCATAACTGATGCCTGATTTTTGATCAATAATTTGAATGTATGCAAACATGATTTTCACGTTCCTTTCTTAATTCACCTTTAGAGTAGGTTATAGAACGCGTTTCATAGCAAGGATATTGGTCAAGAAAAGTCAATTCGTATGGAACCAGTTCGATAAATTTTAACTATAAATGACACGGAGGAGCGACTATTTTGATCAAACACATTTTTTCCGATATGGATGGAACTCTATTACAGAGCAATTGTAAGATTAGTGAAAACAACGTTCAGGTAATTAAGGATAGTCAGATTCCGTTTACATTAGTCTCGGCGCGTTCACCAAGAGAGATGGTTGAAACCATTGATAAACTTGACTTACAGGAGCCACAAATTGCTTTCAACGGTGGATTGATTTTTCAACAAACTGCTCAAGGTAAGAAAATTCTGCAATCAGAACCAATTGCTGCGGACGGTATCAAGCAAGTGTTGACCATTTTAAAGCAAGAATTTCCGGATGTTAGCTGTTCATTGTATGATTTGGACAACTGGTATGTGGAAAAAATTGATAAAGGTATCGAATATGAAGCCTCAGCCTGTGATTTTGAGCCAATTGTGACTGATTTTGTTTCTTTACTGAAACAAGATGACCTAAAAATCTTCAAGATTATGTTAATTTCGTTCGACTTACAGGAAATGAAAGCGATGAATGAAAAACTTGCATACTTAAACTCCGGTGATGTGACCGTAACGCAGTCAGCCGAGAATTATCTTGAAATCACGCATAGACTGGCTCAAAAGTCCCGTGGTATCAAGTATATTCAAGATTTGGAAAACTTGGAAAAGGATGATATGGCGGCTTTTGGAGATGGCTATAATGACTTAGTGATGCTCAAACAAGTGGGGACTCCGATTGTTATGGACAATGCTTTGCCCGGTGTAAAAGACTATGCGAAGTTTATTACTAAAGACAATGATCACGATGGTGTTGCCTTTGGGATTCAAAAATATTTAAGTTCTAAGTCATCAATATAGATAAATGGTTAAAAATTCACTTGTCAGGCAGAATTATTCGATGAGCTAAAGTTGACTGTTGAGTAGATAAAATAAACAGACAGCTCAAATTTTGAGAATCTCAAGTGGGTTGGGCCAATATCAAATTTTATTTTAAAGAAAAGTGGCTGTGACATAACTATTTTTGTCTTAAATATGCGGCATAAACGTGCAACAAAACATAACTTTTTCCGCTTAAAACAAATATGGACTGTAATCTAAAATCGGATTACAGTCCATAATTGCCTTAATGCTCGAAAGTTGACCATGTTTTGTCACACTCTCTATGCCTTCATAGCTTTGAGTAAGTGTTGTTCGAGGTATTGTTCCTCACCGTAACCAGTGTAAAGGAAGGAATACTTTTTACCTTGATATATGAAGTTGATGCGATCTTCACCATAGAATTTATCAATTTGTAAATCAACAATTTTGGAGAATGGAATATCGATGCGATGTAGAGCTTTCATACCTCTGACGATTGTCATTGATAGATGTCCGTCTTCAATATTGTAGAAAACGTAGCCTTTAAATATTTTGGAGTCCTTGTCGATAATTTGAATGTAGGTGTACATAATAACTACACCTTCTTTCCACAAATATTTAATCAATAAAAAATTAATATTATTGATTGATGCGGATTATAAGCGCTGATTTATACAGAAAGAAACGAAGGGCCTTGAGACTGACAAGACGTCTACTATTGAGCTATATCGTTGATAAAAATACGAATAGAAGCTATTTTTAATTTAAATTTTATTAGGTCGCTAATATTAAAAATTGGCAACTGAAAAAGTAGGCGATGAAGATGGAAAAGAGCTTTGCAAGAAAGTTAAATGGGAAACCATTGTTTAACAGTTTGATTCTTGGTGCAGCGATTGGAAGTTTTACGTATATCTTGGCTGATAAAGATATAGCCGCTGGTGTTGTACTGGGTACGATAGCTTTCCTAATTCAGAGTACGATTATTTATCCGCGTTATTTACCAAGTCTTTATGGACGTTGGAAGATCAACGATGGGGCAGTATCATACTACGATTACAATACGTGGATGAAACGAATCAAGGCTATCTTTTTACCAATTGGCAAAAAGCAGGAGTCAGTTTCATTTGAAGATATTATGTCCTACTCTTTAGTTGTTAATAAAAAAGATGATAAAGTGTTGCCACATTATATTATTTTGAAATTGGATAATGGGCATGATGTTGCTTTGGATTTGTCTTGGAATTTGTTGAAGTCGGGTGCACCTGAAAAGGATGTTGAATGGGTGGTTGATTTCATTACTTCTAAATTGAATCAGAAGACGGTGCAGATTTTGCAGGTTTGAATTGGATCTAGGTCTGAAAACATTTGATAAATATTCTCAGACTTTCCGATTGATGTATTCTTTTTATTGTTATTAGTATGAGTTTTTCTTTTAAGTTTTAATAAAAAGGTAAATAAAAGAGCAAGTAATCAAAAGAAGAAATTCTGATTACTTGCTCTTATTTTTGTTTATATAGGCAGTGGCTCTAAAACGAGTTCCGACAGGGCAACTCCTTCCGCTTTGCATACCTTCCCAAATCATCCGCAAAGTGCGCGGATAATTCGTGAAGCTACGCAAATGCTCGGGAGCTGACCGCCCTGTCTCCACTCTCTCTAATCTTCATCATCGTCATCAATTTCATCGTCAACTTTAATATCTTTCAAAGCTGAACGATCTTTTCTGACTAAACGTAAACGATTGAGTGAAACTTTTCCAAGTACTAATGGTACTCGTTCTTCGACTACATCACTGTAGGAAAGTCCGAACCAGTTTGCTGGTGAGATGAACTCTTGTAGGAAGAAGCGCATGTGAATTACACTCTTCTTCAAACTGCTGATCTTTGTATCTGGTGATAAAATTTCTCTGATAATAACGAATGAGAAGTCACCAACATCACGGTCAGGAATAGTTGTATATTTCTGTGGTTGCTGCTTGATTTCACCGTTTGACATCATATCATTCACAACTTGACGCAAGTAGACGTTAACTTTCTGATCAACTCTGAATCCTAAGTAAAGTTGAACGCTGACCATGTAGTCGGTATCGAAAGTTTCAACGCTATATGCAGCTGTATATGGTTCATCGGTAACGTTAACTGTTACGAACCAGTAGACTTGAGCGCGCTTTGGACGCTTATCAAGGATTGAATAAAGAATATTCTTCTTGATACGGTAGCCATCGTGAATCTTAGTTAAGTAAACCAAATTAGTTGTATAAAGTGGGTAACTAGGGTCTTTTCTCAAATCATTCAATTGATGCTTGAAAGCTAATAGTGAAACGAAGTGACTCCGATATGTGTTGTCATCTTTAAGTCTTTCACCGTATCTCCAGATGAACATAACAGCGATAAGTAGGGCGGCGATAAACATAGTAATGTAAGCACCGTGAATGAACTTGCTACTGTTAGTTACGAAGAAAATACTTTCAATAATAAAGAAGAAACTGATAATAATCGTTGTAAAGAAGCGATTAGCACGTTTCATTAACAACCATTGATGGAGCAAGATTGTTGTCATTAACATTGTGATTGTAATTTCTAGACCGTAGGCATTTGACATGTTTTCGGAAGTTTTGAAATAGAAGACGATGAACAAACAAACGACCCAGATAATTGAGTTAACTGTTGGAATATAAAGTTGACCTTTGAAATTAGTAGGGTAATAAGTTTTCAATCTTGGGAAAATCTTCAATTTGGTAGCTTCAGATACTAGTGTGTATGAGCCTGAAATCAAGGCTTGAGAAGCAATGATTGCGGCCATAGCTGAAAGGAAGATTCCGAAGAGTCTGAAATCAGCTGGAATAGATTGATAGAACGGATTCATTGCGGAACCCATGTTTTGAAGCGTGTGATTATCTTTAACACTTAAAATCCATGTTGCTTGACCTAAGTAACTTAGTAACAAGCAAATCTTGACGAATGGCCAACTAGTGTAAATGTTAGGTCGACCAACGTGTCCCATATCTGAATAGAGGGCTTCAGCACCAGTAGTAGCAAGGAAAATACTACCAAGGATGAAGACACCGCGGATATTGATTGGACTTCTTAATAGTTCAATCGCGTAGTATGGGTTCAAAGCTCGTAACATAGTCCAGTCGGATGAAAGATTTAGGATTCCCATAAGACCAAGGAAAGCAAACCAAACTAGCATGATAGGACCGAAAGCTCGACCAATCAATTGTGTCCCAAATCTTTGTATAAAGAAGAGGGTCGACAAAATAATCAGCGTGACAATAATTACTTGGTTTTGAGTACTAATCAAAACGGTATTGTGAATGGCAATGCCTTTCAGACCTTCGATTGCGGCAGTGACAGTAACAGCAGGTGTCATCATACCGTCGGCTAGGAAGGTTGCCCCACCAACCATAGCCGGAATAATTAGCCACTTAGCACGCTTTCTAACCAAAGTGTAGAGGGCGAAAATACCACCTTCACCACGGTTATCAGCACGCAAAGCAATTAAAACATACTTAATTGTCGTGACTAAAGTCAGTGTCCAAAATATTAATGAAACACTGCCTAGAATAAAATTAGTGGACATCTTATCAAGTCCACCATTCCCAACCATTAAAGAGTGCATAACATATAGAGGTGAGGTACCAATATCTCCATAAACGATTCCTAAAGCAATTAGGAACCCTGCAACACTCTTTTTTGAATGGGGGTTATTCTTCAATGAATTTAGTTGTGTTTTTTCCATATAAATAATCTCCAAAAATAAACAGTTCAACGGCGATTATAACATTAGAATTGCTAGTATGAAACCACTTAATTTTGGTCTAGTGGGTTTCGCTATATATCACAGCAATCAATCGTAGTTGGTATTAATTCATATCTGAAAGTTGAAGTTTCAGATAACCGTTGTCGCAACCATCTAAGTTGTAATTTATCTGCTCATTCATATCACAAAAAATAGATTAGTTGGAAGAGCTGAGAGTATTTACCTGCAGCGAAAGTGGTGTTATGGCTTTAGCCATTACAGCACCGGGCGTGTTGGAGACTTGCCGGTTCTGCAAGGCTTCAACCGAGGTTCGAGACCGCTCTTTGGCTCGGACCGTACCACGCAGCAGATGAATACTCTCAGCTCTGGAAACGGCATACTTAACTAAACTTTCAACCTTTAGTTTTTATGTATTGGAACGACTAATGAAGAATCATTGGCCTGAACTGTATATTTGATATTTTGATTACCACGAACTGTCATACCAAAATCTGTTGCATAGACGATCAAACCTAATTGATGGCCTTTGAGTAATTTGTAAAATGTTGGTTGAAGCTCAACATCAATATTATAGAAAACATTTGGTTTTAGTTCATCAACTTTATAGTTGTTTTCACGATTCTGTAAATTAATGTGACCCTTAGTGATCATCTTGAACGGTGTTGGTTGTGCATAGGTAAATTCACGTAAATCATCTTCACGCCAATCGTATGTTTCAGCTAAACTATTTTTCGATAATAACGTTGGTGAAACGGTCAAACGTTTGGCCTCACCGTAATCAATTAATTGGAAACTCAAGAGTCCGATATCTTCACTGGAACTAACTTTTAGTTGAACATGAACTTTACCGTCAATTGTTAAGTTGTCAGATAAAGCATCAGTCTTGTAAATTAGTTGATTGTCAGTCAATTTCTTATCGGCAGCAATCAAATCATGTTCCCAAGTATCGTTATGCTTAGCATAATTATCGAAGGTTGGTTGATCCAAGTTGTCTTGGAATGATTGAGTTGATGGAGTAACTGTATCAGTTGACAATTTATCACTTGATAAATTATATTTAACTTGTTGATTTTCGGCGTTATCCCAGTCTTTGTAAGCTGTCCAGTTCTCAGTCTTCGTATTATCTTGGATGATAACATTAGGGATGATTTCCTTGGCTTGATTGTCAATTCCGAGTAATTCATGAGTCAGCCAAAGGTTGATGATATCGTTATAGTCGATAGAACGAAAGGCATTAATGTAAATGTGTTGTCCTTGGTGCAAAATGATCTTTTGTGTAACGCCGTTATGCTTGATACCATTCCAAAGTCGTTCAACGTTTCTAGGTTTAACATTCCAGTCATTTAAGCCGTGGACCATGAAGACGTCAGCTTTGATATTCTTGAAATTCTTGTGGTAATTACGAGCATCCCAGAAAGTATTGTAATCGCCAGTTGTTCGATCTTCGCCAGCTTGGATTGCTTTAATTTGGTCGTCCCATTGTGATTTTATATTGTGAAAATCACCAGGCTGTAAACGACGACTGAATGTTTCTTCTGCCAAAACGTCAGCGTCTTCGCCAGGGAAGCCACCGGGAGCGATAACTAGTCCGCCGTCACGGTAGTAGTCGTACCAATTAGAAATGGCAGCTTCACTAATAACAGTCTTTAATCCTGAAACACCAGTAGTTGCAGCGGCAGTAGCTAATGTTCCTAAGTATGAACGACCAGTCATGGCAACTTTTTGATTTGACCACCATGCCTTAATTTTAATGTTGTCAGTTCGGTTGGTGAAAGCAGGCAATTGACCAGTCAACCACTTGATGATTGCAACGGTTGAAATAGTTTCGTCAGGATCACCAGTAGTTCTGAAACCGTCGGAGTCTTTTGTACCGATACCGGCCATATAAACGACCGCAAAACCACGAGCTAGGAAGTAGTCATTTAAAGTGTAAGAACTTTCTCTAGAAAAATCCTGTTCGGCTTTTTTAGTTTCGCCATCGATTTTTCTAGGGGCAGGTATTTCTTGATTGTCATTTTTATATTCGATATCTGAATATTTTAAATTATTTGGTTGTTTGTGTGTTAAAGGTACGTTGACGTTGTGAGTTAGCTTTTCACCGGTCTCATCGTTAGTACCTTGGTTGTACGGACTAGCAGTGTAGAGAACAGGTACTTTCAAGCCGTTTTCAGTTTCACTAGGACGTAAAATTTCAGCTTTTAGTAAATCACGTTTGCCGTCATGGTCACTGTCTTGAGGTGATTCTACGTAAACGACTTCACGAATTAACTTATGTGGGTTGAATACAGGCAAAGTCTTACCATTGAATAGCATTGGCTTAGTGATTTGCCCATAGAACTTAGTGAAGTAACCTTTGGATGCGAGGGAGTCAATATATGTTTGTCCCATCTTGTTGTGAGTTGCTAATAACCAATACCAAGCGGACTTTAACTCGTCAATGGTGAACGAAGCGCCGTTATGGTCAGCAACCATCAATTGAATTTTTTCCATGGCAGCTAGTGGATCGGTAAATGAGAAGTCCACGTCAGGATTGAATTTGAGAAGTTGTAGGGCAACGTTATAGAAAGCTACGACTGAGACGTGAGTGGCTGAATCGATATATTCACTCAAATTTTGGTCGTCAGTTGCCATATATGTTTTGAGCGTTTCTTCAAAAGTAGAAGAAGTTTTATCTTCTAAAAAACTCTTGCTTAAAAAACTGATCCAAAGTTGCAGGGGATTGGTTTCTGACTCGTTATCTTTATCTAGAAAACCGATTTCGGTGAGCTCTGTTAATTGATCTTTAAAGTCTGTTGGACGGATTGCAAATTGGTTATTTTTCATATGAACAACTCCTTTTTTAGATATTATTCTCATTATAGAGCAGTGGGGATTATTTTGCCTTAATACTCTAGTTTATTAGATATAATGCCGCCTCCGGCCACCAGAAATTTTCGCCTGCAATGGGACCGGGTCGAGCCAAGGTCTCGCCCCTCGCTTTTGAGCCAAAGTGCGGTCTCAAAAGACGTCCGTGGAGTAAGGAGTAAACTCCTAACACCACCTTCATTGCGGGTGAAATTTCTGGTGACCGGAGGCTAGTTGGTTGAAAAGGGGAAAACATTCTTTAACATGTAGTGCTAGTTGATAACTTGTTGCAGGTATTCGCAGATATTCATATAGATTATAGAAAAAGCCACAAATTACATTGGTCAATGAAAGACGATGTAATTTGTGACTTTTGATAATTGTATTTTTAAATAGGCGGTGGCTCTGAAACGAGCTGCGCAGGCCAATTTCTTCCGCTTTGCCTAACTTCCCAAATCATCCGCAAAGTACGTGGACAATTCGTGAAGTTAAGCAAATGCTCGGAAATTCCCAGGCCTGCTCCGCTCTCTAATTGAAACGAGCTACGACAGGGCAACTCCTTCCGCTTTTCATAATTAAGCAAATCGCCCGCTAAGTTCGGCGTGCAATTCACTTAATTACGAAAATGCTCGGGAGCTGACCGCCCTGTCTCCGCTCTCTATGCTAATGCTCCCATTGGATCCCATGGTGCTAATACTTTTGGTTCTTTTGATTCTGTTTCAAAGGTATTCTTGAGGTCTTCTGGTAAGTACTTCTTGTTGATAACTAGTTGGTAAACGAATTCGTCGAACCATGAGTCGCTCATTACGAAGTAACCTTTTGTTCCGACTTTTTCACCCCATGAGTTTTCAACTTTCCACTTCAATGGGTTGCCGTTTTCGTCTAAATCAACGCCGGTGATAACCATGGCATGTGTCATCATGCTTTCGATGTAGTCAAGGCGTTCTGCCTTTGTCATCTTCAAGTCAGTGTTTAGTAGGCCCTCAAGGTCATAGATGTTTGTATCCATGATACCAATCTTACGATCTGAACTTTGGCCAACATCACTACCAAACCAAACTGTTTCGCCAGCTTGGAGTTGTTTAACGGCTAGTTTCTTGAAGTCATTGATTTCAAGGTTCAAGTGACGTACTTGACGTCCGCCGATTACGTTACCAAGCATTTCAACTGTGTAAACGTGGTTGTATGGCTTGTCAGCTGTTGGAGCGTTGATTGTTGAAATGTAACTGTCTAAGTCCCAGCCAACATACTTCTTGAAGAATTCTTGAGGTGTGATGCCTGTTTCTTTGTGATAGTTCTTATCGTCATCACGGTAAGCCCAGTCAAATTTTGTAGGAGGAACGCCGACTGTGTAAACCAAAATCTTGTAGATTTCACTTAGTAATTCGTTCTTCTTACGTTCGATGTCTTCTTCAGACTTGTTGTCGTTAACAAGGTTACGCAAGATGATAGCGTCTTTACGTAATTTCTTGTTAAGAACGTTATTTAGTTCAGATGAGTTTGTACGACTGAATGTATCTGGCATTACGGCCTTAGGAACGACACCATATTTTTGAACAAGTGCCATAACCATATCCCATTGACCACCATCTTGTTGAGGTGTTGCCATTAGGAAGTCGACTTTACGGTCGCCAGTTGGTAAAGCAGCTGTGTTGATAACATTTTCGAAGAAGTAGTTAGATTTTTCTAGTTTGTCCCAGAAAAGCATGTAACCTTGTGAAAGTTCAAAGCCCTTGATCTTAAAGTTATCTTGAAGAGGGTGTCTCATAGTATTCAATGCTGCGAAAACCCAGCATAATCCAGATTGTTTTTGGTCGGCAACTTTACCAGTATCAATTTCAACTGAGAAAGTAGGGTCCATAGCAACTTTAGATGCAATTGTTTCACTTGATTTGAACAAACCATTGTTAGCAACAGCGTTTTTAATTGCTGAAGAACCTGGTGTGTTTTCAAAAGCGTTTTTAAAATTATCTAATTCTGATGATGTGATTTCTTTAGTCATACAATTCTCTCCTCTATCTGATATTATCGATTACTTTTGGTCCATCGGCATAACCGACGATAATGGTATTAACTATATCAAGAAATAGTCCATGTGCAACTATTCCAACTTGATGATCTAACCATTCGGCTAATAGGTGAGGGTGAGTAATTTCGCCCATTTTTAAATCAATTACGTAATTTTTATTATGTGTCAAAACGCGTTTGCCATCGTCATTTAAACGAAATTCGGGATGTAGGTCTTCTTTTTGAAGGTCTGCAAAGGTCTTTTCACAACCGAAAGGAATTACTTCTAGTGGCAATGGGAAACTGCCTAGGGTGTTAGCCAATTTTGATTGGTCAACGATCCAAATATTTTTGGTGGAATTAGTTGCGACCATCTTTTCAAGCAAGTGGGCAGCACCGCCACCTTTGATACCTTGGTAATTCTTGTCGATTTGATCGGCACCATCAATGGTTAAATCGATGTGGTCGACATCATTTAAATCTTTGGTTGGGATGCCAAGCGACTTAGCTTGTTTTTCAGAGCGAGAAGAAGTGGTTACAGCAACGATATTTTTGATATCGCCAGCTTGATATCTCTTGCCGAGTTCCTCAATCATGTAATAAACCGTGGAGCCAGTACCAAGTCCTACAACACTATTACTTTGGATAAAGTCAACGGACTTAATACCAACGGCCTGCTTTAATTCATTTTGATCCAACTATTTTTCCCCCTTTAAAAGCTCTTGGTAATTTTCTGCTAACAAAAATCTGATCTCTGGTTTCTTCTTGAAAGAAGCTTTAGCATATTCGCAAACGGGAACGATCTTAAGACTCTTCAAATCTGCGTAATCCAAAACTGCATTGAGAAGTTTTCCAGCCAATCCTTGACCACGATAGTCATCATCGACAAAAGTATGATCGATTGAAATCACTCCGTCTTTAACAGTTGAATATGTGATTTCACCGGCCATTTTATCGCCGTCCTGTAAAAAGAAACGACCATCCTCATGTTTAAATTCCATAAAATTACCTCCTGCTAGATTAATTTAATATTATACTACTCTATTATAAGAAGAAAGTCAGTGTAATGAATAGTTTTATAGTGGTTAAAATGCTATTATTTTAGTTACTGAAGGTTTGTTTCTCCAGAGCTGAGAGTATTAACCTGCTATGCGGAACGGCCCGAGCCAAAGTGCGGTCTCGACCCTCGGTTTGAATACTTGCACAGACCGCAAGTATCCAAACTCGCCCGGTGGTGTAATGGCTAAAGCCATAACGCCACTTTCACAGCTGGTTAATACTCTCAGCTCTTCCGATTTTTTTGATTTGATATATTCTAAATCGTTGGGGATGCTGTGGTATCGTGCTTAGTACCGGACGTATTTTGAGACCAGTCCGCACAGCCCGTGAATATTTCTCATCTCTGGAGACGGCTTCATACAATACTTAAGGAGTTTTCAATTTGACAAAAAAACGTGGATTTGAAATTGTTAAAAAATACGAAGGTAAAGGAATCAATTTACCAGTTCGTCAAACTAAAAATGCTGCAGGTTACGATATTGAGAGTTCCGAAGATTTTGTTGTTCCCTCAATTTGGAAATTTGGTGTTTTGAATGTTTTGAAATTTTTGCTAAATAAGGGCAAAATGGATGACGACAAAATTGCTGAAGTTCAAAAATCAATCAAGCCAGTATTGGTACCAACCGGTGTCAAAGCTTATATGCAAGATGATGAAGTTTTGATTATTGCTAGTCGTTCCAGCAATCCATTGAAACGTGGTTTATCAATTCCTAATGGTATTGGCGTTGTCGATGCAGATTATTATAATAATGACAGTAACGAGGGTGAGTTGTTTGTTCAATTGATCAACTTTTTCCCAGTTGATTACACTGTTAAAAAAGGTGAACGTTTAGCCCAAGGAATATTCATCAAATACCTTACAACCGATGACGACGAGGGTGGATTAACAAAACGTCATGGAGGATTTGGTTCTTCAGGAATATAATAAGAAAGGAACTATTTTATTGGCAAAAGCTAAAACAAAATTCGTATGTCAAAATTGTGGGTATGTTTCCCCAAAGTATCTCGGACGCTGCCCTAACTGTGGCGTTTGGAATCAAATGGTTGAAGAAATTGACCAACCAGATATTGCTAAGATAAGTAAAGCTAATGCATCACCTAGTCGTCGTGTCAGTGATGTCGAATCTAAGCCGGTTAAGTTAGGTGAAGTTTCGTTTGAAAAGGAACCTCGTGTTAAGACTGAACTTGGCGAGTTGAATCGTGTGCTTGGTGGTGGTATCGTGCCGGGATCATTAATCTTAATTGGTGGTGACCCTGGTATTGGTAAATCAACGCTTTTGACGCAGGTATCAGGTCAATTAGCTAGGGATGGCAGTAAAGTTTTGTACGTTTCTGGTGAAGAGAGTGCTTCTCAAATTAAGATGCGTGCTGACCGAATCGGCGTTACGGGCGATAATTTGTATCTTTATCCACAGACAGATATGAGTTATATCCGTGAAAATATCGATGAAATGCACCCTGACTATTTGATTATTGATTCTGTTCAAACAATGGATGAACCGGAGATAACGTCAGCTGTTGGTAGTGTTTCACAAATTCGTGAAGTTACAGCGGAATTGATGAACATTGCTAAGCAACAAAATATCACCGTTTTTGTCGTTGGACATGTGACTAAAGGTGGTGCCATTGCTGGTCCAAAAATTTTGGAACATATGGTTGATACTGTTTTATACTTTGAAGGGGACACCCATCATAGTTACCGTATTTTGCGTTCGGTTAAGAACCGTTTTGGTTCAACGAATGAAATCGGTATTTTTGAAATGCGTACTAAAGGATTGGTCGAAGTGGCTAATCCATCAGAGATTTTCTTGGAAGAACGTTTAGCCGATGCCAATGGTTCTGCGGTTGTTGTTTCAATGGAAGGTACGAGACCAATTTTAGTTGAAATTCAGTCGCTAATAACGCCAACAGTCTTTGGAAATGCTAAGAGAACCGCCACTGGCTTAGATCACAACCGCGTTTCAGTGATCATGGCCGTGTTGGAAAAACGTGGCAACTTGATGCTTCAAAATCAGGATGCTTACTTGAAGTCAACCGGTGGCGTAAAATTAGATGAACCTGCGATTGATTTGGCTTTAGCAATGTCGATTGCATCAAGTTACAAGAATATCGGGATTTCTGGAACAGATTGTTTTGTTGGTGAAGTTGGTTTGACCGGTGAAGTACGTCGTGTCAATCGAATTGATCAACGTGTCAGTGAAGCTGAAAAATTAGGCTTCAAACGAATTTTTGTTCCCAAGAATAACCAAGGTGACTGGTCAAAAGACAGTAAAATTCAAATAATCGGTGTCAGTACAGTATCAGATGCAATGAAGAAAATTTTTTAATGAGGAGGTTTCTATGCGAAAGATTGTAGTAAATATAATTTTTGCACTATTAGGTATCGCAGTCGGGATAACTGTTTTACCTAGTTTGTGGGAAGTATCAGGTTTAGCAGGAATTGCTTTTATCAACAACGGCTATTTTGATGGACTTATTGGATGTATTATATTTTATTTTTTGTCGTTCTTGTTTGTTAAACCAATTTTAGATTTAAACCAACAGATTGAGAAATATCTCAATTCGAGATCCCCTGGTTGGATCATTTACGGATCAGGATTCTTAATCGGTGGCTTAATTTTGGCCAACATCATTTCGATTCCGTTCTATATGATGCACAATATGTTCTCAAACGTCATCCCAGTCATTTTAATGATTGTCTTTGGATGGATTGGTTTTAGAATGGGAACTAGTCGTCGTAATGACTGGAGTAATTTCTCGATTTCAAAACGTAATACTAACAATAATAAAACAGCAGAAAAGAATAATGGGATTGCTTCTGAGGGTGAGGTAACTCGTCGTTCAGCTAAAAAGGACTATTATCCATATAAGATTTTGGATACTTCTGTCGTTATTGATGGTCGTATTCATCAATTAGCACAAACTGGATTTTTGGAAGGTAAGTTGATGATTCCGGACTTCGTTGTCCATGAATTACAATTGATTTCTGATTCCAGCGATAATCAAAAACGTGAACGTGGTCGTCGTGGTTTGGATATTTTGAACGAAATCAAGATGGATCAAACGATTAATTATGAAACAACAACACGAGATTATGATAATATTCCAGAAGTGGATATGAAATTGCTTAAATTAGCTAAAGAAATCGGTGGTGCTGTCATCACAAATGATTATAATTTAAGTAAGGTAAGTGAATTTCAAAATGTTCAAGTACTTAACATTAACGAATTAGCCAAAGTTTTGAAACCTATGGTTTTGCCAGGAGAAACAATGACTGTTAAAGTTATTAAAGAGGGTACTGAAAGAGAGCAAGGTGTTGCATACCTAGAAGATGGTACGATGGTCGTTGTTGAAGAAGGTAAATACTTCATTAACAAGGACGTCGATGTCGTTGTAACTAGTGCATTGCAAACTGATGCTGGTAAAATGATTTTTGCAAAGCCTAAACATTCAATGCATGGTATCCAAGAAAAGAGTAGCGCCAAGGAGAATTCCAATAACCGTAACAGCAGTTCCAATAGCTCCAATAACAACAGTAATGGCAACCGGAATTCAAATCGAAACAACTCGAGAAATAAAAGGGGAGAACACAGAAATGGCAAAAAAGTCAGATAACAAAATTCGTGTAAGATATGCACCAAGTCCAACAGGTCACTTGCACATTGGGAACGCTAGAACAGCTATCTTTAACTACTTATTCGCACGTAGTCACAAGGGAACTTTCGTAATCCGTATTGAAGATACAGATACAAAGCGTAACGTTGAAGGCGGTACTAAGAGTCAACTAGAAAACCTTAAATGGCTTGGTGTTGATTGGGATGAGGGTCCAGATGTCGGTGGAGATTATGGTCCTTACCGTCAATCAGAAAGAAAAGCAATTTATCAAAAGTATATCGATGAATTACTTGAAAAGGGCTTGGCTTACAAATCATATCTGACTGAAGAACAACTAACAAAGATGCGTGAAGAGCAAGAAGCTAATGGTCAAATGCCACACTACGAATACGAATTCGAAGGTATGACTGAAGACGAAAAGGCTGCTAAGATCAAAGAAGCTGAAGATGCTGGATTACAACCAGTTGTCAGATTCCACGTACCACATGCTAAGAACTACGAATGGGACGATATCGTTAAAGGTAAAGTTTCAATCGGATCAGATACTATCGGTGGCGATTGGGTTATCCAAAAGCGTGACGGTATGCCTACATACAACTTTGCCGTTGTTGTTGATGACCACTTGATGGAAATCTCTCATGTTCTTCGTGGTGATGATCACGTTGCTAACACACCTAAACAATTGATGATTTACGATGCACTTGGCTGGGAAGCTCCTAAGTTCGGTCACATGACACTTATCATCAATACTGAAACTGGTAAGAAATTGAGTAAACGTGATGAATCAATTCTCCAATTCATCGAACAATATCGTGATTTAGGATACTTACCAGAAGCTATGTTTAACTTCATTACTTTGCTTGGCTGGTCACCAGTTGGTGAAGATGAGTTATTCACAAGAAAGCAATTTATCAAGATTTTTGATGAACACCGTTTGAGCAGATCACCTGCTAAGTTTGATCAAAAGAAACTTGAATGGGTAAACAACCAATACGTTAAGGGTGCTGACGTTTCTGAAATTACTGACTTAGTACTTTCAAACTTGATTGAAGCAAAACGTATTCCTGCTGATCCAAGCACAGATGAAATTCAATGGGTTAGACATTTAACAGAACTTTACATGCCACAAATGAGTTACACACAACAAATCGTTGAATTGTCAGATGTCTTCTTCAACCAACCAGAACACCTAACAGATGACGAACAAAAAGAACTTGTTGACGACGATTCAAAGACAGCTATTGAAGATTTGAAGGGTAAGTTAGAAAAACTTGACCGCTTCACAGCAACACAAATCATGGCTGCTATTCAATCAGTTAGAGCTGATACTGGTGTCAAAGGTAGAAAACTTTACATGCCAGCTAGAATTGCTGCAACAAGAACAATGCATGGTCCAGCTATTGCTGAAACTATCGAATTGTTTGGTAAAGAAAAAGCTCTTGCTAATATCGACAAGACTTTGAATGAAATGAAATAATTCGTTTCAAATAAAATAAAACAGAAAAAGAGGTTGAAGGAAAACTTAGTTTGCCTCAACCCCTTTTTTATATATAGGTGAAGATTATGTTGAAAATTTTTAATACCTTAACGCGTGAAAAAGAAGAATTTAAATCGATAACACCTAAACAAGTTAATATGTATGTCTGTGGACCAACTGTGTATAACTACATTCATATTGGTAATGCGCGTTCAATCGTTGCTTTCGATACTGTTCGTCGTTATTTAGAGTTTCTAGGTTACAACGTTAAATTTGTTTCTAACTTCACCGATGTTGACGATAAGATGATTAAAGAAGCTAACCGCGAGGGCATTACTGTTCCCGAAGTAGCTGACCGTTTTATCAAAGCTTTCTATGAAGATATTGATGCAATTAACGTCCAACGTGCAACTATCAACCCTCGCGCAACGGATAACATTCAAGAAATCATTGATTTTATTAAAGATTTAATTGATAAGGGTTATGCCTATGAATCGCAAGGGGATGTTTTCTATCGTGCTCGTAAGTTTGAACACTATGGCGAATTGTCTGATCAAAATATCGACCAATTAGTTGAAGGCGCCAGTGAACATGTTGGCGATTCTGAATTCGACAAGAAGCAAGATCCAATCGACTTTGCACTTTGGAAGAAAGCTAAGCCAAATGAAATCAAATGGGATTCTCCTTGGGGTGAAGGCCGTCCGGGCTGGCATATTGAATGTTCAGTGATGTCAACTAAATACTTAGGCGATACTTTTGATATCCATGGTGGTGGTCAAGATTTGGAATTCCCTCACCACGAAAATGAAATTGCCCAGAGTGAAGCTAAGACTGGTAAGAAATTTGTCAATTATTGGATGCACAACGGATTTGTTACAGTTGAAAATAACGAAAAGATGAGCAAGTCACTGGGAAACTTTGTAACTGTTCACGATTTAGTTAAATCAACGAATCCGCAAGTTTTGAGATTCTTCTTGTCGTCAACACATTACCGTCGTCCACTTGAATATTCTCAAGCTAATTTGCAAAAAGCTGCCGATAATTTGGATAAGATTAAGACTGCTTACAACAACTTGAAGTTCCGTCTTGATGGAGCTGAAGATGCCACTGATATCAAGGATACACAAGCACAAGTTGACAAGATTGTTGCTGACTTTACAGCTGCTATGAATGATGATTTTAACGTTCAAAATGGCTTGACAGAAATCTTTAATTTGGTCAGCCTCGCTAACAACACTGCTGCTCAAGAGACGGTTGCTAAAAATGCTGCAAATGTTATCCTAGAAGCTATGGTTAAATTGACTAGTATTTTGGGTGTCAACTTGGATGAAGACCAACAAGATTTATCCGAAGAAATTCAACAAATGGTCGATGCACGTGATGAAGCTAGAGCAAATAAAGATTTTGCTACCAGCGATAAATTACGTGACCAACTAAAGGATATGGGTGTGATCTTAGAGGATACACCACAAGGAACACGGTGGCATATTAATGACTGATGTTAAGAAATTTAATGGCGTAACTTTGGCATATTTAGGGGATGCAGTTTATGAAGTATTTATTCGTGAACACTTGCTTTCCAAAAATATTGTTAAAGTTAACGAATTACAGCACCAAGCGAAACATTACGTTTCCGCAAAAGCACAAGCATCTTTAATCACATTGATGCTTGATAATGACGTTTTATCTGAACAAGAGATTCGTATTTACAAGAACGGTCGTAATGCGAAAAAGCAAACCAAAGCAAAGAATACAAGTGTCGTCACATATCATATGTCCACTGGTTTTGAAGCAGTTTTTGGCTATTTAGATATTACTGGCAACAAAGAACGTGTGAAAGAACTAGCACAATGGTGCATAAATGAAGTAGAGACAGGTGAAGCAGATGACAGACAGTTCAAATAATAGTAACAGTGAAGCAAAAGAATTAATTTACGGTGTCCATTCAGTAATCGAATTATTGAAGTCAGCAACCGCAAATCAACGAGTTAACAAAGTTTTAGTTCAAAAAGGACTTTCAAGTGAACATATCGCCGAAGCTATCAAGTTAGCTAAGAGAGACCGTTTAATTGTTCAAGAAGTACCTAAGAACAAACTAGATGACATCAGTGACGGTGGAAATCACCAAGGTATGGCCGCATATATCGCCCCATATCAATACGCCGAGTTAGAAGATATTTTCAAGAGAGCCGAAGAGAAGAACGAAGATCCATTCATCCTGATCCTAGATAAAATTGAAGATCCCCATAACTTAGGCTCAATCATGCGTACAGCCGATGCCGTTGGCGTTCATGGAATTATCGTTCCAAAGCACAGATCGACTGGTTTAACATCAACCGTAGCGAAGACATCAACAGGTGCCATCGAACACGTACCAGTAGTCCGTGTAACAAACTTAGTTAATACAATTAAAGAACTAAAAGAGAGAAACGTCTGGGTCTTTGGAACAGCTATGGAAGGCGACAACTACCGTAACTGGAATGCCAAAGGAGCAGTAGCTCTAATCATCGGAAACGAAGGTAAGGGAATCTCTCCATTAGTATTGAAGCAAGCAGACCAAACATTGAACATTCCAATGGTAGGACATGTACAAAGTTTGAACGCAAGTGTTGCTACAGGTATCTTGTTGTATCAAGCTTTTGCATCAAGAAACGCTTAACAGTTTTAAGTATTTAAATTTTTAATATTAGATATATCCAAAGTAGACGGATATATCTTTTTTTGTTCCTCAAAATAAATTAGCCACGGGTTGTCAGTAATACAGCTGCAATGGAGGTGGCGTTATGGCTTCAGCCATTACACCACGGGGCGAGTTTTGAAACTTGCGAACTGTGCAAGGTTCAAAATCGAGGTTCGAGACCGCACTTTGGCTCGGACCGGTCCCCATAGCAGACTGCATTACTGACAACCCGTGGCGGCAGGCACTATATAACCTAAATAATTAAATATCATTCGTTTTTTTTGTAAACAAACGTTCGCTAGAATAACAAAAATAACTCCTGTAATCTTATAAGTGTAAAATTATTGTCCGTAATAAATTTATCTAATGCTTAGTGAAGAATCATTATTGATCGAACAAGTAAGAAATGACCGTAATTCACCCGCTCTAGTTTTATTGGTTAATAAGTACCGTCCGATGATTGATAACTTGGCAAAGCAGTATTTCATAACTAGTTACGAACGTGATGACTGGTATCAAGAAGCCTATTTTAGTTGCTTTCAATCATGTCAATTGTTTGATGGTTCTACTGGATCCAAATTTGGTAGTTTTTTCAAAATGAAATTTACACATTGTATTATTGATTTGATCAGATATGAAAATGCAAATAAAAGGAAGGTCAATGGTTTAACAGAATCACTTGATGAAATCGACCAATCTAAAATGACTACCCCAAGTCATAAGAATGCGGTCGAGGATTTTGATAATATTCGAATTGCGACAACAGCGATGAATCTTAGAGAGTTAATTGCCCTAAGATATGTCTATGGTCGCACACGATTAGATGATGCATGTCTCCAAGCTGACTGTGATGTTAAAGCTCTTAAAGCGGCAGCTCAAAGATGTAAAAGAAAAATTAAAGAACAACAAGATAATCATTTGTCATGATATTGCAATGGACAAACCCAGTTCCAGAGTTTACAATTAATAAGATTAAGTTTAGATTTTGGAGAAAAACATGGGATTAAGAAAAGTTGCCTTAGCTTGTACAGTTTGTGGATCAAGAAATTACACAATCACTGAAAACCCTAGTCGTACTGAAAGACTAGAAGTTAAAAAGTTTTGCAAGCACTGTGGCAAACATACATTGCATAAAGAAACAAGATAACTCTGGAGGAACAAATGAAACTATTTAAATTTTTTGGTAGTGTCAACAAAGAAATGAAATTAGTTGTTTGGCCTACATTTAAAGAAAACAAGCGTGATACTTGGACTGTTATCGCTACATCACTAATGTACGCAGTCTTCTTTGCTCTAGTTGACTGGGGCTTGATTGCATTGTTACAACACTTCGTAATGGGTAAATAGATTGTAAGAGTGTCAAAAATTTGCTATTATGTTTGTAACGAGAAAAACTTCGACATGGTTCGGAGTTTTTTTATTTTGAATTTTTGGAGGAAATTATGGCTGAAGCTGGCGAAAAACAATGGTATGTACTACATACCTATTCAGGATATGAAAACAAAGTTAAGGAAAATCTAGAATCACGTGCCCAATCAATGGGTATGGAAGATTTCATTTTCCGTGCAGTTGTTCCTGAAGAAGAAGAAACAAAAGTTAAAAACGGTAAAGAAAAGAAAGAAATGGAAAAGACTTTCCCTGGATATGTTCTAGTAGAAATGGTTATGTCCGATGAATCATGGTTTATCGTTCGTAATACTCCAGGTGTTACCGGATTTGTCGGCAGTCACGGTTCTGGTAGTAAACCTGCACCTCTATTACCTGAAGAAATTGATAACATTCTTAGCCAATTTGGTATGGATTCACAAAAACCATCTGACTTTGAAGTTGGCGAAACAGTTAAGATCACTGACGGTGCCTTCACAGACACAACAGGTAAGATTACTGAAATTGATGACGAACACAGAAAACTTAAAGTTGATGTTGATATGTTTGGACGTATGACATCAGCCGAAGTTGACTTTACATCAGTTGAGAAACAAGGCTAATTAAGTTTGCCGCTTCCGGTTTTGAGTGACGAAGTCTGCTATGTGACCGGTGCGAGCCAAAGTACGGTCTCGCGCCTCGATTTTGAGCTTCGCAAAGTACGCGAATCTCAAAATACGTCAGTGGTGTAAGAAAGGAAAATCGCATTTCTAACGCCACTACCACAGCAGTCTTCATCACTCAAACCTCCAGCTAGTTGGTCTGTGACGAAGTTTGTTCATATATATAATTAAGCAATATGATAGATGATGAGTTACCGATATTTTGGGATTAATACCTTGAGTAGTTAGTTATAAATATTAATTCATATGTCGTTTGATTGTATGTAAGGAATTAAACAGTAAACATCAAGCAACCCAAGAGTCGGAGGGGGCAAGTAAATTAACCAGCAGTGAAGGTGGCGTTAGGGCTTTAGCCCTTACACCACGGGACGAGTTTTGAAACTTGCGAACTGTGCAAGGTTCAAAATCGAGGTTCGAGACCGCACTATGGCTCGGACCGGTCCCCACTGCAGGTTAAATTTATTTGCCCCCGGAGACGGAACCAAAAATAAATATTGTAAACAACGGTAGACCGTGCTACCATATAAACCGTATGTTTTTGAGACATACATGTGGGAGAGAAAATTTTGATTCTCATCATGACCACATCACGGAACAAGGAGGTATGCACCGTGGCTAAAAAAGTTGCTAACGTAGTAAAATTACAAATCCCTGCTGGACAGGCTACTCCAGCTCCTCCAGTTGGTCCTGCTTTAGGACAAGCTGGTATTAACATTGTTGCCTTTACAAAGGACTTCAATGCACGTACACAAGATCAAAAGGGTATGATTATCCCTGTTGTTATCTCAGTATATGAAGACCGTTCATTCGATTTCGTTACTAAGACACCACCAGCTGCAGTTCTATTGAAGAAAGCTGCTGGCGTTGAAAAGGGCTCTGGCGAACCTAACACAAATAAGGTTGCCACAGTTACTGAAGACCAAGTTCGCGAAATTGCTGAAACCAAGATGAAAGACCTAAACGCTGCTAGTGTTGAAGCTGCAATGCGTATGGTTGCTGGTACTGCAAGAAGTATGGGCTTTGAAGTAAAGTAAAAGACTAGATTTAAGCAGTTTACAGGAATGTGAAAGCATTCTTAACAAGTGGGAGGGGAAAATATAATTCTCCGAAAGACCACAAAGCAAGGAGGAACTTAGCATGGCTAAGCATGGAAAGAAATATACAGAAGCATTAAAACAAGTAGATAAAAACAAAAGCTATACTGCTGAAGAGGCTGTTGAATTATTAAAGAAGGTTGACTTCGCTAAATTCGACGCAACTGTTGAAGTTGCTGTTAACTTGGATGTAGATCCAAAACAAGCTGATCAACAAATTCGTGGAGCTATCGTACTACCTAATGGTACTGGTAAGACACAAAAGGTTATCGTCTTCGCTGAAGGACAACAAGCTAAGGATGCTGAAGCAGCCGGAGCAGATATTGTTGGTTCTGATGACCTTGTTGAAAAAATCCAAGACGGCTGGCTAGACTTTGACGTTGCTGTTGCAACACCACCAATGATGGCTAAAGTAGGTCGTTTAGGTCGTGTTCTTGGACCTAAAGGTTTGATGCCTAACCCTAAGACAGGTACTGTTACAATGAATGTTACAAAGGCTGTTAATGATATTAAAGCCGGACAAGTTACATACCGTGTTGATTCAAACGGTCTTATCCACGCACCAATCGGTAAGATTTCATTTGATACAGATAAAATTACAGAAAACTTCAATACTTTCTATAATGCTATCTTGAAGGCACGCCCTGCATCATTGAAGGGTAGCTATGTAGTTAGTGTTAACATGACATCTACATTTGGACCTGGTCTAAAGATCAACGCTTAATTAGTGTTGACTAACTACCAAAATAATGATAGATTAATATAGTTGATTTCTACCGAAGACTCAGGTGATGAAAGTCTTAATATCCTGCCGAGGCCAGAAGATTATTTCACTTAATCTCTGTGTCCCTTGGGCACAGAGATTTTATTTTTTTAAGCCGAAATTTGTAGATAATTAACTAAAAAATTGTGGAGGTGAAACGTAATAATGAAGCAAGATGTATTAGCAGCAAAACAAGCACAAGTTGATGAAATTGCTAAACAACTAACAGGCGCAAAATCAGTAATCGTTGTTGATTACTTAGGTCTAACAGTTGAACAAGCTACAGAAATGCGTGCAGAATTACGTGAACAAGGCGCTACAATGCAAGTTATTAAGAATACAATCTTAAGACGTGCAGCTGAACAAGCCGGCGTTGAAGGTCTCGAAGAATACTTCGTTGGACCAACAGCCATTGCTTACTCAGAAACAGATCCTGTTGGACCTGCTAAAGTAGCAGCTAAGTTTGCCAAAGATGTTGACGCCGTTGAAATTAAGGGTGGAATCATCGAAGGTAAAGCAGCAACTCTTGAACAAATTCAAGAACTTGCAACATTACCAGACAGAGATGGCTTGCTATCTATGTTGGTATCTGTATTACAAGCTCCAGTTCGCGACTTTGCTATGGTTGTTAAGGCCATTGCAGACAAAGACGACGAACCTGCCGCTTAATTAAATTAAACTATAACTCATAATATTTGGAGGATACTATAATGGCTTTAGATACACAAAAGATTATCGATGATTTAAAAGATGCATCAATCCTAGAACTTAACGACCTTGTTAAGGCTATTGAAGAAGAATTTGACGTTAAGGCTGCTGCTCCTGTTGCAGCTGCTGGTGCTGCTGGTGCAGACGCTGCTGCTGAAAAGGATTCATTCGATGTTGAACTTACAGAAGCTGGACAAGAAAAGGTTAAGGTTATCAAGGAAGTTCGTGGTATCACAGGACTTGGCTTGAAAGACTCAAAAGACCTAGTTGATGGCGCTCCTAAGGTTATCAAGGAAGGCGTTGCTAAAGCTGACGCTGACGAAATGAAGTCAAAACTTGAAGCCGTTGGTGCTACAGTTACATTGAAGTAATACACTTTAATGATAAAATTAATCCTCGTAAGAGGATTTTTTTTTACCCTTAAAAGGAAAGGTGAAACGTATGGCTAATCAATATTTTGAAAATGATCCAAGTCTGGAACATGAAATCAAGAATTTTAATTTTACCTTGCGCAATCATAATTTCGACTTTATGTCTGATAGCGGAGTATTCTCTCGTCAGACAGTCGATTATGGCTCACGTGTGTTGATTGATGCAATCGATTTTCAAAACATTCCGAGTGGTAATATTTTGGATGTTGGTTGTGGCTATGGCCCAATCGGTTTAGCTTTGGCTAAAGATCAACCAAGTCGCCAAGTTACAATGGTTGACGTCAACTTGCGTGCTTTAGATTTGGCTAAGAAAAATGCCAGTGGCAACCAAGTTAAAAACGTTGAGATTTTTGAATCAGATACTTATAAGAGCGTTGAAGGCAAGTATGCGTTGATCGTCTCTAATCCACCAGTACGTGCAGGTAAGAGTGTTGTAACGTCAATTTTGGCCGATTCTAAGGACTATTTGGCTGCTAATGGAGAACTCTGGATTGTCTTACAAAAGAAACAGGGTGCTCCTTCAGCTAAGAAGTTGATGGATAAAACATTTGGCAACGTTGAAGTTGTGACTCGGGATAAGGGATATTATATTTTAAGAAGCAAGATGGTTTAGTGGGTTTCCGTCTCCAGGACTGAGAATATTTACCCGCTATGCGGACCGGCCTGAGCCAAGGTCTCAGCCCTCGGTTTGAAGCCTTACCAAAGTGCGGTAAGTCTCCAAACTCGCCCGGTGGTGTAAGAGCTAAAGCTCTAACGCCACACCCACAGCGGGTAAATATTCTCAGTCCTTCCGACTCTTTGGTTGATTTTTTGTTATTTCTTGAGAATTCAATAAATAGTAGTCGGAGCCTTGAGAATAAATTTTAAATATAATTGAATTGATTTAATTTTCAAGCCTGTTTTAGAATGATCTGAAATTTTCGTTCAATTGCTAATTCAATTTAGAAATAAATTAGTTGGAAGAGATGAGCGTATTCATATGCCGCGAAAGTGGCGTTATGGTTTTAGCCATTACACCACCGGGCGTGTTGGAGACTTTTCGTTCTTTGAAAAGGCTTCAACCGAGGTTCGAGACCGTTCTTTGGCTCGGACCGTACCGCGCAGCAGATGAATACGCTCATCTCTGGAAACGGCACACTTGATTGTGTTATATTCATGTTGGAGGCGTTTGCAAATGAAAAAGAAAATGTTAATTGTAGCTATTTTATCTTTTGTTTCAGCAGGATTATTCTTGGTATTTTATTCATTAGTTAAGTTCTTGAAGAATAAAAAAATCAATGATGAACGCAAAAAGTTGGAAGATTATGTCGAGAAGTATCTTCACGGCAATGAAAAAATAATGCAATTTATTGGAACTTTATCAGATGATCAAGTGAAAGAATTGCTTGATATTCTTATGAAAATTCAAAAGGAACAAGACCAACTCAAACTCAAATCACCAATTTTTCCAAAATACTTAGAAAAGAAAGTTACTAATTTAATCGGTTAAAATGATATTTACAGAAGATAAAATAAATGAATATATGGATCTAGCCCTAGAAGAGGCTAAAAAAGCTGAAACTAGACGTGAAGTTCCGATTGGCTGTGTAATTGTCGACAACCAAACGGGGGACGTGATTGCTAGCGGTTCAAATGAACGTGAAGAGACTCAAAATGCCATCAAACATGCGGAAATTATTGCAATTGAAGCTGCTTGTGCCAAAGTTGGTAGTTGGCGTTTAGAGCATACAAGTTTATTTGTGACGTTGGAACCATGTCCAATGTGTGCTGGTGCGATTATTAACAGTCGTATTGAAGAAGTTATTTATGGTGCCAAAGATCCTAAAGCTGGGTCAGTTGGTTCTATTAATAATCTCTTGGCTGAGACGCGCTACAATCACCAACCAGCAGTGTTGAGCGAGGTCAAAGCGGACGAATCAGCAGCATTGTTACGGAATTTCTTTCGAGAAATTAGACGCAAAAAGTAGCATATTTCGGTAATTTATAGTATTATAGTTATTGCCGTAAGGCCTTAGGGCAATGGTGCTCTTGTGAATCGTGTCAGGTTCGGAAGAAAGCAGCACTAAGTAAGGTGTGCCATGTGCCTTTTGTTATGTATATTAGCCTCCTAATCTGTTCAGGATTAGGAGTTTTTTTGTGTTAAAATTTATGTATCAGTTTTTTCTTAGAAGGAGTCAAAATGGCATATCAAGCACTTTATCGAGTTTGGCGTCCCCAAACTTTTTCTGATGTAATCGGTCAAGATGTTATCACTCAAACCTTGCGCAATGCCGTGGCTAGTAAGATGACCAGTCATGCGTATTTGTTCAGTGGTCCCAGAGGTACTGGTAAGACATCTTGTGCCAAAATTTTAGCCAAAGCAGTTAACTGTTTGAATCCACATGACGGTGAACCTTGCAATGAATGTGAGATTTGTAAAGCTGCTAATGAAAATCGTCTTAACGACGTGATCGAAATCGATGCTGCTTCTAACAATGGTGTCGAGGAGATTCGTGATATTCGTGACAAAGTTAAATACGCACCAACTGAAGCTAAGTTTAAAGTCTATATCATTGATGAAGTTCATATGCTTTCTCAAGGTGCTTTCAATGCTTTATTGAAGACGTTGGAAGAACCACCAGCCAATGTGATGTTTATTTTGGCTACTACAGAACCACAAAAGATTCCTGCAACTATTATTTCTAGAACTCAAAGTTTCAATTTCCGTCGGATTTCACGTCAAGATATTTTGAAACGTATGACTTTTATCTTGGATGATAAGAAAATTAATTATGACGAAGAAGCTTTGAATATTATCGCTGCCTCTGCTGAAGGTGGAATGCGTGATGCCTTGAGTATCTTGGATCAAGCTTTGTCATATGGCGACGAGGAATTGACGCTTAAGAATGCCCAAGAAGTTACCGGTGCTTTGAGTAATGAGCAGATTGTTTCATATATGACTGCCATTGCGGATGGAAAACCAGCTGAGGCCTTGACTAGCTTGTATCAAATTTTAGCCAGTGGTCGTTCAGCCTTGAGATTTACCGAAATGATTATTCGAGTTTGTCGTAATTTGATTCTTTACAATTCTAATTCTGATTTATCAAGTCAAATGGACAAGTCCGTTATGACCGATGAACTGTTGGCAATTGCGGATAAGTTTGACAATAGTCGCTTATTTTATATCGTTGACCAAGTCAGTGCCACACAAAAGAATATCAAGAATTCAAACCAGACTGATATTTATATGGAAATTTTAACGGTTAAAATCAGTGAGCCTAAGGTTGCCCAAGAAGTTGCTCAACCGGAAGTGACTGAAGAGCCAGTTGACAATACACAAATTGATAAACTACGTGATGAGATTTCACACTTACAAAATGAGATGAAAGATTTATCAAATGGTGTTGTTAAGACTGAGCCTGCTAAGCCAAAGACACATCGTCGAGCTAACAATAATACACGTTTAAATAAGACGGCGATTTACAAAGTCTTGGGTAGCGCAACTAAGGATGATTTGAACTCGGCTAAGGAGATCTGGCCCGATTTAATGAGTATGCTTTCTATCTCACAACGTGCTATGATGAAAGTCTCAGATCCAGTCGCAGCTTCACCAGAAGGCATTGTCGTTGCCTTTGACTATGCGTTATGGTTCGAGCAAGTTCAAGAGGATAGCGAGTTCTTACAACAATTGACTGATAACGCTGGTCGTTTGTTGAAAAAGGACTGCCAGATCGTCTTAGTACCGAAGAAAGATTGGCCTAATATTCGTAAAGAATATATTGATAATAATATTGATTCTAATAAGCCAAAGAATGTAAAATCTAAAGAAGAAACTAAAAAAACTAATCCCACCGTTGACGAAGCTGTAAAATTGTTTGGTGACGATATAGTTGATGTAAAAGATGACTAGGAGGAATTACAATGAGTAAAGGAATGCCAAATATGGGCGGAATGGGCGGCAACATGGCCAACATTATGCGCCAAGCTCAAAAGATGCAAAAAGAAGTTCAATCAGCCACAGAAGAATTGAACAAGACAGAGTATAGCGGTAGTTCAGTTGACGATTTTGTAAAAGTTAAAGTTACTGGCGAAAAGAAGATTGCTGATCTAACAATCAGTGAAAAGATTATTGATCCAGATGATCCCGATACATTACAAGATATGTTAATTGACGCTTTAAACAATGCTTTTAAAGCTGTTGACGATGATAAACAAGCTAAATTAGGTAAATATACGAACGGGTTGATGTAATGAAATATCCAGAACCAATATCTAAATTAATTGATAGTTATATGATGTTACCAGGTATCGGTCGCAAGACTGCTACTAGAATGGCATTCTTTACCCTTGGAATGGACAAAGACCAAGTTAATGAGTTTGCCGAAAATCTGATTTCTGCTAAGACTGATTTAAAATCATGTCGAATTTGTGGAAACATTACGACTGAAGAAATTTGTTCAATCTGTAGTGATAAGAACCGTGATCAATCGACAATCTTGGTAGTTGAGCAGGCCAAAGATATCATGTCGCTAGATGATATGAATGGTTATAATGGTTTGTATCACGTGCTAGGAGGGGTTCTTTCACCAATTGATGGCGTTGGCCCCGAAGATTTAAATATTAAGTTGTTGTTAAACCGTTTGAAGGAAAATCAAAACGTCAGAGAATTGATTATCGCAACAAACGCAACTCCAGAAGGAGAAGCAACTGCTCAATATTTAGCCAAATTAGTTAAGCCAGCAGGAATAAAAGTAACTAGACTAGCACACGGACTAGCAGTCGGATCTGATATTGAATATGCAGATGAGATGACCTTGAAGAGTGCCGTTTTAGGACGCAGGGAGATTTAACATGTTTGGTAGAAGAAAAGCAACTGTCCAAAAAATGGAAGATGATCGCCTTTTAGACAATATTCACCAGATTCAACAACGAATCGGTAATACCCAACGAATGATCAATAATTCAGTGGATGTCGACGACGAGACCAGAGTTCATTTGAAACTGGATCAGTTGAAATATCAATTCTTGTATTTAGAAGCAAGAAGACGAAAAGCTACTGCGAAAGCCACAACCAACATTATCTTTGGTGATGAAGATACATTTTTGAAGCAACCAAGTCGCGCTGAAAAGCACTGGTAAAATGTTAGGGCTGCCGCCTCCGGACACGAGAAGATTTGTGCCTGCTGTGGGACCGGCTCGAGCCGAAGTGCGGTCTCGACCCTCGATTTTGAACTTCGCAAAGTACGCGAATTTCAAAATACGTCCTGTGCCGTAAGGCTGGAAAATCACCGACCTAACACCACTTTCACTGCGGGCACAATCTTCTCGTGTCCGGAAGCTAGTGTAACTTTTGGTTGTTCGGTTATTTAAAAATTTAGATGATTATAAATGAAATCAAGTTATTCCTGATATTTTGGGAATTGCTTGGTTTTTTATTTACTTTCGAATCAGGGAAAAATTCGTTATCCTATTTGATAGGAAGACAAATGATTTATATTATTTTATAAAATTGCATAAATTAAACTCAGGATTATTTTAGAACAACGAATATCTTAGCCTTCGGGTGCGAGTGATGGAGTCAAGCAGTGACAGTGGCGTTAGGGCTTCAGCCCTTACGCCACAGGACGATTTTGAGACGCGAACTTCGGCTCAAAATCGAGGGTCGAGACCGCACTTCGGCTCGAGCCGGTCCCACAGCGGACTCCATCACTCGCACCCGAAGGCGGCATTCCCAAGATATGTTTTTTCTAAAACAAGAGCTAAAGTTTCATTTCAAGCCAATTTCAAGTAAAATAGTAGTAATCATCTAGGAGAGATTAATCTATGTCAGGAATATTTATATCGTTTGAAGGACCAGATGGAGCAGGTAAAACGACCGCTCTTAAAACACTAATGCCACTTTTGCAGGCTAAGACCGACCAAGAGATTGTGCTTTCTCGTGAGCCCGGTGGCAGTTCCATTTCTGAAAAAATCAGAAAAATTATTTTAGACATTCATGATGAAGAAATGGACCCCAGAACTGAAGCTTTATTGTACGCTGCTGCAAGACGTCAACATTTGATTGATGTTATTTTGCCAACGTTGCAAGCTAACAAAATCATGTTGAGCGACCGTTTTGTCGACAGTTCCATTGCTTATCAAGGCGGTGGCCGTGAAATTGGGATGAAAGAAGTCGCTGATATTAACGATTTTGCCATTGATGGACATTTGCCAGACTTAACAATTTACTTTGACGTATCGCCTGAAGTTGGTTTGTCACGTATTAGAAAAGACCATGAGGGTGCGATGGATCGCTTAGAACGTGAAGCTATCGACTTCCACAATCGGGTTTACGATTCATATATGAAGATTGTTAAAGCTAATCCTGATAGAATAAAAACAATTAACGCTGAACAAGCACCGGAAAAAGTTGTTGCCGATGCTTTGGATGCCATAATTAAGAGATTTCCGAATATTTTTAACAAAGGAGAATAAATCATGAAACTCATTGTAGCCATAATTCAATCAAAAGATAGTCAACAATTGCAAGCTAGTCTTGTTAAAGGTGGTTTTAGAGCTACACAGTTGTCATCGACTGGTGGTTTCTTAAAAGCCGGTAACTGTACATTCTTGATTGGTGTCGAAGAGGAAAAAATCGACGATGCTTTAGCTGTAATCAAGAAAACTTGTCATACCAGAGTTCAATATGTGACTCCAACATTTCTCATGCCCGAAGCTGCTTCCAGTTTGAGCGAACCAGTTGAAGTCCAAGTTGGCGGTGCAACATGCTTTATTTTGCCAGTTGATAAATTCGTGAGATTCTAATAATGGAAAGTTTACTAACAGAACAACCGCGAGTTGTTAATGAATTTAAAAAAATTATTTCGACCAATATGTTGTCACACGCATATTTGATCGACAATGCTTCATCCAAAATTAGGCAGCAGATGGCTATTTGGTTAGCACAGAGTCAGTTTTGTGAAAATTTACAAGATGGTGCTCCTGACCAAACGTGTCAAAAGTGTCAGACAATTGCTTTGGGCGATAATCCTGATGTGTTAGAGATTCAGACCGAAAAGCAAAGTATCGGTGTTGACGACATCAAATTTTTCAAAAAGGAAGCCAATATGGCTGCTACGCAAGGTAAACGAAGAATTTTGATTATCGACGAAGCTGAGAAGATGACCGTTCAAGCTGCGAATAATCTGTTGAAAACTATTGAAGAACCAGAAGGTAATCTGATGATTATCTTGTTGGCCGATTCGGCTAAGCAACTTTTACCGACTATCCAATCACGTGTGCAGATTTTTCATCTGTCGAACCAGAGTAACGATGATGAAATTGCTAGTTTGGTTGCAGTGGGATTTAAGAGTGACCAAGCAGAACGAGCTTTAAAAGTTACCGATATTAAATATTTGGAAAGTATTACGGGCGATAAATACCAAGCTTTGAGTACAGCACTCGCGAGTTGGTTAAAAGAAGTTAACAAACAAAAAATAAATAGTTTTGTCGACATACAGACTGATATCATGCCTTTAGTTGAGAATAAAGATCAACAACATTTGGTTTTCGACATGTTGAATCAAATTTTTAGTGATATATTATCAATTAGGTACAATTTAGAAAAATCAACATTAACGTCGGTGGATATCTTGGATCAAAAGGGTATCAAGAAAATTGTTAGTATGTCGGATGATTTATTTACAGCTGAACAAATGTGGAAAAGTAATGTATCGTTTCAGGCTATTTTAGAAGATTTATCATTAAAATTTGTGGATTAGTAGGTGAAATCATGGCAGAGAAAGATTTATATGATGAATTTGAGACAATCACAAATCAATTGAATGATATAACTAAAAAGGTTTCTTTGCTGAAAGAGGAACTATCCAAGGCTCTTGAAGAAAAAGAAGAGTTAAAGATAGAGAATCAAAATCTTCGTAAACATTTGGAAAAAATGGGTTATGAGGACAAGGATATTAAAGGCAATGAATTATCTTACTCACGATTGAATCTTGAGAGTTTATATCGTAAAGGATTTCATGTTTGCCAACAATTCTACGGAACTCACCGTAAGGACAAGGAAGAATGTATCTTCTGTACCAACGTCCTTTATGGCAGTAACGACAAAGGTAAGAAAAAGAAAGTTAATATTAGATAAGGGGAGCTATTTGAATGAAAGAACAAAGGAGTTTTGTTGATAATTCGAAGGGCTGCCTTTTTTTAGTGCCAACACCAATTGGTAATTTAGAAGATATGACTTTTCGAGCTGTCAACACGTTAAAAGACGTCGATTTAGTTGCAGCTGAGGATACACGTAATACTAAAAATTTATTAAATCATTTTGAAATACCAACAGAATTAATAAGTTTTCATGATCATAATACTGCTCAACGTATTCCAGAATTAATAGAAAAAATGAATGCCGGTGTCAAAATTGCTCAAGTCAGTGATGCTGGTGCACCATCAATCAGTGATCCTGGTAAAGAACTAGTTAAAGCTGCCATTAAGGCTGATATTCCAGTGGTTCCACTACCCGGAGCTACTGCTTCAGTTACAGCCTTGATTGCTTCAGGGATTGCACCACAGCCGTTTTATTTCTATGGATTTTTACCTCGTAAAGGTAAGGAAAGAACTGAAGCTTTGAACAATCTGTCTCAACGTGAGGAAACAACGATTGTTTATGAATCTCCATATCGTGTTAAGAAGACGATTCAAGATTTGATCGATAACTTTGGAGCTGACCGTCAAATTACTTTAGCACGGGAATTAACGAAGATTCACGAAGCTTTCTTACGTGGCAGTTTGGAACAAGTTGCTGAGTATTATCAAGACAATGATCCTAAGGGTGAATATGTTTTGATTATTGCTGGAAAGCCAGTTGAGGCCGCTACTCAAGAGGAATCTGATGATGACTTGGTCGTAGCAGTGGATAGTTTAATTAAACAAGGTGAAAAGCCAAACAAAGCAATCAAAGAGGTTGCGGCTCGTAATGGATTGAAGAAACAGGATGTTTACAATCTTTATCACGGAATCGGAGAGGAACAATAGTGACAGAGAAAAGAACTTTTGCAATTGAAATGGAAGTACCGTATTATTTCGTCAACTTTTCAGGAGAAATGCGCCTGTCAGCTTTGATTGATATAATGCTATTAACTTCAGAAAAGCAGCTCCATCAGTCAGACTTAGATAGTGCGGAAATGGTTCAGAACGAAGGACTCGGTTGGGTCGTTGTTCAATATCATATGGATATTAAGCAGATGCCTAAACTCGGTCAAAAGTTGAAAGTTATCACCCAAGCAACTAGTTATAATAAGTATTTCTTCTATCGTAATTTCTGGATTGAAGATGAAAATGGCGACACAATCGTTAAAGCTGAAAGTGCCTTTGTTTTGATTGATATTAAAGAACGTAAGATTGTCGGAGCCAATGATCGTTTAGATGATAAGTTTGGGGCTGAAGAAACTACTAAGCTCAAGCGTTTTAATCGTTTAAAAGTGCCGGATGATTACGACTTCAAGCAACCACAACATATTGGTTACTATAATATCGATGTTAATAAACATGTTAATAATTCATATTATTTCGACTGGATGGTCGATACATTAGATATGGACTTTATCGGCAGTCACACACTCAAGAGTATGGATATTAAATATGACAAAGAGTTGAATATTGAGAGTGAACCAGTTTCATATGCGAAACTCGATAATACGAATAATAAATCAATTCATTGGATAAAGAATGGTGACGTACTGAACGTTATTGCTCAATTTGAATGGAAAGATAAGTAATTTACAAACAAAATACTTGCTTACAGAAAATATAGTGTTATTATTGACGAGTACTTAAAAATTTGGGGTAGGGTTCAAGGCGTCAAGTGTCGATGGAACGGAATGTGAACATCGAACAAAGAGTTTTCTCGCGATCTTGGATCCGCATTCGCCACTTTATATACGTCTCTTTTGCCTATATCTGGTGGCAGCTCCTTTCGGGAGATGTCGATTATGAACAGTAGAAGTTCAGTAATAAGCGTTCAAGAAGTTACTTGGATGGCGTTATTGATAGCATTACAAATGGTGCTATCAAAATTATCATTCGGTAGCAATACCTTGAAAGTTGGATTCAGTTTTATTGCAATTGGGTTATTAGGTTATTATTTCGGACCTTTTAAAGCTGCAATAGCTAATGTGTTAGCTGATGTGATTGGTCATTCAGTCTTATCAGCAGGAAGTGCATTCTTCCTTGGATTCACTTTTTCAGCGTTGGTAGCAGGTGCAATTTATGGTTTCATGCTTTATAACCACAAAGTAACAATTTGGAGAAGTTTTCTCACTGTATTGCTGATTACAGTAATCGTAAATATAGGTTTGAATACTTTGTGGATTCACATGATGACTAACGTGCCTTATGTAACTTTATTGGTTCCAAGACTTGTGAAAGAGGCGTTCAGTCTGGTTTATCAGACGGGTCTTTTATATATCGTCCTTAAATGGATTGATAATTCGAAATTCAATAAAATCGGCTAATAGGGCCGATTTTTTTTTGTACAAAAATTCTGTGTTAAAATAGTTTTATTAAGAATGAGGGATAAATATGAAAATTTTAGCATTTGATTCATCTAATAAGCCGCTATCCGTTGCCGTTGTAGTTGATGGCAAAGTTTTAGCTCATTTGGAGTCGACTGAAAAGAAGACTCACAGTATTACTATTTTGCCAGATATTAAAAAAGCTTTAGCCGAATCTAACTTAACTATTGACGATATCGACTTAATTGCGGTTGCTAAAGGACCCGGTTCTTACACTGGAGTCAGAATCGCGGTTACAGTTGCTAAGACTTTAGCAGATACTTTGCACAAGAATTTAGTCGGAGTTTCTAGCCTAGAATTATTAGCTGCTAACGGGGACAAAGCTCATATTCTAGTGCCATTAATGGATGCTAGAAATGACAATGCATTTGCTGGAGTTTATCAAAACTCACGTGATAAGTTTGTCAGTATCATTGGGGATCATCACACTTCAATGGAGAAATTATTCGCTGCTTTGAAGGAATATGATGAAGATCAACTGGAATTTATCAACGCTACACCAAGATTACAAGAATTAATTCAAAATCAATTTCCAAATGCCAAAATTATTGCCGCTGAAGATTCATTGCCAGATGCAGCTAAGCTTGCCAAATTAGCTGAGTCAAAGAAACCAGTTACTGATATTGATGATTTTGTGCCAACATATTTACGTTTGACACAAGCTGAGCATGACTGGTATGCCAAAGGACATAAGGATGACGGCAATGTTTCTTATGTTGAAGAAGTTTAAAAAGTTATTTTCTAATAAAACCATGAAATTTGATTTTGAAGAACAAATAGTTTCAATTGAAGATCGAAAGTTTACTTTAAGAAAAGCTAGTCCCAAAGATGCTATTCAATTTATGAAGATTCAGGAAACAATTTATCCAATTCCAGTTCCATGGCCAATTGATATCGTGCGGATGGAAATTGATAATAGGAATGCACTTTATTTGTCGTTAGTTGAAAATGAGCGAGTGATTGCCTTTATCGGAGTTTCGTTGGGAGATAAAGCTGAGTCGCATATTACTAATTTAGCTGTGGATGCTGATTACCAGAATATGGGGATTGGTCATTTACTATTGAATGAAGTTTTTAATTACTGTCGCGCACGTGAGTATCAGAAGATGTCATTAGAAGTGGACGTAACTAATGATTCAGCGTTAGCTTTGTACGATGCGTTTGGGTTTAAAGTTCGAACTGTGCATAAGAAGTATTATTTTAGAAATCATCACGATGCATGGGAAATGATCGTTGATCTATGAGGAGATTACTGTGGAAAAAGATACATTAATAATGTCGTTTGAAAGTAGCTGTGATGAGACATCAGTTGCTATTATTAAGAATGGTAAGGAAATTTTATCGAATATTATTGCAACACAAATAAAGAGCCACCAACGTTTCGGTGGAGTTGTGCCCGAAGTTGCCAGTAGACACCACGTTGAAGAGGTTACTAAGTGTATCGATTTGGCGCTGGATAAAGCTAAAGTTGGCTACGAAGATCTCGATGCCGTTGCTGTTACTTATGGACCAGGCCTAGTTGGTTCATTGTTGATTGGAATCATGGCAGCGAAGACAGTAGCATTTGCCCACAATTTACCATTGATTAAAGTTAATCACTTGGCCGGACACATTTATTCAGCTAACTTTGTGACTGAATTACAATATCCATTCATGTCATTGTTAGTTTCTGGTGGACACACTGAACTAGTTTTGGTCACAGCTCCCGGAGTTTTCCACACCTTGGGCGATACCCGTGATGATGCCGTTGGGGAAGCTTATGACAAAATTGGTCGTGTGCTGGGTATCAACTATCCAGCTGGTAAAAAAGTCGATGAGATGGCTGCTGTTGGAAAAGATACTTTCAATTTCCCTAGAGCCATGGTTCAAGAAGATAACTTGGACTTCAGTTTCAGTGGCTTGAAGAGTGCGTTTATCAATACTGTTCATCACGCTGATCAAGTTCATGAAGAGTTGAACAAGGATGATTTGGCTGCCAGTTTCCAAGGCGCCGTGTTAGATATTTTGACAAATAAGACATTCAAAGCTTTGAAATTGCATCCAGTTAAGCAATTGATTGTTGGTGGTGGAGTTTCAGCTAACCAAGGTTTGCGTAAACGCTTGGCTGAAGAGATTGAAAAACGTGATATGGATATGGAATTGGTATTCCCTCCATTGCGTTTGTGTGGCGATAATGCAGCTATGATTGGTGCTATGGCTCAGATTCAATATGACAAGGGTGACTTTGCAGAATTGGATTTGAATGCTGATCCTAGTTTGGATTTTGATATGGAATAGGGTTTTGCCGCCGGAGGCTGGCAGTAATATAGCCTGCGGTGTGACCGGTTCGAGCCAAGGTCTCTCACCTCGATTTTGAGCTTTGCAAAAACCGCAAATCTCAAAATACGTCAGTGGAGTAAGGGCTAAAGCCCTAACACCACTTGCACTGCGGGCTATATTACTGCCAGCCTCCGGCTAAGTTGTTTGAGGGCTCTAGGTTATTGATATATTGCAGTTTAATTAGTCTTCAAAATTATTAATGCTTTGTAATACTTAAATGTGAATAAATTTATAGGGATGCCATCGAAGTTTTAATCGGTGGTGTCTTTTTTTGCTGTGCATAAGTTTTCTTTTGGCTGAAATTTAAAGATGAAATATCAATTATATTTTTCCTTTAATATTTCCTATTGCCCCCACAAACCAAATAATATAAGATAGCCTCAACACAATCGAAAGATGAAAGAAGAGGAATCACTATGAAAGCTATTCTGACAGTTTTGGGTCACGACCAGGTTGGTATTGTGGCTAAGGTTTCAACTAAGTTGGCTGAACTTGACGTCAATATTATTGATATTTCGCAGACTTTGATGCATGACAACTTTACGATGATGATGATGGTGACATGGGATGATGCCACTAAATTTGACACGATCAAAGATAACTTGAGTGAACTTGGTCAAGCCACTGGTTTGGACATTCGCATTCAACGTGAAGAAATCTTTGATGCGATTCAGAAACTTTAGGAGGCTGCCATGGAAACTAATTCGATTTTAGAAACGATTCAGATGATTTCGGAAGAAAAACTCGACATTCGGACGATTACAATGGGTATTTCGTTGTTTGATTGTATCGATAGTGATGGTGAAAAGGCTCGTCAAAAAATTTACAATAAATTGATGACGAAAGCTAAGAATCTTGTTAAAGTAGCTGACCAAATTGAATCAGAATATGGGATTCCTATCGTCAATAAGCGTATTTCGGTTACACCGATTTCCTTGATTGCTGCGGCTTCTGGCGACAAGGATTATGTAGCTTATGCTAAAACAATGGATCAGGCGGCCAAAGATTTAGGTGTTGATTTGATTGGTGGTTTTTCGGCTTTAGTTCAAAAAGGTTATCAATCTGGTGACGTCAAATTGATTCAATCGATTCCACAAGCTTTGACGGAAACTAGTCGTGTCTGTGGCTCGGTCAATGTTGGTTCAACTCGTTCAGGTATCAACTTGGATGCGGTCGGTCAAATGGGTCAAGTGGTCAAAGATTTGGCAAAATTTGATCCTGTCAATTGTATGAGTTTAGTTATTTTTGCCAATGCGGTCGAAGATAATCCATTCATGGCTGGAGCTTTCCACGGTGTCGGTGAAGCTGATTGTGTCATCAACGTTGGTATCAGTGGTCCTGGAGTGGTCAAGAGTGCCCTAGAACATGTTAAAGGGCGACCAATCGATGTTGTTTCTGAGACTATTAAGAAGACGACGTTTAAAGTTACTAGAATGGGTCAATTCGTTGGAGATTTAGCTTCTAAGGCCTTGGGCGTACCTTTTGGTATCGTAGACTTGTCATTGGCTCCCACACCTAACGAGGGAGATTCTGTGGCTGAAATTTTAGAAGAAATCGGTTTGGAAAGTGTCGGCGCTCCCGGAACTACCGCTGCTTTGGCATTGTTGAACGATGCAGTTAAAAAGGGTGGTGTCATGGCCTGTGAACACGTTGGTGGCTTGTCAGGTGCCTTTATCCCAGTTTCTGAAGATGCTGAAATGATTCGTGCTGTTAATGCTGGCAATTTGAATATTGAAAAACTCGAGGCAATGACAGCTGTTTGTTCTGTTGGCCTTGATATGATTGCGATTCCTGGCGATACAACGGCTGAAACTATCAGTGGAATGATTGCGGACGAAGCTGCAATTGGCGTTATCAATAATAAGACGACTGCGGTCAGAATTATTCCTGCTACTGGTAAAAAAGTTGGCGATGAAGTTGAGTTTGGCGGACTCTTTGGACGAGCACCAGTAATGGCGGTCAATACCAACAGTCCCGCGGACTTTATCCATCGTGGCGGTAGAATTCCTGCACCTATCCATTCCTTTAAAAATTAACTTCACAAATACTGATATTCGTATCGGTATTTTTTTTGCTGTTTTTTTGAAAAAATCACTTAATTATTCGACCAAATTGTGGTACAAAGTATGGGAGGTGTATTCATGAAAACCAGAACAAAGATTTCATACGTAATTTTAAAGTATGATGATCAAACCGATAATATTTATACGAAGACATCAAATAATGAAAATCATGTCTACGAGATTCCTGCCTTTGACTACGTTCAAAAACGGGACGCTAACTTTAACGATGCTAAAACTTATATTCTAGAAAAAGTGATCGACTTTCAAACTTTTGTGGATGAAAATCATATCTTTATTCCGTTCATCAATGTAACTTTTGAAAATGGAATCCGTGTTTATGATTACGTTGCGGTTATTTTTGAATCAATGAAAGATACCTTCTCATCAATGAATTACGAGTCATGGCATCGGGTCAAATATGATAGTGATACCAAAGTTTGGAATTTAGCCTGGGAAAGTGGCTTAACTGATCCAGTTGATTTCAAATTTACCAATAGTGCGTTGACTGGATATGTGGCTAATCCTAAAGGTGACGATAAATTGACCTTCAATAATGTGATGCATTTTGTGGCTGAGCAGACAAACGACTTTCCAATCTTAGGTTTGTTGTCAGGCAACAAGTTCACGATGAAACAAGTTTTCCACTATCAAGATTTATTAGGATTGGAAACATTGAAAGCCGGCGATAACCGAACTTTTGAAAATCAATATGCGGATTCGATTCAAACGATTGACGATGACAACCTAACGACATCTTATAAAATTAAAAATGATTATCTAAAAAAATAACGCTGAGAAATTAATCTCAACGTTTTTTTATTTGTATTTATCTTCTAATCGGCTCATCCACAAGGCTAGGATACAACCAAGAAGGAAGAAACCGATACTTAGAATCCAGTCCCAACCAGTGACATTTTGATAAGAAATGCTCTCGCTTGAGTAAGGATTAGGAATCAAAATCAGAATAGTACTGGCTAAAACGATTCCCAAAATGAAATGATAAACTCGTGAATGATGGTGCTTGATTAAACTTTCCATAGCCTTTGAAAAAGTCAGAATGGAAACTATTCCACCCAAAGCAATCGGAATGAAAACCAAGGGGGCAAACGATTTGAAGCCTTGTAACATCGGTGCGTACAGTCCCAAAATAATCAGTAGATTTGATGGGCTGAGTCCAGGAACTAAGACACCCAGGGCAATTAAAACTCCAGCAATGAAAAATCCGAAAGAGTTAGCTGGAATAGTTCCCAAAATTTCATTCATGAAGAATAGAAAAAGTCCGCCACCAATCAACATCGTGAAAAACCAGATGACGTCGTATTTGTCCCGCTTGGTTCGTGAAGTTGATTCTCGAATCAGAGTGGGAAGAGTACCGATAATAGTTCCTGCAAATCCCCAGAGAACAATCATCTGGTAGTGAGCCAGCAAGTATTCCAAAGGTTGTGACAGGACACCGATACCAACAATTCCACCAATACCAATTGGTAAAAAGTAAACGAAATCACGCTTAAAATTTTGTCTGACGTGTGCCATGAAACTCAGTAATCGTTCATAAATACCAAGAATAGCCGCCAAAACACCGCCCGAAACTCCGGGGAGAATGAATCCTAAAGCGATGATTACGCCTTTGAAGAAACGCACATAAATAGTATCTCGTTTTGTTTTCATAGGTCCTCTTCGTAAAAGTTATTTCGTTCACATTATCAGAAAATATATACTATGGCAAGTTGTCGCCTCCGGTTGTCAGTAATGTAGTTCTGCTGTGCGACCGGTCCGAGCCACAGAGCGGTCTCGAACCTCGATTTTGAACTTCGCAAGAACCGCGAATTTCAAAATACGTCGGTGGGGTAAGAAAGGAAAATCACCTTTCTAACGCCACCTGCACTGCTGAACTACATTACTGACAACCTCCGGCTAGTGTATTTGTTGTGATGAAATTATTTGTTCACTATGTATAAATATTTTGGACGTAATTACGTATGAATATCAGGGTGATGTTGGTAGTTTTGATTATGTGGTTGTATATAAAAAGAGAACGTACAATCCACAAAGTAATGAGGATCATATAGTCTCTAGATTTGTTATTTTAATTACTTGAGTACAAAAACAAATTTATACATAGCCGGAGGGTGACAGAGTAAAAGATAGTCTGCAATGGAGGTGGCGTTAATGCTTTAGCATTTACACCACAGGGCGACTTTGGAGACTTGCTGATTTTGCAAGGCTTCGAACCGGTCCTCATAGCAGAACTATCTTTTCCTCTGTCACCTGGAGGCGGTACTATTTAAAGTCTTCCAGTTCAATCGACTTTTCAGTCCATTGTTCTTCGATTTTATCTTGCTTAGCTTTATTTTCATCCAATTCTTTTTGCATATCAGCCAGTTTGCTATATGATGTCAGGTTTTCTTCCTTAGTCATTTCTTTTTGAATGGCAGTATTCTTGTCTTCCAATTCGGCCAATTGATCTTCTAATTCTTCAACTTGACGGCGCAACTTACGTTCTTGCTTTTGTTGTTCCTTAGATTGTTGATATTCCATCTTCTTTTCACTGACGTTAGAAGTTTTAGCTTCTTCTTCAGCGACTGGTTGGACGGTAGTTTTCTCAAGATAATAATCATAATCACCAAGATAAATTTTACTGCCCTCACTGCCGATATCAACGATTCTATTGGCAAGTGTATTCAATAGGTAACGGTCATGAGAAACGAACAGGACAGTACCAGGGAAGCTCTTCAAGGCATCTTCTAGGACTTCCTTACTGTCGATATCCAAATGGTTAGTTGGTTCATCCATTACTAGGAAATTATTGTTTTCCATCGACAATTTTGTCAAAGTTAAACGAGCTTTTTCACCACCGGATAATCCAGCAACTGGCTTAAGAACGTCATCGCCACTGAAGAGGAAGGCTCCCAACTTCTTACGGATGATTTGTTCATCAAGGCGTGGGTAACGGTCCCAGATTTCGTGCAGGACGTCTTTCTTTGGATCGAGTCCCTTTAAATTCTGGTCATAGTAACCGACTTGAACGTTGGCACCAAATTGACTAGTTCCTTTAATTAACGGAATGCGGCCGAGGATTGACTTGAGAAAGGTTGATTTACCGATACCGTTGGGCCCGATAATACCGACACGTTCACCTTTTTTGACGTCAAGGTTGATTGGTTCGGACATAATTTCGTCGTCATAACCGATGGCTGCGTCCTTAACTAAAAGAACGTCATTACCACTTTCCTTGTCGATTTCAAATGAGAAGTGAACGGAACCTTGATCACTGCCGGGACGGTCCAAAACATCCATATGTTCTAACTTCTTACGACGACTTTGAGCCATCTTAGTTGTGGAAGCACGGACGATATTCTTTTGGATATACTCTTCAGTTTTCTTGATTTCTGCCTGTTGTTCTTCGTAATGTTTCCAAGCAACGGCTTGATTCTTCTTCTTTTCATCGAGGTAGAAAGTATAGTTACCAGAGTAGTGGGTTGATGAATGTTGATTGATTTCAACAATTTCAGTTGCCACTTTATCAAGGAAGTATTGGTCATGGGAAACGATAACTAGGGCGCCACGATAACCTTTAAGGTAACTTTCCAACCACTCGACAGTATTGATATCCAAGTGGTTAGTTGGTTCATCCAAAAGTAAGATGTCGTGATGTTCCAAAAGCATTTTAGCCATGGCTAACCGAGATCTCTCACCACCAGAAAGGGTAGAAATCTTGTGTTCCCAAACATCTTCGTCAAAGCCAAATCCCTTGAGGACACTGCGGATTTCTGATTGATAGCCGTAACCATTCTCTTGACGGAAGGTATTTTGCAATTGATCGTATTGCTTGAGAATTTCGTCGTAGTCATCGACATTTGGATTGGCTAGTTTTTCTTCCAAAGCATGCATCTTTTTTTCTTGAGCTTTGAGATAATCAAAAACTTTTTCCATTTCCAAAAAAATTTGATTGTCGCTATCGAGTCCAGAATCTTGGGCTAAATAACCGATATTGGTATCTTTTTTTAGGGCAATGTTGCCACTGTTATAACTCTCTTGGTCAGAGATAATCTTCAGTAAAGTAGATTTTCCAACCCCGTTTCGACCGACCAAACCAATGCGGCTGTTGTCTTGTATCTCGAAACTGACATTGGAAAAAAGTTTCTTCGTACCGAAATTTTTCGTAATGTTCTGTGCTTGTAATAAAATCAAAATATAACTCCTTTATGTATTCACAATTTTATCATTAATTAATAATTTATGCCTTTATAGGTTTAACGTATTGCGTTTTTAGTGATTTTTATTTACTATGAATGTTAGTGAAATGACACACATATGGTGGTAAATTATGACAAAAACAACAGTTCCAAACGCAACAATAAAGCGTTTACCAATTTATTATCGTTACTTCCAATTTCTCAAGGACGAGGGCACAAAAAAAATCTCCTCTGGTGAACTATCAGAAGGGGTCAAGATTGACAGTGCTACAATTAGACGTGACTTCTCATATCTAGGTGCACTTGGGAAACGTGGATACGGCTACGATGTAAACGATTTAGTAGCATTCTTTAAAAAGCTGTTGAATCAAGATAAACGGACCAATGTAGCCTTAGTTGGTGTTGGTAATTTAGGTAACGCCTTACTAAATTATAACTTTTCTCGAACAAATAATGTTCGAATTGCGGCAGCTTTTGATATAAATAAAGAAATTGTCGGTACAGTTAAGAGCGGTGTTCCCGTTTATGACATTAGTGAATTAAAGGAACAACTTAACTTACAACAGATCGATGTTTGTATTTTGACAGTTTCTTCAAACGCTGCGCAAACAACTGCTGACTTGTTGGCAGATGCTGGAGTTCGAGGGATTCTGAACTTCACACCGGTTATTATCAACGTACCAAACAGTATCCGTGTTCACTATGTCGATTTGGCAAATGAATTGCAGACACTGATTTTCTTCCTAGACCGTGACAAGTCATTGACAGAAGAAACAAACTAAACTTTTGGGGGAATTTTTTTATGAGTGAACCATTATTTTTGAAACCTGTCTTCCACGAAAAAATTTGGGGTGGCAGAAAGTTAGAAACTAAGTTTGGTTACAACATTCCTGATGGTTCTATCGGTGAATGCTGGGCTATTTCAGGACATCCACATGGTAGATCAGAAGTTGAAAACGGCGAGTTTGCTGGACAATATGTTGACGACCTCTGGAAAAATCATAGTGAATTATTTGGCAATCCCAAGGGAAAAGTTTTCCCATTGCTAACTAAGATTTTGGATGCCGAAGCAAGTCTTTCAGTCCAAGTTCACCCCGACAACGCATACGCTGCCGAGCACGAACACGAATTAGGCAAGACAGAATGCTGGTACATCATCGATGCTGAGCCAGGTTCATACTTAATTTATGGTCACAATGCCAAGAATAAAGCTGAACTCGACCAAATGATCGAATCCGGCGACTGGGACCACTTGTTGAGAAAAGTTCCAGTTAAGACAGGCGATTTCTACTATGTACCAAGTGGGACCGTTCATGCTTTGAACAAAGGTATCATGGCACTCGAAACACAACAAAGCAGTGATACAACATATCGTTTGTATGACTATGACCGTGTTGAAAAGTCTACAGGTAAGAAACGTGATCTTCACATCAAACAATCAGAAGACACAATTACAGTTCCTCATAAAGATCCAAAATTAAACATTGAATCAAAACAAGTTGGTAAGAATAAGTTTACAACATTCGTTCAACCACCAGTTTCACCATTCTTCTCAGTTTATCACTGGGAAATTAAAGAACCAGTTGAATTACATCACCAAATCGGTAAATATACATTGATCTCAATTCTTAGTGGAGAAGGTAAGATTACCGTTGATGGCAAGGATTACGATTTGAAGAAAGGCGTTCACTTGATTGTACCCGCAACAGTAGATGCTTGGACACTAGCTGGAGATTTGGATATTATTGCTTCAGAATCAGGAGAAGCCTAGAGAGAGTGGAGCAGGCCCGGGAATTTCCGAGCATTTGCATGACTTCACGAATTATCCGCGTACTTTGCGGATGATTTGGGAAGTTGGCAAAGCGGAAGAAATTGGCCTGCGGAACTCGTTTTAGAGCCGCAGCATGCCCAGCAAAAAGGTCTAAAATACCGCTGCCGGTATATATTGCTAATGCACTCTAAAATATCCAAAACAAAATGCTGTTCTTCGATTGTAATATTATTAATAATACAATCAAATAACCAGCATCAAAATTAACCAATTCTAATAAAAAATCAACAAATCATTCACTAAATACAGAATAACGGAAAAATAAATCCGTATATTCTGTATTTTTTTATCCGAAAATCAATTAAAAATAGAACAATATCACCGCTACATACAAATAATGTTCGTCATAGCTAATAAAATGAAATTTATTTTAATTTGAAATCGCTATCAATTCCCCATTCCTTAAAAAATCTTCTATAATTAAAGATATGTTAATTCAAAAGGGGACTTAAAATTGCAAAGACAACGATTTTTTCGAGTTAGTCTAGGGTGGCAAATTATTATTGGCTTGATCCTAGGTATTGTTTTAGGACAGGTATTTTACCAGAATAAGGTTGCTATACAGGTAATGCAGAACATCGGGACAATGTTTATTTCGATGATTCAAATGATTGTGTTACCAATTGTTATTTCTTGTTTGACTGTTGGTATCGCCAATATGGGTGATATTAAAAAACTTGGTCGAATTGGATTAAAGACGTTAATTTATTTTGAAATCATGACTACTTTAGCGATTATTATTGGTATTGTGGTGGCTAATGTTACCCACCCCGGTACCTATATTGATATTCATAGTCTAAAAGGTTCGGATATTAGCCAATATACAGCGACCGCCAAAACGGCTAAACATTCGGGTATTTGGTCAATTTTGATGAGTATCATTCCAACTAACATCTTCGCTTCCTTGGGCAAAGGTGATATGTTGCCAATTATCTTCTTCTCAGTTCTCTTTGGACTTGGAACAGCTTCAATCGGTAAGCAAGGTAAAATTATTACCGATGTTTTAAATGCAGTTGCGAACGTAATGTTTAAAGTTACTAACTGGGTTATGCGTTTAGCTCCAATTGGTGTCTGTGCTTTGATCGGTGTTACCGTTGGGGAAATGGGTTTCAATTCGTTAAAACCCTTGGCATTATTCATACTGATTGCTTATGCGACAATGGCGTTTTTCGTATTCGTTATCATGGCACTTGTCGGTCACTTATTCCACGTTAGATTTTATGAATTATTTAGAATTATTGAAAATGAAGTTACACTTGCTTTTACCACCGCCAGTTCTGAAGCAGCCTTGCCAAAGATGATGGAAAAAATGCAAGATTATGGATCATCAAAAGGTATCGTCTCCTTTGTAATTCCAACCGGATATACATTTAACCTTGATGGTTCCGCAATTTATCAATCATTGGCTGCCTTATTCTTGGCTCAAGCCTATAATATTCACCTATCCATTGGGCAACAAATTACCCTTGTTGTGGTATTGATGTTAACATCAAAGGGGATGGCCGGAGTGCCCGGAGCATCGTTTGTTGTACTCCTAGCCACAGTATCAACAATTGGTGTACCAATGCAAGGTTTGACCTTCATTGCAGGTATCGACCGTCTCGTAGATATGGGACGTACAGCCGTCAACGTTGTCGGAAATTCACTAGCTACAGTTATTATTGCTAAGAGTGAAAAAGAGTTCGATGATGAGAAACGGAAGAAGTACGTTGCGTCATACACACGTGGGGACTAATTAGCACTCCATGTAGTCGAAAAACAATTTAAACACACAGAGAACAGCTTGCCGAAAAGGCAGGCTGTTTTTTTATGCCGCCGAAGGCTGGCTTATTGTGTAATTTTGAGTATTAGTATTTTGTTTGGAATTGGTAAATGAGGATACAAAAAAGATATCCGCAAATTTTTTAAAAATTGCAGATATCTTTTTTGTATTTTTCGTAGTTTATATATATCGACGGAGAGCAATACCAAAATTTTAAAATACACGAGCCGGAGGTTTCGAGGGAGTGAACAGCAGTGGCAGTGGTGTTAGGTCGGTGGTTTTCCGGCCTTACAGCACAGGACGTATTTTGAGATTCGCGTACTTTGCGGAGCTCAAAATCGAGGTGCGAGACCGTACTTTGGCTCGCACCGGTCCCACAGCAGGCAACTTCATCTCCCTCGAAACCGGAGGCGGCAAACAACTACATTATTCCAATCGTTAAAACAATAGCGTTCATAATAATATGGCTGCCGGCACTTACATAAATATTTTCCGACTTGTAGTAAACATATGAGAACCACAATCCCATAAAGACATAAACCAAAAATCTAGTATCCTGATGCATAAACGCAAACATGAACGCTGAAACAATAGCAGCAATGTAAATGTTAGTAGGCTTGATCAAGTTGGCGAAGAATACACGTCTGAAGATGATTTCCTCCATAATTGGTGCAGCTATCATCACGTAGATGAAATAGTATGGATATTCTTTAACCATCAACAGTAAACTGAGCGTATTTTGTGAATCGGTGCTGGCATGGAATAATAATTTATCCGCAAAGCCAATTCCGAATTGGACTACCAATGCGCCCACAGTTCCTAAAATTATCCACTGCAAATCGTGATTTAAATTAGTTTTTTTCTCAAATTCTAAAGGACCACTTTGTTTAACTAAATAAATCATTAGACCAGTGACAATCAATGATGCAATGGTGACGGTGATAAAGTAGGCTGAGCCTGTGATAGAGAACATTGTCAGGATAGTTCCTAACGATAACAACAGGATATAAGCCAGTAATGTGAAAAACTGATTTGTTCGATAAGACATAATTTCCCCCATATTTTTAAAGGTAAATACTTGCAACTTCACAATATAATGTTAATATAAAACTTGTGATTAGCACAAGAGATAGTTGAGTGCTAAAAGATATACAAAAAACATTGAATTAATATTACTGGAGGTATTTAAATTGTTAAAACCACTTGGAGATAGAGTCATTGTAACAGTCGATAAAGAAGAAGAAAAGACAGTTGGTGGCATTGTTTTAGCAAACAACGCTAAGGAAAAGCCACAAACAGCCGAAGTTGTTGCCGTAGGTGACGGACTAGTTGCTGATAATGGTACTAAATTACCTATGAACGTTAAAAAGGGTGACAAGGTTCTTTTTGACAAGTACTCAGGCTCAACAGTTAAGTATGAAGACAGTGAATATTTAATCCTTCATGAAAAAGATATCATGGCAATCGTTGACTAATTAAAACTTAAACAAGAAAAATTTATTTTAAATTATGGAGTGTGAAAATTAATGGCTAAAGAAATTAAATTTTCAGAAGATGCACGTTCAAAGATGTTGGATGGTGTTAATAAACTAGCTGATACAGTTAAGACAACAATCGGACCTAAGGGTAGAAACGTTGTTCTTGAAAAGAGTTATGGCGCACCTGAAATTACAAATGATGGTGTTACAATCGCTAAGAGTATTGACCTAGAAGATCACTTCGAAAACATGGGTGCAAAGCTTGTTTCTGAAGTTGCTTCAAAGACAAATGATATTGCTGGTGACGGTACTACTACTGCTACTGTTTTGACACAAGCAATTGTTAAAGAAGGTATGAAGAACGTTACTGCCGGTGCTAACCCTGTTGGTATCAGAAGTGGTATCGAAAAGGCAACAAACGCTGCTGTTGACGAACTTCACAAGATTTCACACAAGGTTTCTGGTAAGAATGATATTGCTCAAGTAGCTTCAGTTTCATCAGCTAGTGAAGAAACTGGTAAATTGATCGCTGATGCCATGGAAAAAGTTGGTAACGATGGTGTTATCACAATTGAAGAATCAAAGGGTATCGATACAACTTTAGACGTTGTTGAAGGTATGCAATTCGACCGTGGATACATTTCACAATACATGGTTACTGATAACGACAAGATGGAAGCCGACCTCGACAATCCATATATCTTGATTACTGACAAGAAGATTTCAAATATCCAAGATGTTTTGCCATTGCTACAAAAGATTGTTCAACAAGGTAAGTCACTATTGATCATCGCTGATGATATTGACGGTGAAGCATTACCAACACTTGTATTGAACAAGATTCGTGGTACATTCAACGTCGTTGCTGTTAAGGCTCCTGGCTTTGGTGACCGTCGTAAGGCTCAACTTGAAGATATCGCTACATTAACTGGTGGTACAGTTATTACTTCAGACCTTGGTCTTGAACTAAAAGACACAACAATGGATCAATTGGGTCAAGCTGGTAAGGTTACAGTTACAAAGGACAACACAACAATCGTTGAAGGCTCTGGCGATAAGGATGCTATCAAGGAACGTGTTGATCTAATCAAGAAACAAATCGGTGAAACAACTTCTGACTTTGACAAAGAGAAGTTACAAGAACGTCTAGCTAAATTAGCTGGTGGTGTTGCTGTTGTTAAAGTTGGTGCTGCTACTGAAACCGAATTGAAGGAACGTAAGTACAGAATTGAAGATGCTCTAAATGCCACACGTGCCGCTGTTGAAGAAGGTTACGTTGCTGGTGGTGGTACAGCCTTCATGAACGTTCTTGATAAAGTTACAGCTCTTAAAGCTGAAGGCGACGTTCAAACAGGTATCAATATTGTTGCCCGTGCTCTTGAAGAACCACTCCGTCAAATTGCTGAAAATGCTGGTATGGAAGGTTCAGTTATCGTTGAACACATCAAGAATGAAAAGAACGAAGTTGGTTACAATGCTGCAACTAACAAGTGGGAAAACATGGTTGACGCCGGAATCATCGACCCAACTAAGGTTACACGTTCAGCTCTACAAAACGCAGCCAGTGTTGCTTCACTATTGTTGACAACTGAAGCTGTTGTTGCTGACAAGCCTGATAAGAATGCTCCTGCCGCACCTGCTGCTAACCCAGCTGCTGGCGGTATGGGCGGTATGATGTAGTCCATTTAAACTAAACAATTATAAACGTTGGTAGATTAAATTCTGCTGACGTTTTTTTTGTATTTAAATATGCCGCCAGAGGGGAACAGTGATTCCGCCGCAGTTTGACCGGTCCGAGCCACGGTCTCGCACCTCGATTTTGAGGTTTGCATAGTGCGCAAATCTCAAAATACGTCAGTTATGTAAGAGCTGAAGCTCTAACACAACTTGAACTGCAGGCTCCATCACTGTTCCCCTCTGGCTGGTTTTTTATCAATAGAATTTTTTGTTTATGATATCAGCTCTAGTTTGATAGATGTATGTGTGGGAATGATTGACTATAAAAAGAATCGGAAGGGATGAGAATATTAACCAGCTGTGGTTGTGGCGTTATGGCTTTAGCCATTACACCACCGGGCGAGTTTGGAGACTTACCGGTTTTTGGTAAGGCTTCAAACCGAGGTTCGAGACCGTACTTTGGCTCGAGCCGGTCCGCATAGCAGGTTAATATTCTCATCCCTGGAGATGGCAAACAAGTAATTCATTTCCTATCTGGACCTTAAAAGTATAAAATGAGTTATTGTCGAATAGAAAATAGAAGAGAGAATCAGAATGGATAGTATTGAATTTGGTCGTAAGATCAATTACGTACCTATGACGGTCAGCTTAGTTGTTGGATTAGTTGTGGGAGTTTTGGTATTTGTCTTTACGAAGGTTACTTTGTTGGCTGTACTTTTGGGCGTTACTGCTTTAGTTATTATTGCCTTGCTTTACGCGCGTTCAATGAGTGATTTTTACGGCTACTGGGAGATTGATGATGAGGGTATTCGCAGTTACGATTATCAAAATCTCAGTATCAGATTGCAGTCAGTTTTGTTTCCTTTTAGTGAAAGCCAATTGGACTTCAAATTTAAGGATATAAAGGCTTTAACGGTAGTTGTGGGTAAAGAGATGAATGCGCCCAGTAATATTCTAGGAGGCTCATTTAACGCTCCTAAGAAGATTATGTTCCACTTGCCAACTCCTTACTATTTAGAATTAAAGTTGAATGATGGTCGTCAGGTTAATTTGGACTTGTCAGCTGATTGGGATGACAGTGAAACGATTGAATACGTTATTGCTGTGATTTGTTCAGAAGCCGATATTCCAGCTGAAATTATTAAGCAAGAAAATCAGAATGCGTAAAAAAATGGAATCAATAATCACAATCGATTATTGGTTCCATTTTTTTATATTTTATTGTGGGGTATCATCAATTGACCAGGTGATTTTACCGCTATATTTACCAGCTTTTGAATTGGCAGGAACAAGCAATTTCCACTTATTCAAACCAATGTAACCACTCAAGTCGTAGTTGTTATATGAACCACTGAAACCACCACTTTTAATTGGTACACCAGGGTCTATAACGATTGGTTTCCAGTCAGGCGTATTGTCATCGTTACTTTGATCAAACATCATTGCATTGTCGCTATCAGAAGTAATCAATTTATTACCATTACTCTCAATAGGATCAGTTGTGTTGTCATAAGAAACTGAGACATTGAATGGTGTGTTGGCACTGTGATTGATGATTAGCTTACCATCAGTTCTTACGTTATTTAGCATCCGGGGATTTCCAATAGACGTGGTGCTACCGAAATCAATGGTTGAAGGAACTTCGACAAATGACGTCGTTGGGAGAGTTTCCTCAATATTAAGGTCAGCATTGTCAGAGATTATCGTCCCATAATTGGTACTAGGATTTATGACGACGTTGGTTACCGTGGCGGTATTCGAGACAGTTGCCTTATTAATACTAGTGATTTTAGCTTTGAAATCAACTGTTAAAGGATTACCACTGGTAATGGTACTTACGTCAAAGTCCAACGAACTTTTCTTAGAACCATTGACTGTAATGCTATCAGGATCTAACTCAAGTCCGTCAGGTACAATATCATTGAAATGGCCAGACTTTAAGAAATCTATTCCGATAGGACTTAGAGTAGTTTGATATTCAACGATATCGCCTTTTTTACCACTAGCTGAACTAGAAAAGGCACCATCTGGATCAGTTGTGTCATTACGGATTTGATTGGTGAATTGATATTTGAAATTAGGTATTGTAACAGGAATATTTGTAGTTGCACGATTTGTGACATCGCCAGTATTATGTACAACGTTGTGACCGGTGAAATCAGCGTTGTTAGTTACGGTCGAAGTAGCTTTATTGTTGATTGTTGCATCGTATGTGACAACGTATTTACCTTTATCGCCGATATCGGTATTTGGATTGTAGTCAATTTGATTATTAGTAGTACCTGAAGCTGGAGCGGTTCCATAACCTTTAATGACATCAACATCGTGCATATTACTTCCAGAACCAGTTGATTGTGTCTGTGTCCAAACATATTTTACAGAACTAGGGTCTAAGGTTAATCCGGTTGGCATAGTATCTAACAAACGATTAAAATTCCAACTCGAACCACTGATGCCCACACTTAGTGTAAATTGAAGCGTATCTCCAACTTGATTACCGCCGGTATTTCTAGTTTTATTAACGTAAGTTTTACTTACAGTTGGTGTGGCATAACCAGGTAAAGTACCACCGATAGCTGAACTATAGTGTGTCGTTTGACCAGGATTTATGGCAGTTGGATTCCATCTTAAAGCATAAGCTGAGTCTTGTACGCCATCACCATTAACGATTGGAAAAATTGTTCCACCGGAACCCACACCATATAGTAATGGAGAACCAGCAACTCTACTGTAATCGCCAATATTATCTGCATCATCTTTGTCGTATGTGAGCATAGGACTAGTCAATGTACCAGAATTACCAGAAGGTTTTCCTTTTTTTGCCCAGTCATAAGGACTCGTATAAGCTTCGCCCATGTAGTTATCAAAGCCATCAGTAACATCGTTAGTTATTAAAAGTTTTGATGAGGCATCTGAAGCAATTTTGGTACTGTAAAGATATAATCCCTTATTGTCCCCAATTGCATACATAGGGACATTATCTGAAGAATTTGATCCAGTAGAATCCATATCAGTATCCTCACCATAGTAAATTTGGAACTTTTTTACTGAAGTTGTGGGATTGTACAAATATAACTCTCTTTGAACAATTGGTGCGCCAGAAAGGGATGGACGTAGTAATATTTCTGCGTAAATACCTTGATTTGAAAGAAAGCCACCAATCTTATACACTGGTTTACTGCGACTATCGGTTCCGGTATAGTAAACTTTATATTTCATTTGTTTTAGAATTGAATAGTTACTGTAACTAAGAGTTGAAATACCAGTTACTAAAGCAAAGTCAAGAGATGTGTCAGAAGCATTTCCGGGACTACCACCTTTATATGAGTTTGCACCTTGGTGTAATATCCCATAATATTTACCATTGTTGTTAAAGAAAATATTAATTTTGGAATTATAAAGTGAAGTTGCACCACTAACACCTGAATCCGTGAGAATGGTGTTATCAGCCCCGTTTAGGACTACATTATTGTTAGCATCCCGCGCTGCTCCAAAGGTATAGTCTAAAGAAGCATTACCACCAAGAGAAATCTGACCGACATTATTAGTTGTTGTGGCGTAAGTTTGTGCCCGCCAATTAGTGATTCCATCATTGATCCTGGAAATATTAGTTTCAACATCTCCCTGACCTGCACCCTCAACAGTCAAGGATTGATTACTAAAGAAGCATATAAGCATAAACGTAATAAAAAATGTATCCAAAAGTTTGGGGATACATTTATATAATTTTGTCATCATCATTATTCCTCCCTGAAAATAAAGATAATTCACATGTTATTTTATAATTAAATAAATCAACAACCTGATTATAAGACCTTATTTGTCTTTAAGGAATCATTTTTTATAAATAATAGGAATAATAATGGAAGTAAAATTATAGATAATTGCTTTAGATGTAGTGATATGTACAAAAAATGGAACCAATAATCAATTATGATTACTGATTCCATTTTTTAATTTTATTAAATAGTATCATTGATTGACCAAGTTATTTGACCACTATAAGATCCGGCTTTACTATCGGCGGGAACACGTAATTTCCACTTTTTAGCACCGATATAGTCGGTTAGATCATAGTTAGTATGTGAACCGCTGAATCCATCGCTCTTGATTGGAACAGGATCAGGTGTAAGGGAATGCCAATTTTCATCAGCATCACTCTTGGCCTGATTGAATAGCAATGATTCACCGCCATCTTGAATCAACTTGGTACCGTTACTTGCGATAGGTTGATCACCATTGTTATCGTAACTAACGCTTACTTGAAATGGTGTGTCAGCTGAGTGGGTGACAACTAATTTGCCAGTTGTGCTGACATTTGAAAGAGTCCTTTCAAGCCCAGCACTATTGACGCTACCAAAGTCGATTGTTGTTGGTACTTCTACAAATGAAGTTGTCAGGGGAGCAGCTTCAATATCTACAATGGCCGGAGCTTCAGTAGAAATGCTGTTTAATTGTCCGCTACTAGTTACAACATTGTTAAAGTAGGCGGTATTAGATGCTGTTGACGCGTCGATACCAGTAACTTTTGCTTTAAATAAGATAGTGTGAGTGGCGTTGTTTGATAGTGGATTAACTGAGAAGTTCAAACCATTTTTTGCTACACCGTCCATTGTCACACTGCCAGGGACTAACTCTAGACCTTCAGGTAAACTATCGGCAAAGTTAGCGCCATTAAATGTGCTGGTACCATTGCTGATAAAGTCAACCTTATATTCGATGGTGTCACCTTTTTTACCAGTAGCTCTACTTTCAAAGTTACCATTAGGATCAGTTGTGTCATTTCTAACTAGTTTAGTGAAACGATATTTAAATTTAGGAGCTTCAACAGGGATGTCGATACTAGATTTATATGTTTTTGAATCATTTTGGTTAACATTATTACCTGTAAATTGGGCTGTATTGGTTAAATTACCATTTTCATCAGTATTATAGGGAGCTTGGTTATTTATGGTTGCGGTAAAGGTGAAAGTGGCGGATCCTCCTACGCCAACACTTGAATTGGGATTAAAATCAATATTGTCGCCATTTATAATTGAGCTTAGAGTTGTACTTTTATCTATTGTCAAACCAGCAGGCATTTTATCGAGAATTCTAGTCATAGACCATGAAGATTGATAACCTTCATTTTTAACGTTCAAGGTAAATCTTAATTTATCACCGACCTGGTTTACTGTACTTCCTGGTGATGTAAGGTTGGTATATGTTTTACTGACAATTGGAATAGCATAACCTGCAACGGTTGCACCAATTGTAGAGGAGTATTCTGCAACTTGACCACCATATAAGTCAGTTGACGGCCATCTGAGGGTATAAGCTGAATCTTGAAGTCCAGCTGAGTTAACAACATCATAGCCATTAGATTTTAATAGGTTAGTTCCAGCCGCGTCAGCTGTGTCACCATTTTGACCTTCTGAAGTTCCATTCCAAGGAATCTTAGGATTAGTAATATCGGAAGTACTTTTATTTTGTTTACCTTTGATACTCCAATCGGTTGGATTAGTAAGGATTCTACCCATGAAGTCCTTAAACCCACCAGTAACGTCATTAGTAACAAATAACTTTGAAGCCGGATTATAATTTGAACCACTCATTAGGTATAAGCCTTCTCCTTTACCAATTGCATACATTGGAACGTTATCAACTGTGGTATCGCCATTATTAGGGTTCAACCCAGTATCTTCACCGTAGAATGTTTGAAATTGTGTGTATGACGTTTTATCTGTGGATGGATTATAGACGTATAATTCCCGTTGGACAATGGGGGCGCCCGTTATGGAGGCCTTTAGAACTATTTCTACATAGACATTTCTTCTGCTATAGTATCCCAAAAGTTTAAATGCAGCAGCACCGTTAGCGTCTGTACCTGTGTAGTATTGTTTGTCGATACCAGCTCCTGAGTCAATCAAATTTAGACCTGTAAGTAAATTCATGCCCGAATAGTAATTCGAAGTGGAACTCCCACCAGTGAGCAAGGCATAATCAATTGAAGAGTCAGAAGCAGTTTGTGGTGTGCCACCAGTTCCAATGTATGAATTAGCTCCTTGATGTAATATTCCGTAATATTTGTTGCCGTAAATCAAAAAAACGTTTATTTTACCATTGGAGATACTTGGAACACTATTGATCATAGTAGATTTACTTTGTTTAGTAATAGTGTTGTCACCAGATGTAACTACGCCACTTGAATTACGAGCTGCACCGAAGGTGTACCCAAGAGAAATGTTTCCACCTATAGGGATTTTTCCTATTGAATTGGATGGAGAGTTGCTCTGGAGTTTCCAGTTGGTGATGCCATCATATTTTTGGAAAATTTTTTCAGCATCAGCGTAGTCTTGTGCTGTAGCAGCTTTGACCATGGTCTGCGATTGAATAACCGTCAAAAACATCATCAAAGCCGTAAATAAAACAAATAATATTCTTGTGACCAACTTATTCCTTTTCATTTTTATTCCCCCGAAAATACAATTAAAAATTTAATAGTTATAAAATTTAGTCTAATTTGTCCAAATTCATTCAGATTTATTATAATCTATAATAATTAATTTAATGATTCACATCTCAATGTTATTTTTTTCACAGAATGAATCAAACACTCAATAAAAAAAGGAAGAAAAATATGAATCAATTTTTTTCGATTGGTCAGCTTGCTGAACTGTTTAATATCAAGATATCTACCTTGCGTTATTACGATGAAGTAGGCTTACTGAAGCCTGCTAAAGTCAATACTAAAACGAATTATCGCTACTATTCGACACAAGAATTCGAACGGTTAAATGTGATTGGTTATTTGCGAGCATTGGATTTGTCAGTTGAATCAATTAAAGATTTCTTTGAAGCTCGTGATATTGATAAATTGGAAGAAATGCTAAAGCAACAAAAATCACAAGTTCAGGCACAAATTAAAGTTTTACAAAACGTTGAACAGCGAATTGACGCTCGAATTGGACAAGTTGAAGATGCTACACATAGCAAATTAGATACGATTGAATTAATTGATTTGCCAGAAATCCCCGTAATTTATTTAGATGAAAATTATCGTCCCAGTGATGATATTGAATTTCCTATCGTAACCTTGCGACAAAAATATGGGGTGGATAAGAATATTTTTTTGGGAAAAATTGCGTTGAGGATTTCTATGGAACAGTTACAACAGCAAAATCTTTCTGATTACAGTGGTCTGTTACTAATATTGGAACCGGGGGATGATACTGACGATACTGGCTCATTGGCTGCCGGCAAGTATTTGCGTTTGAGATTTCACGGGACGCATAATAATGCGACTGAGCAGTATCAAAAATTGTTGGATTATTGTCAAAAACATGCTTATCAGATTATTGGTCCAGCGGTTGAAACAGCTTTGATTGATTACGGTATTACCAACGAATATTCAAAATATGTGACGGAAATTCGGATTCCTATTAAAGATTAAGAAAAATTATTGACCCTCTAGTCACTAGAGAGTTTATAATTTTAAGTTAACATCATCATTTAGGGGGGATCTTATGATAGGAACAATTTTTAACGTCTGCATGATTTTAGTAGGAAGTTTCGTCGGTAGTTATTTCAAAAAAGGAATCAAGCCGGCGTATAATGAGATCCTGACACAGGCTTTGGGATTGGCTGCGATTGCCATTGGACTAAACGCCGTCGTGCAACATATGCCAAAAAGTCACTATCCAGTTTTATTCATTGTCAGTTTGGCGGTTGGAGGATTGATTGGGCAAGCACTCAATTTGGAAAAACGTTTCGATAACTTGGTTGCTAAGTTTTCTAAGCCAAAAGAGGGTGGTGGCAACAATTTGGCTGAAGGTTTAGCTACTGGTATTTTGTTATACTGTATCGGTTCATTGTCAATCTTGGGACCAATTCAAGCAGCGTTGAACAAAGATTATACTTTCCTATTTACCAATGGGATGCTTGATGGAATCACGTCCATTGTTTTGGCATCGACATTTGGTATCGGAATGGCTTTGGCCGCAGTGGCAGTTTTCACTTGGCAGGGTAGTATTTACTTGATTGCCATGTTGTTGCAAAATTCAATCAACAATAATATGATTACGGAACTGACAATAGTCGTAGGTATTTTAATCATGGCCTCTGGACTAGGTTTGTTAAATATTAAAAAAATAAAAGTTTTGAATTTATTGCCATCTTTAGTGGTACCAATCGTGGTTATCGCTGTCATGCAATTGTTTTAAATAAAATATATTTAATATGTGTGTTGCTGTAATCGTTAAAATGGCTACTTGTTGACCACAATCTGTTAAAAATAAATGAGTTGGAGGAACTGAGAGTATTCATACGCAGCGAAAGTGGCGTTAGAGCTTTAGCTCTTACACCACCGGACGTGTTGGAGACTTTCCGCTCTTTGGAAAGGCTTCAACCGAGGTTCGAGACCGTATTTTGGCTCGGACCGTGCCGCGCAGCATATGAATACTCTCAGTTCCGGAAACGGAAAGCTTCAATAGACAATTAATTATTTTAAAAGATACGACCAGACGTTCGTCTGGTCTTTTTAATTCTCGTCAAAATTGATACAATATCATAGGTAAAGATTGGGGATAAAATATAATGAAAATACTCTTCGTTGGCGATGTCGTTGGTAGTATCGGCATTAAAGCTATAGAAACATATCTACCTGAGATCAAAAAGAAGGTCAAACCACAATTAACCATTGTTAATGGTGAAAATGCGGCCGGTGGTAAGGGTACAAAAGAACCTGATTATCAAAAAATAACTCGCGCCGGAGCTGACGTCGTTACAGGAGGAAATCATACTTGGGATAAGCGTGAAATTTTAGATTTTATCGACGATCCAAAGAAGAATATTTTACGTCCCTATAATTTCTCTGGGGAAAATGTTCCCGGACGTGGTTTTCTAAAAATTAAAGTTAATACTAAAGAAGTTTACGTAATTAATATGCAGGGAACTGCTTTGATGCAGCCACTCGACAATCCTTTTATTGCAGCTGATAAATTAGTTGCTTCACTGGATAAAGATGCGATTAAATTCGTCGATTTTCACGCTGAAACAACTAGTGAGAAAATTGCTTTTGCTAATTACATGGTCGGACGAGTTTCTGCTGTCTGTGGTACGCACACTCACGTTCAAACAAACGATGCACAGGTTATCAACAAGCAAACTGCTTACCTAACTGATGTTGGGATGACTGGTTCTTACGATGGTATCTTGGGTGACAAAAAAGAACCAATCATCAACCGCTTTCTAACTCAACGTCCTAATAAGTTTGATGTTGATGAAGATGGTCGCATGCAAATTGGTTTTGCTGTTATCGAAATTAATGACCAAACTAATAATGCTCGTAGCATCAAAAATTATGTAATTACACCAAATAATCAATCATTTTTGAATTAAACGGAGGGAATTTATGCCTCAAAAAACTAAAGAAACACCAATGATGGAGCAATATCTGGAATACAAAAAGCAATATCCAGATGCTTTTTTGTTGTATCGTGTTGGTGACTTTTATGAAATGTTCTATGACGATGCCGTTAAGGGTTCGCAAATTCTTGAACTAACTTTGACATCCCGTAATAAAAAAGCTGACGAAGGCATTCCAATGTGTGGCGTGCCTCATCATGCTATTGAGGGTTACATTGATACACTTGTGGATAAAGGTTATAAAGTAGCTGTCTGTGATCAGTTGGAAAATCCCGCTGACGCCCAAGGTAAAATGGTCAAACGAGGTGTTACTCGAGTAGTTACACCTGGTACGATTATGGATAAATCCGATCAGGCCAAGGATAACAACTACATTACGGCTATTACCGCCCACAAAAATGTCTTCGGATTAGCCTATGCTGACCTTTCAACTGGTGAAGTTAAAGTTACATCAGTTTCAAGTCAATTAGATTTAACTAATGAGTTGCAAAATTTGGATACCAAAGAAACAGTCGTTTCGGGAAGTTTTCCACAGAAATATCTTGATCAATTACGTAAATTTGGAATTTTGATTTCTAAATTGGATGATTTAGATGATAACTATACCTTTGATTATTCCAAGATTACGGCTGATACAGAAGTTAATACCGTTAAGTTGTTGATAAGTTATTTAATCAAGACGCAAATGCGTTCTTTGGACCACTTGAAACCAGCTGAATCGTATGAAACTTCTTCTTACTTATTGATGGATCACTCGGCTCAAAGAAACTTGGAGTTGTTCAAAAATATTCGAACTAACAAGAAGTCCGGAACGCTTTTGTGGCTTTTGGATGAGACTAAAACTGCGATGGGTAGCCGTTTATTAAAACAATGGCTGGCTCGTCCGTTAATTAGTGTCGGTAAGTTAAAAGAACGTCAACATTTTGTGCAAGTCTTTTTGGACAATTATTTCCAAAGATCATCCTTCCAAGATTACTTGACGAAAGTTTATGATTTGGAACGTTTAGCAGGTCGAGTTGCTTATGGAACAGTCAATGGACGTGATTTGATTCAATTAAAAACATCTTTGGAACAGGTTCCTGAAATTAAATCTATCCTATTGGATATCGGTGACGATGAATTAACAGCCTATGTGGAAAAGATTGATGAAGTGGCTGACATTCGTAATTTAATCGACAAGGCAGTGGTTGAAGAAGCTCCAATTTCCGTAACCGGTGGTGGCTTGATTAAAGAAGGCTACAACGAACAGCTTGATAAATATCTTGATGCTTCCAAGAATGGTAAGCAATGGTTAGCTAGTTTGAAGGCTAAGGAACAAGAATTGACGGGCATCAATAACTTGAAGATTGGTTACAACAAGGTCTTTGGTTACTATATTGAAGTCAGTCGTGCTAATATCGATAAAGTTCCTGAAGATCGTTACCAAAGAAAACAAACGCTGGTTAATGCTGAAAGATATATCACTCCCGAGTTGAAAGACAAGGAGAGCTTGATTCTTGAAGCGGAGGAAAAATCCAAGAGTTTGGAATATCACTTATTTGACCAAATAAGATCAAAAATTAAAGACCAAATCCGACGCATTCAAGCATTGGCAAACATTTTGTCACGTTTGGACGTTTTACAAAGTTTTGCGGTTGTCAGTGAAGAGTACCATTATGTAGCTCCAGAATTTGTGGATAAACATGAACTAAAAATTACTAATGGACGTCATCCCGTTGTGGAAAAGGTATTAAGTAATAACAGTTACATTCCGAACGATGTTAATTTTGACGATAAGACTGACATTTTGTTGATAACTGGACCTAATATGTCTGGTAAAAGTACATATATGAGACAGATGGCGTTGACAGTTATCATGGCTCAAATCGGTTGTTTCGTACCAGCAGAGTCGGCTAAACTGCCAATCTTTGATCACATTTTTACCAGAATCGGTGCGGCAGATGATTTGATCTCCGGTGATTCAACATTCATGGTTGAAATGCGTGAAGCTAACGATGCATTGAAGAATGCAACAGCCAACAGTTTGATTATCTTTGACGAAATTGGCCGTGGTACTGCAACATATGATGGTATGGCATTAGCTCAAGCAATCATCGAGTATATCGATAAGAATGTGAATGCGATGACATTATTCTCAACTCACTATCACGAATTGACCGAATTGGAAAGCCAGTTGCCAGGATTAAGAAATGTCCACGTTGATGCCTCAGAAGAGAATGGTGACCTAGTATTCCTGCACAAAGTTTTACCAGGACCAGCCGATAAATCATATGGTATCCACGTTGCCAAATTGGCAGGATTACCAAACGATGTTTTGACAAGAGCCAGCAAGATTCTAAGTAGCTTGGAAGAAACATCGGTTCACACAACAACTTCGGAAAGTATTAAAGAACCAGTAGCAGATCCAATTAAAGAAGCAAAGCCAGTGGTAGTTGAACCGGCAGAAGAAGTTGAGGAAGCTGATAATGATGAAACACAATTATCACTATTCCCAGAGACAACAAAGAAAGTTAAAAAGTTATCCACCAAAGAATCACAGGTTATTAAAGAACTAGATAATCAAGACTTAATGGGAATAACACCAATTGAGGCTATAAACTTACTATATAAATGGCAAAAGAAGCTTAAATAGAATTAACATTCAAAAGTTAACAAAGCAGTAAAAAAAGAACGATGATGAATTAAAAATTTAAATAGCCGGAGGTTTCGAGGAATAAAGCCAGCAGTGGCAGTGGTGTTACGGCTTTAGCCGTTACAGCACAGGACGAATTTTGAAATTCGAGTGGTTTTCTCGAAGTTCAAAAACGAGGCTCAAGACCGCACTATGGCTCGAGCCGGTCCCACAGCAGGCTTTATTCCTCGAAACCGTAGGCACAACAGCATATATAAATAAGAAAATGAAGAAGGTGGAAAAAGTGGGTATTATTCATGAACTACCAGTAGAACTAAGTAACCAGATTGCCGCTGGGGAAGTTATTGAACGCCCCGCATCAGTCGTGAAAGAGCTGGTGGAAAATTCCATCGATGCACAAGCCACGCAAGTTTTGATTACAGTCAAACAAGCAGGTTTAAAATCAATTGAAGTTAATGATAATGGAAAGGGGATTTCAGCAGACGATGTTGAGGTCGCCTTTTTACCGCATACGACTAGTAAAATTTCTACTGATCATGATTTGTTCAATGTCAGAACTTTGGGATTCCGTGGTGAAGCTTTAGCCAGTATCGCCTCTGTTTCTAAGCTGACTGTCTTAACAAGTCAGGATGGCAAGTCCGCTGTTCGAGCTAAGTTTTCTGGAAATGAGTTGCTCAAGAAAGAAACTTTTGCCCGCTCAAAAGGCACGACCCAGACGGTTGAAGATTTGTTCTTCAATACACCAGCTCGCTTGAAATATGTGAAATCATTGCATACCGAATTGAATAAAATTGTCGACATCGTTGACCGTTTAGCCATGGGACATCCCGAGATTTCTTTCCGCTTGATCCATGAAGGCAAGGACCTTGTTTGGACGTCTGGCAACAACAATTTACAACAGACAATTGCTGGTATTTATGGTCGAACGATTGCCAGTCACATGTTAGATTTTGAAAATTCTGACCCCGATTATGAAATCAAAGGTTACTTTTCAAAACCTGATACAACACGTTCAAATCGATCATATATTTCGTTGATTCTAAACGGTCGTTACATTAGAAACTTCCAGTTAGCGAATGCGGTTATCCGTGGCTATGGTTCTAAATTGATGGTGGCACGTTATCCAATTGCGGTCATTGATATTACCATGGATCCGGGATTGGTCGACATCAACGTTCATCCAACTAAACAGGAAGTGCGTTTGTCCAACGAAGGTCACATCAGTGATTTAATCAGCCAAGGAATCAAAGAACGTCTGTCCAATCAGAATTTGATTCCCGATGCTGTGAAAAATCTGGGTCGCAAAGATACCACCCAAACGGTTGATACATATAAGCCAGAACAAATTAGTTTTGATGATATAAAGTCAATTGATAAAATTAATGAACCATTAGGAAATACAGCAACCGAGACTCCACAGCCCGTCGACTATTCAATTTCTAAACGAGTTGAAACACCGATGACAGGGATGCCAATTTTTGAAGATCCCGAGCATTTACAATCATGGGACCAACGCATGTTACAAGAGTCGGCTAAAAAGGTGCATGTGGTTGCTCCAGATGAACCAGCACCAACCAATGAATCTCAACCTACAACTGAAGAGTCCGAGTTTCCAGACTTACGCTACATTGGTCAGATTCATGGAACTTATTTGGTAGCTGAAAGTAAGGACGGCTTTTATTTAATCGATCAACATGCTGCGCAAGAGCGTGTCAATTATGAGTATTACCGTCAAGAAATTGGTAAAGTTTCCAACGACCAACAGAAATTATTGGTGCCAATTGTCCTAGAATATCCCAATTCCGAAAGTATTTTGATTCGAGAGAAAAAGCCAGTTTTGGAAAGTATCGGCTTATATTTGGAAGATTTCGGTCAGAATAGTTTTGTCGTTAATACGCATCCAACATGGTTTGTCGAAGGTCAAGAAGAGTCGACAATTAAAGAAATGGTTGACTATGTTTTAAATGATTCTAAAATCAGTGTGGCAGCGTTTCGTGAAAAGAATGCTATCATGATGAGCTGTAAACGTGCTATCAAAGCTAATCACCATATCACCAGCCAAGAAGCAAGTCAGTTGCTCCACAATTTGACCAAAGCTGAGAATCCATATAACTGTCCCCATGGACGTCCTGTCTTGGTAGAATTCAGTAATAAGGATCTCGAAAAAATGTTTAAGAGAATTCAAGATCCACATGATACCAGAGAGAGTGAGTAAATTATGTTTGAATATTTAAAAGGTTTAATAACCGCAGTTACCCCTTCATATATCGTGGTGGACGTTCAAGGCGTGGGCTATAAAGTCCAAGTTGCCAATCCTTATCGTTATGAAGAAAATCAAGAAGCCAGAGTTTATGTCGAGCAAGTAGTTCGTGACAATGAACAAGCTTTGTATGGATTCTATGACTTAAATGAAAAAAATATTTTCCTACATTTAATTAGCGTTTCCGGAATTGGACCAAAGAGTGCTCTAGCCATATTAGCTGGTCAAGACTTACAAGGCTTAATTCACGCTATCGAAAATGATGACGTTAAATACCTAACGAAGTTTCCTAAAATCGGTAAGAAAACAGCTCAACAAATTATCTTGGATCTGTCAGGTAAATTTACAGCCGAAGGTCAGATGACATTAGGCGAAGCACCAGTCGAATTCAGCTCAGGCAATCAAGAGCTAGAAGACGGCCTAGCAGCATTAGAATCATTAGGCTATTCACCAAAAGAAATCAGTCGTATCAAACCACAATTAGAGAAAGAAAATCTCAAGAGTGCCGACGAATATCTACGTGCAGGATTGAAGCTGATTAAATAGGGGGCCGCTTCCGGTTTCGAGGGAGATTCTACACGCGGTGGGACCGGTGCGAGCCAAGGTCTCGCGCCGCGCTTTTGAGCTTCGCAAGAAGCGCGAATCTCAAAAGACGTCCGTGGAGTAAGAGCTAAAGCTCTAACACCACTGCAGTTCGAATCTCCCTCAAAACCTCCAGCTAATGTATCTGTTAGTTGGTTTGTGGTCGAAGATTTAGAATTACTATTGAATGAATATTTGTGTTATATCAATTAGTGAATATGAAATGAAAATTTGTTGATTATGATAATGATTTAGAGAAATAAATTAGTCGGAAGAGATGAGAGTATTAACCAGCTGTGGGTGTGGCGTTATGGCTTTAGCCATTACACCACCGGGCGAGTTTGGAGACTTGCGAACTTTGCAAGGCTTCAAACCGAGGTTCGAGACCGCACTTTGGCTCGGGCCGTTCCGCATAGCAGGTTAATACTCTCATCTCTGGAGACGACCTCATATATTTCAAGAAGGGAGTTGTCAAAAAATCGAACATAATGAAAATGAAGACGAACGGCTTACTGATGCCGACTCGCTTGATAATATCGAAGATATTGTAGAACAAACGCTACGTCCTCAAAGCTTTGACCAATACCTAGGTCAAGAAAAAGCTAAAAAGGAATTGGATGTCTACATCAAAGCAGCTAAACAACGTCAACAAACCCTAGACCATGTCTTACTATATGGCCCTCCCGGGTTAGGTAAGACAACTTTGGCAATGATTATTGCTAACGAAATGGGTGTCAATATTCATACAACTACTGGTCCTTCGATTGAAAAATCTGGTGACTTGGTTGCTGTTTTGGATGAATTGGAACCTGGTGATGTTTTATTTATTGATGAAATTCACCGTATGCCTCGAGCAGTTGAAGAAGTTTTATATTCAGCCATGGAAGATTTCTATATCGACATTATTGTTGGTCAGGGCAGTGAATCTCGTTCATTGCATCACCAACTAGTGCCATACACTTTGATTGGTGCCACAACTGCTGCTGGTAAGCTTTCAGCGCCTTTGCGAGATCGGTTTGGAATTGTCGAAAGAATGGAGTACTATACCATAGATGAATTGTCTAAGATTGTTTTCCGTTCAGCTAATGTCTTGAATATTAACGTCGACGAAGAGGGTGCACATGAGATTGCCAGAAGGTCTCGTGGAACACCTAGAATTGCCAATCGACTATTAAAACGAGTTCGTGATTTTGCTCAAGTTGCCAATAAAGATACGATTGATTATGACATGGCCGAGTCAGCTTTGAACCAGTTGCAAGTTGATGATGCTGGGTTGGATCATATCGACAGACGAATTATGGAAATGATCATTGAACTTTATAATGGTGGTCCAGTTGGTCTAAAAGTTATTGCCGCTAATATCGGTGAAGAACAAGAAACAATTGAAGAAGTTTATGAACCATATCTTATGCAAATGGGATTCTTAAAGAGAACTGCTAAGGGTCGTGTTGTAACAAGAAAAGGTTATGAACACTTGGGTATGCCATACCCTGAAAAAAACGAGTAAAGTGATTTACTCGTTTTGGCGTATCTGAAGAATTCCGTTAAACCAGCTATCAAAGGAGAATTTTATATGTCACTATCAACAGAAGATTTTGATTACGATTTACCAGAAGAGCTCATCGCTCAGACACCAATTAAGGATCGGGACCAATCAAGACTTTTAGTTCTTGACCACGAAACGGGAGAGTATCAAGACAAGCATTTTTACGATATTTTGGATTATTTGAATCCAGGCGATGCTTTGGTAATGAACAATTCCCGTGTTCTTCCAGCTCGTTTGTACGGTAGTAAAGAAGATACTGATGGTCACGAAGAAGTCTTGTTATTGAATAATATTGAGGGCGACAAGTGGGAAGTTTTGATGAAACCTGCTAAGCGTGCCAAAGTTGGTACTAAGGTTCAATTTGGTGAAGATGGTCAACTTGAAGCTGAAGTGCTAGAAGATTTGGAACACGGTGGCAAGATTATCGAATTTCATTATCAAGGTATCTTTATGGAAATTTTGGAAAAATTAGGTGAAATGCCTTTGCCTCCATATATCAAAGAAAAGCTTGATGATCCTGACCGTTATCAAACCGTTTATGCGAAAGAAAATGGCTCAGCCGCTGCTCCAACTGCTGGTTTGCACTGGACAAAAGAATTATTGCAAAAGGTTGAGGATAAAGGTGTTAAGCTAGTTTATGTTACTTTGCACGTTGGTCTAGGAACATTCAGACCAGTTACTGAAACTGACGTTGACAAGCACGTGATGCATTCAGAATTTTATCGTTTGGATGAGGATTCAGCTAAAACTTTGAATGACGTTAAGAAAAATGGCGGCAAGATTGTTGCGACCGGAACAACTTCAATTAGAACTTTGGAAACAATTGGAACGAAGTTTAATGGTGAAATTAAGGCAGACTCTGGTTGGACTGATATTTTTATCAAACCGGGCTACCAATGGAAAGTTGTCGATGAATTTATCACTAACTTCCACTTGCCAAAATCAACATTAGTTATGCTTGTAGCAGCATTTACAGGTCGAGAAAATATTTTGAACGCATACCAACACGCTGTTGAAGAGAAGTATCGTTTCTTCAGTTTTGGCGATGCAATGTTCATTAAGTAGAGGGAATTTATGGAACCAGCTGTTAAATACACATTATTAAAGAAAGAAAAACATACTGGTGCACGATTAGGTTTGTTGGAAACTCCACATGGAACTTTCGAAACACCAATCTTCATGCCTGTTGGTACGGAAGCATCAGTTAAAAATATGGCACCTGAGGACCTTGAGAAAATCGGTGCAACTATCGTTTTAGCCAATACTTATCACCTTTGGTTACGTCCAGGCGAGGATATTGTTCAAGAAGCCGGTGGCTTACACAAGTTCATGAATTGGAATAAAGGTATTTTAACTGATTCCGGTGGCTTTCAAGTTTTCTCATTAGCCAATAACCGTGATATTACTGAAGCCGGCGTGCATTTCAAAAATCATTTGAATGGTCGTCGTGAATTCTTGTCACCTGAAAAAGCTATCAAGATTGAAAACTATTTGGGACCTGACATCATGATGAGTTTGGATGAATGTCCACCATTTTTCGAAAGCTACGATTACATCAAGAAGTCAGTTGCTAGAACTAGCCGTTGGGCTGAAAGAGGATTAGCAGCTCACCGTAATCCTGATTGGCAAGCACTCTTTGGAATTGTTCAAGGTGCTGGTTTTGAAGATTTACGTAAACAAAGTGCCCAAGATCTTGTCAGCATGGATTTCCCTGGTTATTCAATTGGGGGACTTTCTGTTGGTGAATCAAAGGATGAAATGAATCGTGTCCTAGATTTTACAACACCGATGTTGCCTGAAAACAAACCACGTTATCTAATGGGCGTTGGTACAGCCGATTCATTGATTGACGGAGTTATTCGTGGAATCGACATGTTTGACTGTGTATTGCCAACCAGAATTGCCAGAAATGGTACATGTATGACAACCCACGGTCGTTTAGTTGTTAAAAATGCTAAGTATGCTCGTGACTTTGGTCCGATTGATGCTGACTGTGACTGTTACGTTTGCCGTAATTATTCACGTGCTTACATTCGTCATTTGATCAACGCTAATGAATTATTTGGAACTCATTTGACGAGTTACCATAACTTGTACTTCTTGTTGAACTTGATGAAAGGTGTTCGTCAAGCTATCAGGGATGACAATTTATTGGAATTTAGAGAACATGTTTTTGAAGATTACGGTTTCAATCAGGAAAATGCTAAGAAATTTTAGAATATTTTGATAAGAAAAACCTACTAGTATGGAAACAATTTAAAATCTTTGTTACTCTATACTTATGCAAATTATTAAGAGGTGGAAAATTTGAATATGCTTACATTAGGTGCCGCAGGTGCCGGTGGCTCGATGACACTTTTGATTTTCGTTGTTATTATGTTCGTTGGTATGTACTTCCTATCCATTCGTCCACAAAAGAAACAACAACAAAAACGTCAAGAAATGCTTAAAGAAATGAACAAGGGTGACAAAGTTGTTACACTTGGTGGTATTAAAGGTAGAATCGCATCAATCGACCGTGAGAACAAAGAAGTCGTTGTTGACTGTGATGGAATTTATCTAACATTCGACTTGAACTTCATTCGTCGTTCAACTCCTGCTGATAAAGCAACTACTGATGCCGTTAAAGACGACAAGTCAGCAGCTGAAGAAAATGCAGAAGCAAAGACTGATGCAAAAGATGATGCTAAAGAAGTAGAAGCTCCTGCAGAAGATACAGCTGCTAAAACTGAAGAAGCACCAAAGTCTGACGATGCTGCTAAAGATGATACAAAAGAAGAAACAAAATAGTTTTAAATAAAAAAGATTGAAATCCATGGTGGCTCAATCTTTTTTTGTTTGGTTTTTTAAATATGCCGCCGGAGGGGGACAGGGATTGGGAGTACCGCTATGGGACCGACTTGAGCCAAGGTCTCAAGTCTCGATTTTGAGCTTCGCAAAGTACGCGAATCTCAAAACTCGTCCGTGGAGTAAGAGCTAAAGCTCTAACACCACTGTCACAGCGGTCTCCCATCCCTGTCCCCCTCCGGCTAGTTTAACTATTGAATTTGAGTCATTTATCTAATCGGGCAGAAGATATAATCCATATTATTTGCTTTAAAACTTGAAAATGTTATAACTGATTGACTGGATAGAATTTGGAGATTAATTTATGACTGATAAAGAGAGAAGTTCAAAACAGATAAAAGTTTCAAATTTAAGTAAGAAATCTCAAGCAAAGCTGAAAGAAATCAAACAGAAGCAAGGCTTAAAAACTGATGAAGAGGCAATTGAGTATTTAACAAGTTTCTTTGCCAAGAAGTAAATTATTAAAGATAAATAGAGAAGATGATATTCCAAATATTAGGAAGTCATCTTCTTTTTGTTTTTTTAATATCAAATATAATCAAGCCAATAAAAAAATTAGTTGGAAGAGCCGAGCATATTCATCTGCAGCGAAAGTGGCGTTATGGCTTTAGCCATTACACCACCGGGCGAGTTGGAGACTTTCCGTATTTTGGAAAGGCTTCAACCGAGGTTCGAGACCGTACTGTGGCTCGAACTGTACCGCGCAGCAGAATGAATATGCTCGGCTCTGGAAACGGCATCCTTAAATAGTATAAGTAATATTGTTTGCCTTAAAGTATGCTCTAAGGTCTAATATTAATAATGTAAAAAATAATAAGTCAATAATGCAGATGTTTAATAATTCATGATGTAAAATGTAAGTACATGATACTGTCAAAAGGAGCTTAAAATGGTTAAAGAGAGAGCAGCAATTTTTATTATTTTTGGGGGTTCTGGTGACTTAGCTCACCGTAAACTTTATCCTTCGTTATTCCGTTTGTATAAATCAGGATTCTTAAAGGATCACTTTGCCGTCATTGGAACGGCTCGTCGTCCTTGGAGTGATGATTATTTCCGCGAAACTGTTGTCACTTCTTTGAAAGAATCATTTGATGATGATGAAGCAATTATGAAGGAATTTGCACAACACTTCTTCTATCAATCACATGATGTTAATGATTCTGAACACTATATCGCTTTGAAAAACTTAGCTGCCAAACTAGATGATCAATTTGATGCTGGTCACAACCGCGTTTACTATATGGCAATTGCGCCTAGATTCTTTGGAACTGTCGCTGAACACATCAATTCTGAAGGTTTGAAAGCTGAAGGTTACAACCGTTTGGTTATTGAAAAGCCATTTGGCCGTGACCTCGATTCCGCTTGCGAATTGAATGGCAATATTTCTAAAGCCTTCCCAGAAGACGATATTTATCGTATCGATCACTATTTGGGTAAAGAAATGATTCAAGCTATTCCTAATATTCGAGCTCATAATGACAAATTTGAAGAAGCTTTAAATAGCAAATACGTTTCAAATATTCAAGTTACTTTGGCTGAAGCACTCGGTGTTGAGGATCGTGGTGGTTACTATGAAACCGCTGGTGTTTTACGTGATATGGTTCAAAATCACATCATGCAAATTATCGGTGCCGTTGCTAGTGACGAGCCAGAAGCAACTGAGGCAAAAGTTATTCACAAGAACAGAACTGAATTGTTCAATAGTTTGAAAGTTTTGACACCTGAAGAAGTTGACAAAGACTTTGTTCGTGGTCAATATGACACTGATGAACTTGCTGAAAACAAGGCTTATCGTCAAGAAGATAATGTTGCAGAGGATTCACAAATCGAAACATTTACAGCTGGTAAGATTCAATTTAACTCTGAGCGTTGGAGTGGCGTACCATTCTACGTTCGTTCTGGTAAGAGAATGCCTGCTAAATCTTCACGAATCGATATTGTCTTCAATGAAAAAGTTGAAGAACTTGGAATCAGACCTAATACTGTTGTTACATTGTTGATTGAAAAGGTTGATGGACATAAAGTTTTGATTAACGGAATTGATTATAAAGATTCTAAGCAAGACTTTATCAAGTTGCCTGATGAAACTAAGACTGATAAAGCTCGTGAAGCTTATGAAAGTTTGATTATCGATATCCTTGCTGGTAATAGAATTCACTTTACCCTTTGGGATGAATTGAGAAGTACTTGGAAATATATCGACGCTATTAGACAACGTTGGGACAGTCAAACAGCTGATTTTCCTAACTATCTTAGCGGAACTATGGGTCCAGATTCAGCTGAAATGCTTTTGGAACGTGACGGCAATTCATGGATTTGGGACTAAAGGCGGTGTTGTCTCATCTTTTTAAAGATTCCAATTAAAATTGAAGAAAACCGAAAAGTCATCCATGTTGACATGGATGCTTTTTTCGCATCTGTGGAAGAACGGGAACATCCCGAATATAAGAAAAAATGTTTAATCGTTGCTCAAGATCCACGCAAGCATAATCACCATGGAGTTGTAACAACTGCAAATTATAATGCTCGTAAGTATGGAGCCCATTCGGCTATGCCAGCTCAACAAGCAGTCGACTTGATTCCTAAAGATAAATTAGTTATTACGCCACCAAATTTTGAACTCTACCGCAGTGTGTCTAATCAGATTCACGATATCTTTGGCGATGTGACTGACAATTATCAGACCGTTGCCTTGGATGAAGCGTATCTGGATGTCACGCATAACAAGTTGGGCGAAGTGAATACCATTAAACTAGCAAATTACATTCAGCAACGAATTGTTAAAGAGACTGGTTTAACGTGTTCTGTTGGGATTTCTTATAATAAATTTCTAGCTAAAATGGCGTCGGATTATCGCAAACCGTTTGGTCGAACGATTATCCTAGGTAAGTATGCAAAAGAATTTCTCAAACCAATTCCTATTGAAAAATTCAATGGTATCGGTAAGGCAATGCAACAAAAGCTTCACGATATGGACGTCTATACTGGTGAAGATTTACAAAACATTGACCAAGATGAATTTTTGAAGAAGTTTGGCAAAATGGGTTACGTAATTTATAAACGAGTGCATGGCATTGATGATTCCCCAATTGAGGGTCACCGTTTGCGTAAGTCGATTGGTCGAGAACGGACTTATACTCGTAATCTAGTTACGGATGAACAAATTGACAAAGAACTGCATTTTTTAGCAGAGTTGGTCAGTAAAGATTTAAAGAAACAGCGTCAACATGGTAAGACGGTTGTCCTGAAATTGCGTAATTCGGAGTTTGAAACTATTACGAAACGAATGAGTTTTCAAGATTACGTCCAAACAAAAACGGATATTTATCGTGTTGCTAGGGATATTTATGATAAATTAAAGGTGAGAGATCAAAAGATTCGTTTATTGGGGATCACGATTACTAATTTAGATCCATTATCGTATGAAGAGGTTTCTTTAAACTTGTCTTACAAGGGGGACAATATTAATGAATAGCTTTGCCGAAATAATTGCAACAATTAAAAAATATGATAGAATTATCATTCTACGTCATCAAAATCCAGATCCTGATGCATTGGGGTCACAAGCTGGTTTAGCAACGACTCTTCGTCAAGCATTTCCAGATAAGAAAATTTTAATTGGTGGTAACGACACTGAAGGACTCAAATGGTTATCAACTGCTGAAACTGTAACTGATGCAGATTATCAAGGAGCACTCGTTATTGTCACTGATACTGCTAATCAACCAAGAATTGACGATCAACGTTTTGATGATGGGGATTTCTTAATTAAGATCGATCACCATCCTAATGATGATGCTTATGGAGATCAACTTTTCGTTAACACTAAGGCTAGTTCTAGTTCGGAAATCGTGGCTGATTTGATTGAAAGCTGTGATGAACTACAATTGACCAAGGAAGTTGCTTATTATTTGTATGCCGGAATTGTCGGTGATACAGGTAGATTTCTATATCCATCAACAACACAACATACGATGGAAGTCGGTGGCCAATGTATCGCTTTGGGTGTAGATACTGCTGCCATCAACAACAAGATGAATGAAATTACATTGCAACAAGCTAAGCTTCAAGGTATTCTGTTTGATAATTTACAAATTGATGCCTCGGGTGCAGCCTATGCAGTGATTGATCTCGACTTAATGAAGAAATTGGGTATCAATCAAGAACAAGCCAATTCTGTTGTTTCGACACCAGGCCGTTTGAAGGAAGTTTGCTCATGGATGGAAGCTGTTCAAAAAGATGATGGTACTTTCAGAATGCATTTGCGTTCTCAAGGTCCAATCATCAATGAACTAGCTAAAGAACATGATGGTGGAGGTCACCCATTAGCAAGTGGTGCCACTGCCCAAAACGCTGCCGAAGTGGAACAGATGTTTGAAGAGCTTAAAGAGATAGTTACTGAATATAACCAGAAGGGTGAATAGATGACTAAATTTTCGCAATACAACTTTAATGACTCAATCAATAAGTCGTTGAAAGAAATACATTTTGAGGAACCAACCGAGGTTCAAGAGGCCGTAATTTCTTTAGTTAATAAGAAAAAAGATATTATTGTTCAATCAGAAACAGGTTCCGGTAAGACACATGCTTTCTTGTTGCCATCAATGAATGCTTTGACTGACAAGCAAGAAGTTCAACTTTTGATTGCTACTCCAAGTCGTGAGTTGGCTTATCAAATTTATGAAGACACACAAGCAATTTTGAAGAACTACCCAGAAGAATATAATGCCTTTATCTTCGTTGGTGGTTCTGACCGTGATCGTCAAAAGAGAAAGCTTGAAGCTCACCAACCACAAATTGCTATCGGTACTCCCGGAAGACTCTGGGATTTAATCCGTGAAAATGATTTGCACATTGAAAATGTAGAACGTTTCGTTGTCGATGAAGCTGACATGACTTTGGACATGGGCTTCTTAGATGATGTTGAACATATTACAAGTAAATTGCCAGATAACCGTGAAATGATGGTTTTCTCAGCTACAATTCCACAAAAACTAGAACCATACTTGAAGAAGTACATGCATGGTCCTCAACGAGTAGAAATCAAGAACGGGACAATCATTCCTAGAAACGTAAGCAATTGGCTAATGTCTAGTCACGGACGTGATAAGAAACAAATGATTTACCAATTGATCACATTAGGAGAACCATACCTAGTTTTGATTTTCGCTAACACTAAGAAGTCAGTTGATGAGATTTACAACTATCTTCGCAGCCAAGGCCTAAAAGTAGCTCGTATCCATGGTGGATTAACACCACGTGAAAGAAAACGTGCTATGAAACAAGTCGAAAACATGGAATACCAATTCGTTGTAGCAACAGATTTAGCAGCCCGTGGTATCGACATCAGCGGAGTTTCACACGTAATTAATGCTGAAATTCCTGACGACTTAGACTTTTTCATTCACCGTGTTGGTAGAACAGGACGTAACAAGATGTCCGGTACAGCCATTACGATTTATGAACCAGGCGAAGAAAACAAAATCGATGACATCGAACACATGGGAATCAAGTTTGAAAACAAGGATATCAAGAATGGTGAAATCGTTGATGTCGTAGAACGTGACAGACGAGTACACCGTAGAGCTACCCAAGAAAAACTTGATACTAAGTTAGTTGGCTTTGTTAAGAAGCAAAAGACCAAGAGAAAACCAGGTTACAAGAATAAGATTAAAAAGGCGATTAACGAAGAACATCGTCAACAAAGAAAACTTCAAAACAGACAAAATAAGAGACAAGAACGTGAAGCTAGAAAGAATAGCCACAAGTAGTTTTTGTTAGGCCGTTTCCAGAGCTGAGAGTATTCATCTGCTGCGCGGCACGGTCCGAGCCAAAAGGCGGTCTCGAACCTCGGTTGAAGCCTTTCCAAAAACCGGAAAGTCTCCAACACGTCCGGTGGTGTAATGGCTAAAGCCATAACGCCACTTTCGCTGCGGATGAATACTCTCAGCTCTTCCAACTAATTTATTTTTTGTTGGAATCTTTAGTTATTAATACAAAAATGAGGAAGATGATTTTTCCATTTAGGGGAAATTGTTTTCTTTTTTTAATCTTTTGATCTGTATACAAGTTAACGAAACATTTTAAAATACAATTCAAACTAGAGAATCAAAGAGTCGGAGGGGATGAGAATATTCACCAGCTGTGGGTGTGGCGTTAGAGCTTTAGCTCTTACACCACCGGGCGAGTTTGGAGACTTACCGGTCTGTGGTAAGGCTTCAAACCGAGATTCGAGACCGCACTTTGGCTCGAATCGGTCCGCATAGCAGGTGAATGTTCTCATCCCCGGAGACGGAAAATAACTTTAACATTGACAATTTTTGTCCTGATGGTTAATATTTTCCTTGGATATATCTTGTATCAGATACTTTCAGAGAAAGCCGGTTGGTGAGAAGGCTCAAGTATTTGGTGTACAGATGCTGCCAAATTAAATTGTATATAATAAATGTTGAGAGGCTAACGATAATCGTTGCAAACAAGGTGGTACCGCGCAGTGGCGTCCTTGGAGTTGCAGCGATTTTTCGTTTTTTTTAGGGAGATAAAATGAAAAATTTATCAAGTGCTGAAATAAGAAAGATGTTTTTAGACTTTTTCCAAACAAAAGGTCACATGATTGAACCTAGTGCATCACTTGTTCCTCATGATGATCCAACTTTACTTTGGATCAACTCTGGTGTTGCTACCATGAAGAAATATTTTGATGGTACAGTTGTGCCTAACAATCCTAGAATTACAAGTGCTCAAAAATGTATCAGAACTAACGATATTGAAAATGTTGGTAAAACAGCGCGTCACCAAACTTTCTTTGAAATGATGGGTAACTTCTCAGTTGGGGATTATTTCAAGGAAGAGGTTATTCCTTGGGCTTTTGAATTTCTAACAAGTCCTGAATGGATTGATATGGACAAAGATCGTTTGTACATTACAACTTATCCTAAGGATACTGAAACTCAAGAACTTTGGGCTAAAGCAGGAATTGCTAAAGATCATATCTTAAAAGATGAAGATAACTTCTGGGATATCGGTGAAGGCCCCTGTGGTCCTGATTCAGAGATTTTCTACGATCGTGGTCAATCATTCAACAACTTGTCAGAAGATGACCCTGAAAACTATCCTGGTGGCGAAAACGAACGTTACCTTGAAGTATGGAACATCGTGTTCTCAGAATTGAATCACTTGCCAAATGGTCAATACGTTGAACAACCACATAAGAACATTGATACGGGCTTAGGTCTCGAACGTCTTGTTTCTGTTGTTCAAGGTACAAAGACTAACTTTGAAACTGACTTATTCATGCCTTTAATTGAAGATGTTGGTTCACTTTGCGATAAGAAATACGGTGAAAACGCTGAAGATGACGTTTCATTTAAGATTATTGCTGACCACGCTCGTTCAGTATCTTTCGCTATTGGTGATGGTGCTTTGCCTTCAAACGAAGGTCGTGGCTATGTTATCAGACGTTTGATCAGACGTGCTGTTCTAAATGGTAAGAAGTTAGGCGTTAACGGACCATTCCTATACAGATTGGTTCCTATAGTTGGTCGCATTATGGAAAGTTACTATCCAGAAGTTAGCGAACAACAAGACTTCATTGCCCAAACAATTAAGCAAGAAGAAAAACGTTTTTCAGAAACACTTGATGCTGGTTTAGCATTGTTAAACGGTGTTATTGCTGATCTTCGTAAGAAAGACCAAACTGTTATCGACGGTGCCAATGCTTTCAAACTTTACGATACTTACGGTTTCCCAATGGAACTTACTCGTGAATATGCTAACGACGAAGGTTTGACAGTTGATGAAGCTGGTTTCAAACAAAACATGGAAGAACAAAAACAACGTGCTCGTGATGCTCGTGGAAACTTACAATCAATGGGTATGCAAGATGAAACTTTGATGGAAATCAAGACACCTAGTGAATTTATTGGTTATGATCACAACGAAACTGAAAGTACTTTGAAAGATATCGTTGTTGATGATAAAGAAGTTAAGACTGTTGCTGAAGGTCAAGCACAATTGATTTTTGACACAACTCCTTTCTATGCTGAAATGGGTGGTCAAGTTGCCGATGTTGGTAATATTTACGACATGAAGGGTAACCAAGTTGCTGAAGTTATTGACGTTCAACACGCTCCAAATGGTCAAAACATTCATCTAGTTAACGTTATGTCAGCTATTTCATCTGATACACAATACAAGCTAGAAATCGATGTAGACTTCCGTGAAAAGGTTCGTCACAATCACACGGCTACTCACTTGTTGGATCAAGCTTTACGTGATGTTGTTAGTGCTAGAACTCACCAAGCCGGATCATTAGTTGAACCAGATTACTTACGTTTCGATTTCAATAGCAACACTGCTTTGACAGATCAACAAATTGCTGACCTTGAAAAAATCGTTAACGAAAAGATCTGGGCTGCTATTCCAGTTAAGACAGAAGTATTGCCTATTGAAGAGGCTAAAAAGAAGAAGGGTGCCATTGCACTATTTAGTGAAAAGTATGGCGACTTCGTTCGTGTTGTTGAAATTGATGATTTCTCAACTGAATTCTGTGGTGGTACTCACGCCAGAAACACTTCTGAACTAGGCTTGTTCAAGATTACTTCTGAATCAGCTATTGGTTCAGGTACAAGAAGAATCGAAGCCGTTACCGGTGAGGAAGCTTTCGAATACTTCAACGAACAATTACAAGCATTACAAGAAACTGCTAAGAATATTAAAGTTAACCAATTAAAAGATGTACCAAGTCGTGCTGCACAAATGGCCGATGAAATTAAAGCCCTCAAGCGTGACAACCAAAACTTGAAAGCACAATTAACAAGTCAAAAGTCAGCTGAAGTCTTTGATAATGTTGAAGATATTAATGGCTACAAAGTTATTTCAAATATTGTCCCTGCTGATATGTCAGCTCTTAGACAACTTGCCGATGACTGGAAGAATGACAATAAGTCAGATATCTTGGTTCTTGGTGCTAGCGGCGATGACAAAGCTAGTTTAGTTGTAGCTGTTAACAAGGATGCCCAAGCTAAGGGTGTTAAAGCTGGAGATTTAATTAAGAAAATATCTAAGGAAATTCAAGGTGGCGGCGGTGGTCGTCCAGATATGGCGCAAGCTGGTGGTAAGAATCCGGCTGGTCTTACAAATGCGTTACAATTAGCCAAAGATATTATTAAATCTTATTAAAGTGGGCTATAATTGAAATGAAGCTTTTCGGTCACTTAAATTTTAGTTATATGGAGGTTTGCCATGAGTTCACTTGATAAAACTATGAGTTTCGATTTTAATGAAAACAAAGGCAAAGATGTCAAAGAAACATTGCAAAGTGTTTACCAATCACTAGAAGAAAAAGGATATAACCCAATTAACCAAATTGTCGGCTATCTACTTTCTGGTGACCCAGCATATATTCCACGACACAACGATGCCCGTAATTTGATTTTGAAACATGAAAGAGACGAGATAATCGAAGAATTAGTTAAGAGTTATCTCAATCAAGGTAAATAGATGAGATTATTAGGTTTAGATGTTGGTTCACGAACTGTCGGTGTTGCTTGCAGCGATTTATTAGGCTGGACAGCGCAGGGAGTTGAAATTATTCGTATCAATGAGGATAAAGAGCAATTTGGCTTAGATCGATTAGGCGAAATTATTCAAGAAAAGCAACCTACTGGTGTGGTCCTTGGATTACCAAAGAATATGAATAACACTGAAGGACCCAGAGTAGAAAAGTCTCGTGAGTATGGCAAAATGGTCGAAGATAAGTTTCATTTGCCAATCGATTTTATTGACGAACGGTTAACAACTGTTCAGGCCGAAAGAATGTTGATTGATGAGGCCGATGTGTCTCGTAAAAAACGTAAGAAAGTTATCGATAAGATTGCCGCAGAGATGATTCTACAGAATTATCTTGATGCTAAAGGTAAACTAACACGAAATTAAGGTGATAATTATGAGTGAAGAACAACCACCAAAGGATTTAGACGAAGTTATTTTAAGTGATGAACAAGGTAACGAAGAAACTTATTTGATTCTCTTTACTTTTGATTCAGAAGATTATGGTAAATCATACGTATTCCTATATCCAAAAGCTGATAAGGATGCAGAAGAAATTGCTATTCAAGCATACTCATTCGAACCAGATGAAAATGGAGATGTCGATGCCGGTGATCTAGAACCAATCGATGACCCAGAAGAATGGGATATGGTTCAAGAAGTTTTGAACACATTCACAAGTGACGACGATGATAATTACGAAGAATAAGCACTAAACAAGTAACGATTGGCGCAAGCCAATCGTTTGATTGTTTATGGTGTTATCTGAGGGTATCGTTATAAATATTTCCGTAGGAATGTTCCTTTTATTTATATATAAAGGATTGGAAATATTTATTAGTTTGTATAAATAAACTAGTCGGAAGAGTTGAGAAGTATTCACCAGCAGTGGAAGTGGCGTTAGGACTTTAACATTACACCACAGGACGTATTTTGAGACGTGAATTTCGGCTCAAAATCGAGGGTCGAGACCGTACTTTGGCTCGAGCCGGTCCCACAGCAGGCGAAATACTTCTCAGCTCTGGAGACGGCAATGAAAAATGATTTATAAATTCGCTTTTTTAGCATGATTGAAGTAAGGGGAAATAATGCTTAGTCTGTTACTTATTTTACTTTTGATTTATGGTTTTTATATTGGTGCTCGCCGTGGACTAGCCATGGAAGCATTTTATGCAGTTGGATATGCGCTATTCTTTTGTTTGGCACTAGTGTCTTTTCGAGGCCTAGGACCAAAGTTTGAAATGATTGTGCCTTATCCATCTGCCAATTTAGGCAGTGAATTTGCCTTTTTCTCAACAAAAGTTGGTATGGAACTAGACAATGCATTTTACCGTGCCTTTGCTTTTATACTTATTTGCTTCATTGGTTGGATCATTGTGAGATTCGTTGGTTTGTATTTCAAACGTCTAACGTATTTTCCAATGTACAATGATGTAAATCTTTTAAGTGGAGGGATTATTGGATTCGTCGTTACTTATGTCACTATTTTTATGGTGATGTTAATGTTAGCCATGATTCCGGTACCTGGTATTCAACATGCTTTGGAACATTCATTCGTAGCTTCAGCCATGATTCGAAGTACACCGGTATTAACTGGTGTTTTGAGTCATCTCTGGATTGGAGCTATTTAAACTTTAAGGCTGAGACTTTATGTTTCAGTCTTATTTTGTATAGGAGACATTATGAATAATAAAGCTTTGAAAGTATTAGAGTTTGACAAGATCAAAGCTGAAATCGCTAAGTATCTAATCACAACTCGTGGGAAGACACTCCTAAAAAAATTAATGCCAATGTCGGTTGAATCAATTGTTCAAAGATTGATTGACCAAACTAAAGATGGTGCTGATATTGTCCGTATTAAGGGTGAAATCCCAGTTAGAAAATTAGCTGATCTACATGACCAAGCTAACCGTTTGAAAAAAGACGGGAATTTAAATGGAACGGAATTGGCTGCTATTGGTCAAGTCCTCCAAAACACTAGTGAATTAAAAGAGTTTTTTGAAGATTTAAAAGATAACCAAGTCGAATTACGTCAACTTTATGACTTGAATGATGACTTGATCAATAACCCTGAATTGACACGTCGTATTGCCCGTTCACTGGATGATACTGGTCGCGTTTTGGATACTGCTTCGGATGATTTGAAGTATATCCGTAGTCATATCAATAAGTTGAATGATGAAATTCGTCAAACTATGGCTCAATTTACGCGTGGCAAGAACACTAAGTATTTGACTGAAGCACTAGTAACATTGCGTGATGATCGTTTTGTTATTCCTGTTAAAGCTGAATATAAAGCAAAATTTGGTGGAGTTGTTCATGACCAAAGTGCCAGTGGACAGACTTTCTACATCGAGCCACAAGCTGTTGTCGGGATGAATAATCAATTGCATGAAGCTAAGTTGTCTGAAAAATCTGAAGAGATTCGGATTTTGAATAATTTGTCAGATATGGTTCGTCCAGAAATTGATGAAATCGTGAAAAACAACGAAGTTTTAGCACAATTTGATTTGATTAACGCTAAAGCTAAGTATGCTAAGGAAATAAAGGCCACTGAGCCAATTATTTCCGATAATCATGTAGTTGACTTGGAACAGGCAAAACACCCGCTAATCGACCCAGACAAGGTTGTAGCCAATGATATTAGGCTAGGCGATGGTTACAGAACGATGTTAATCACTGGACCCAATACTGGTGGTAAAACTATCACGATGAAAACTCTTGGTTTAATTCAATTGATGGCACAAGCAGGTCTCTTTATTCCCGCTCGTGAAGCCAGTGAAATTGCTGTTTTCGATGAAGTATTCGTCGATATCGGTGATGAACAATCAATCGAACAAAACTTGAGTACATTCTCATCACATATGGATAATATTATTAATATCATTCATAAAGTTTCCGAACACAGTTTGGTCTTAATTGATGAACTTGGTGCCGGAACTGATCCACAAGAAGGTGCTGCAATTGCGATTGCTGTGTTGGAAAAATTAGCAACGTCAAAAGCTGATATTATGGCAACGACTCACTATCCTGAGCTAAAGATTTTTGCTTATAATACACCGGAAACGATCAATGCCAGTATGGAATTCGATGACAAGTCACTACGACCAACATATCGTTTGTTGATTGGTATTCCTGGAGCAAGCAATGCGTTTAACATTGCCGCTCGATTAGGGATGGACAAGAGTGTCGTTGACCGTGGACAAGCTTTGATGGATGGAGAGAGTCAAGATCTCAACAATATGATTGCTGACCTTGAGAACCGTCGTAAAGAGTTTGAGCAAAAGAATGACCAATTGAAGATTCAATTATCTAAGAACAAAGATATCCAAACTGATTTTGAAAAGAAGAGTGACGCCCTCGATAAGTCGAAGAACTCTGAAATTCAAGCAGCTAAGGTTCGAGCTAATCAAATCGTTGCCAAAGCTAAAAAGGAATCAGAGAAGATTATTGATAAGCTTCATAAGATGGAACAAGATGGTGTGGCAATTAAGGAAGACCAAATTATTTCTGCCAAGACTAACTTGAAGAATTTGCATCAAGATGAAGCAATCAAGAAGAATAAAGTTTTACGTCGCAACAAACGTCGTCAAGCATTGAAAGTCGGCGATTCTGTTAAGACGTTGACATATGATCAAATTGGTACGATTGTCCGTAAGAATAAGGATAATGAGTATGAAGTTCAACTTGGTATCTTGAAGATGAAGTTTAGTGCTGACGAACTTGAGAAAGTTCAAAACGCTGAGCAAGAACCAGAAAAGAAACCAACAATGGTTCGTCGTACCAAGAGTACCGGACTTTCCAGCAAATTGGACTTACGTGGTAAACGTTATGAGGAAGCAATGACTGAACTGGATCAATATATTGATTCGGCCTTGTTAGCTGGTTATAATCAAGTCACAATTGTCCATGGGTTTGGTACAGGTGTTATTAGAAAAGGTGTTACCAATTATCTCCAGAGAAATCCTCGAGTTAAATCATTCGGATACGCTCCCGCAAGCTCTGGTGGATCAGGTGCTACAATTGTTGACCTTTAATGAGAGCAAATGCTTTCTAAAGATTAGCTAATAATGATAATATTTAATTTGTTAAAAGGAGTGAATGAAATGGTTGATGAAGTAACAGATAAAGAATTTAAAGAAGAAACAAAAGATGGTGTTGTACTAGTTGATTTCTGGGCAACATGGTGTGGTCCATGTCGTATGCAATCACCAGTTATCGAAGAATTGTCAGAAAACGATGATTCAGTTAAGTTTTTGAAGATGGATGTTGATGCTAACCCTGATACACCTAAAGAATTTGGAATCATGGCAATTCCTACATTAGTTATCAAAAAAGATGGCGAAGTTGTAGAAAAGCTCACAGGTTTCCATAATAAAGCTCAACTAACTAATATTTTGGATGGTTATTCAGATTAATTAAAAATTCCGCCTACGGTTGTCAGGGAAAAATCAGTTCTGCCATGAGGATCGAGTCGAGCCAAGGTCTCGCCTCTCGATTTTGAACTTCGCATAGTTCGCGAATTTCAAAACTCGCCCTGTGGTGTAAGTGCTAAAGCACTAACGCCACCTTCATGGCAGACTGATTATTTCCCCGACAACCTCCGGCTGGGGTATTGAAGGTTTCAATGTGTTAGTTAGATTGAATTTATTAATTTTTGATTTGTATAAAAAGATTGGATTTTCCTTATGTTTGGGAATCCAATCTTTTTTTGTTGGAGTACAAAAAAGAGTTGAGCGACCGAAATTGATATTTATATTTATAGGTGTATATCAAAATAACCATAATTATTGATTGAATCAATGATATTAAAAGCTGAAATTAGTCGGAAGAGATGAGAGTATTAACCAGCTGTGGGTGTGGCGTTATGGCTTCAGCCATTACACCACCGGGCGTGTTTGGAGACTTACCGGTTTTTGGTAAGGCTTCAAACCGAGGTGTGAGACCTTGGCTCACGCCGGTCCGCATAGCAGGTTAATACTCTCATCTCTGGAGACGGCAAATAAAAAAATAAGCAAGCCTCAATACCCTGATAGATCAGGATTTGAGACTTGCTTATTTATTTGTTGTTATAAATTTTAAGCAATAAACGCAGTCACTTTGATCGGTTTTTGGTGTATACTTTAGTTTCGATCAATTTGAATTTTAATTGTCACGCTTTTGGCTTTACTGTTTACAGTATATGTTCCTAAACAATATGCTGCGATTGTTTTTTCAACAGTTTCAGCAATTATTCCAGTTTCTAATGAGAACTCTGGATCATCATTATTCGTATCAAAACGTTGTTTAACTTCAGGACCAGTTAACTTATATGTATAACTCTTCGGTGTTTGCTTGGTAATTTCTAATTTACCGAAACCAGCCTTGATGAATAGGTCGGGTAAGCTTTCCATATCGAGAATCAATTGACGGCTGAGGTTTTTACCGGCCCAATACAATAATTCGACGGCATCCTTGTCAAGCAAATCGGGTAGAATAAAATCACGGAGTACTGAAACTGCAAAGTAGTTTTCAGTTAACGTATCTGTACTCTCACCGTTTTCACTTTTCTTTAGAGCATCAGTTAACGTTGATTTGTTAAGATCTTTTGATTTTGCGGCCATTGCTATAACTCCTTTTTTCAGACAATTCATTATATCATTAGAGTAATTGCTTTTTAAGTCATTGTAAAAGATAGCACGGAAAAATTTCACTTAAATGAGAGTGGGGGAAACATTATGAGTGATCATAGACCAATTGGAGTATTAGATTCTGGATTGGGCGGATTAACCGTCGTTAAAGAAGTACTCCGTCAATTGCCAGCTGAGAATATCATTTTCATTGGCGATGAAGCACGTATGCCTTACGGTGTAAAAACTAAGGAACAAATTATCGCTTATACCCGAGAAATGGTACAGTTTTTGATTAGCCAGAATGTAAAACTAATTATTTATGGATGCAATACCGCTACTGCCAATGCTTTGGAAGAATTGAGAACTGAATTTACTGTTCCAATGATTGGAGTAATTCAACCGGGTTCACAAGCAGCAGTTAAAGTTTCTAAAACTGGTAATATCGGTATTATTGGAACTGAATCGACGATTAATTCCAAGAGTTACAGCCAAACAATTACTGGGATTAACTCGAGTGCCAAGGTTTTAGGGATTGCAGCACAGAAATTCGTTGCACTTGTGGAAGCTGAT